>JAQTXW010000070.1 GCA_028688575.1 Methylotenera sp. | reverse complement strand
CAGCATAACGAACACTCTTGCCTTTATATGGTTCTGGAGCACGGTAAGCGCGAATTTCTGCAGCAACCTGACCAATCACTTGTTTATCAACTCCTGTTAATACAACTTCAGTCGGACTAGGCGTCTGAACTGTAATGCCAGCAGGCATCTTGTAACTAATAGGATGTGAATAACCCAATTCTAAATTCAACACCGCACCTTGAGCAGCCGCTTTATAACCGACACCAACCAGTGTCAATTTACGCGTAAAGCCTTCTGATACACCTTTTACCATATTCGCTACCAAAGCACGCAAAGTGCCTGACATTGCTTGCGAATGCTTTTCATCATTAGCTGCAGCAAAAGTAATTGCATCACCTTCGCGCTTAAGCACTACAGCACCCGTCAAGGCCTGAGTTAACTTGCCCAATGGACCACTTACATTGATCGCATCAGCGCTCAGCACCACTTCAACTTTTGCTGGAATAGCTACTGGATTTTTAGCAACACGTGACATTTGCTTCTCCTTAAGCCACTACGCACAGCACTTCACCACCAACACCGGCAGCTTGAGCTTTACGATCAGTCATCACACCCTTAGAAGTAGACATAATTGTCACACCTAAGCCATTCATTACCTTAGGAATCTCTTGACTCCCTTTATACACACGCAGACCAGGCTTACTAATGCGCTGGATACGTTCAATAACTGGACGTCCAGCGTAATATTTAAGGCTAATACTTAAAGTCGCCTTATTGCCGTCTTTTTGAACCGCGAAATCTTCAATATAACCCTCATCTTTAAGCACGCTAGCGATAGCAGACTTAACATTTGAAGAAGGCATAACTACTGACGCTTTATTGACCATTTGCGCATTACGAATACGCGTCAACATATCGGCAATTGGATCACTCATACTCATAGATCTACTCCCTATTACCAGCTAGCTTTGGTGACGCCTGGCACTTGGCCACTCATCATCAGGTCACGCAACTTGCTGCGACCAATACCAAATTTACTAAACACACCACGTGGGCGACCAGTTAACGCACAACGATTACGAAGACGTACTGGACTTGAATTGCGTGGCAAAGCTTGAATTTTCAAGCGCGCTTCACGACGCTCTTCAGGAGCAGCCTTTTCATCATTAACAATCGCCTCTAACGCAGCGCGTTTTGCTGCGAATTTTTTTACAGTTTCACGACGTTTAAGTTCGCGCTCTGTCATACAGGTTTTAGCCATTTCTTAACCCCTGAAAGGAAAACTAAATGCAGCAAGCAAAGCTTTTGCTTCTTCATCCGTTTTCGCAGTAGTTGTAATAGTAATATTCATCCCACGAATTGCATCGATCTTATCGTATTCAATTTCAGGAAAAATGATTTGTTCTTTAACACCCATGTTGTAGTTACCGCGGCCATCAAATGATTTAGCAGAAATACCACGGAAGTCACGAGTACGAGGAATTGCAACAGTCACCAGACGATCCAGAAACTCATACATACGTTCGCGACGTAAAGTTACCTTACACCCAACTGGGTAGTCATCACGAATCTTAAATGAAGCAACTGACTTTTTGGCCTTGGTAACGATTGCCTTTTGACCAGCAATTTTTTCCATATCACCAACCGCATGCTCCATCACTTTTTTATCAGCAACAGCCTCACCAACACCCATATTAAGCGTAATTTTCTCAATACGCGGCACTTGCATCACTGAAGTGTACCCAAATTGCTCAGTCAGAGATTTAACGACTGAGTCTTTATAAAATTGTTTTAAACGCGCCATGATTACCCCTATGCGTCCACAGCTTCGCCATTAGATTTGAATACGCGAATTTTGCGACCATCTTCCAATGTCTTAAAGCTTACGCGATCACCTTTTTGGGTCGCACTGTTAAATAAAGCAACGTTAGAAATGTCGATTGGCATTTCTTTAGCAATAATGCCACCAGCAATACCTTTCATCGGGTTTGGTTTTGCATGCTTCTTAACCAAGTTAAGACCCTCCACAACAACCTTGCCTGAGTCAAGAATACTTAACACTGTACCTTGCTTGCCTTTATCTTTACCTGTATTTAGGATGACTTGATCACCCTTGCGAATTTTATTCATGTGAGCTCCTACAAGACTTCTGGCGCTAATGAAACGATTTTCATGAATTTTTCTGAACGTAATTCACGAGTTACTGGCCCGAAGATACGCGTGCCAATCGGTTCCAGCTTGTTATTTAACAACACAGCTGCATTACCGTCGAACTTAACCAAAGAGCCGTCTGGACGACGCACACCTTTAGCAGTACGCACAACAACCGCACTGTATACTTCGCCTTTTTTAACGCGACCACGAGGCGCTGCATCTTTGATGCTCACCTTGATGATATCACCTATACCAGCGTAACGACGTTTTGAGCCACCTAACACCTTGATGCATTGCACAGAGCGCGCACCAGTGTTGTCGGCAACTTCTAGCCGAGATTGCATTTGAATCATGAGAATAATCTCCAACTTAATCCGTAAAAACCAACACCAGCCATTTATAGTTAGAAACTATGTAGGCCGACAGACCACGGTCAGTATTGGGGCGAGAGCTTTATGACTTATAAAAGTCGCTCGCCGAAAAACAAAACATTATATATTGCTAAAAACAGTTGCGCAATTACTTTTGCAGTAATTGCGCAAAATAACTTAGGCCTGCTTAACTACCCAAGTTTTAGTTTTTGATAATGGGCGACTTTCTACAATCGTCACCACATCACCTTCTTTGCAACTGTTTGCTTCATCATGCGCGTGGAACTTCTTAGATTGGCGAACCACTTTACCAATCAAAGGATGCTTCACTTTACGCTCAACTAAAACAGTCACTGTTTTGTCCATCTTGTCGCTCACTACGCGACCAGTAAGACTACGCACTACTTTTGTTGTTTCGGTCATATTATGCCTGCTTTGCTTTCTCAGCCAATACAGTCTTAACACGCGCTACATCTTTGCGTACTTTACCTAGCTGATCTACTTTATTTAACTGCTGAGTAGCCAATTGCATGCGAAGTGAGAGTTGCGCACGGCGCAGTTCAATCAACTCTGCATTAAGCTCATCAACGCTTTTTGCTCTTAAATCGGTTGCTTTCATATTAGCGTACCTCTCTTAACTACCAAGTTGGCGTGTCATGAATGTCGTTTCGATTGGCAACTTAGCAGCCGCCAAACGGAACGCTTCACGCGCTAGCTCTTCGCTAACACCGTCCATCTCGTATAACATTTTACCTGGTTGGATTTGAGCTACGTAGTACTCAGTACTACCTTTACCGTTACCCATACGTACTTCAGCAGGCTTTTTAGAAATTGGCTGATCAGGGAAAATACGAATCCACACGCGACCACCACGCTTGATGTGACGGGTCATCACGCGACGCGCTGCTTCAATTTGACGTGCTGTCAAACGTCCACGACCAATCGCTTTTAAGCCGAAATCACCAAAACTTACTTTATTACCCGTCGTTGCAATGCCTTTGTTACGGCCTTTTTGCATCTTACGGTATTTTTGTCTAGACGGTTGTAGCATCTTTAGCCCTCGCCTTTCTTACTCTTTTTTCAGGTTCAGCAGTTGGCGCAACTGCAGCAGCAGCCGCTTGTGCATTACCTGCAAATATCTCACCTTTGAATACCCATACTTTAATACCGATGATACCGTAAGTCGTTGAGGCTTCAGCCACACCGTAATCAATATCAGCACGCAATGTATGGAGCGGCACACGACCTTCACGATACCATTCAGTACGTGCAATCTCGATACCATTCAAACGACCTGAACTCATGATTTTGATACCTTGAGCACCCAAGCGCATCGCATTTTGCATAGCACGCTTCATGGCACGACGGAACATCACACGTTTTTCAAGTTGTTGAGCGATCGATTGCGCAATCAAAGTTGCATCAAGTTCAGGCTTGCGTACTTCTTCGATATTCAGATGTACTGGAATACCCATCAAGCCTTGCAAAGATGCACGCAAAGATTCGATATCTTCACCTTTTTTACCAATCACAACACCTGGACGGGCACTGTAGATAGTAATTTTTGCATTCTTGGCAGGACGCTCAATCAGAATACGGCTCACTGCTGCACTTGCTAATTTCTTATTAAGAAATTCACGCACCTTGATGTCGCCTTGCAACATCGCTGGAAAGTTTTTACTATTGGCATACCAACGTGAGGCCCAGTTCTTTTGAACACTCAGACGGAAACCAATTGGATGAATTTTCTGACCCATGATTATCCCTTAGTTACCGACAGTCACATGAATGTGACAGGTTGGCTTAGTGATGCGACCCGCGCGACCTTTTGCACGTGGACGAATACGTTTAAGTACAATGCCTTTATCAACGTAAATTGAAGTAACCTTCAACTCATCGATATCAGCCCCGTTATTATGTTCAGCATTAGCAATCGCAGACTCAACTACCTTCTTGATAATTTCAGCGCCTTTTTTAGGGGTGAAGTTCAAGATATCAAGCGCATGATCAACTTTTTTGCCACGAACAAGGTCTGCCACCAGTCTAGCTTTTTGCGGAGACAGATGAACACCTTTTAAAATTGCAGATACTTGCATCGTCAGTCCTATCTCTTAGCTTTCTTGTCGGCAACATGGCCTTTGAATGTACGCGTTAACGCAAACTCACCAAGCTTGTGACCTACCATATTTTCAGAAATCAACACTGGAATGTGTTGCTTACCATTATGTACTGCAATAGTAAGACCAATAAAATCTGGCAGAATTGTAGAACGACGAGACCAAGTTTTAATTGGCTTACGGTCACGGCCAGCTGCCGCAACTTCTACTTTTTTTGCCAAATGACCATCAATGAATGGTCCTTTTTTAATTGAACGTGCCATATTGATTACCTTACATTTCTTGGACGACGACTAACGCGCATATTATCTGTACGTTTACTGCTACGTGTGCGATAACCCTTAGTTTTAACACCCCATGGACTCACTGGGTTCATACCTGCAGCAGTACGTCCTTCACCACCACCGTGCGGGTGATCAACCGGGTTCATCACCACACCGCGAACGGTTGGGCGAACACCACGCCAGCGCATTGCACCAGCTTTACCGATAGAACGCAATGAATGCTCTTCATTACCCACTTCACCTAAAGTAGCCTTGCAATCCACGTGCACACGGCGAACTTCGCCTGAGCGCAAACGCAATTGAGCATAACTACCTTCACGTGCCAGCAACTGCACTGATGTACCAGCAGAACGTGCTAACTGAGCACCTTTACCTGGCTGCAACTCGATACAATGAATCGTGCTACCCACTGGGATGTTACGCAACGGCATTGCATTACCAACGCGAATCGGCGCATCTGAACCACTGATTAACTGAGTACCAGCAGTCACACCACGCGGTGCAATAATGTAACGACGCTCACCATCTGCATATACAAGCAAAGCAATGTGTGCTGTACGGTTTGGGTCATATTCAATATGCTCTACTTTTGCTGGAATACCGTCTTTGTTACGACGAAAATCCACCAAACGATAATGCTGTTTATGACCACCACCCTGATGACGTGTTGTAATACGACCATTATTATTACGGCCTGCATTTTTACTTTGACTTTCCAACAACGGTGCGTGCGGCTTACCTTTGTACAAATCAGGCGTTACCACCTTAAGTACACCACGACGGCCTGGGGAAGTTGGTTTGACTTTAACTAATGCCATATCTTCTCTCCTTATTCGCCCGCTGCGAAGTTAATTTCTTGACCTGGTTTCAAGCTTACATAAGCTTTTTTCCAATCCTTACGCTTGCCCAAATTACGGCCAGAGCGCTTTACTTTACCACCAACATTAACCACAGCCACTTTATCAACCTCAACCTTAAAAACCAGCTCAACAGCTGCTTTAATTTCTGGTTTGGTAGCATCAGTGCGCACTTTAAATGCAATTTGTTGATGTTTATCAGCAATGTATGTCGCTTTTTCAGTAATTTGCGGAGCTAAAATTACTTGCAACAAACGATCTTGAGTTTTAGTCACTGCGTTAATCATGCTAACATCTCCTCAAGTTTCTTCACTGCAGCAGCTGTAGCCACTACATTTGGGAAGCGAACCAAACTGACGGGGTCAGCATATTGCGCCTCCACCACCATCACATTAGTGAGGTTGCGTGAAGATAAATACAGGTTCTCATTGAAGCTATCTGTAAGCACCAAAACGCCGTCGGCATAGCCCAAACCGTTGATCTTCTCAATCAACGCTTTTGTTTTTGGCGTATCTACAGAAAAATCTTCCACTACACTCAAGCGATCCTGACGCACCAACTCAGACAGAATAGTTTGCATGCCAGCACGGTAAGCCTTGCGGTTCACTTTATGGCTGAAATTCTCATTAGGTGAATTAGGAAATGCACGACCACCTCCGCGCCAGATTGGACTTGACGTCATACCTGAACGTGCATTACCAGTACCTTTTTGAGCATATGGCTTATGCGTTGTATGCGCAACAGTGTCACGGCCCTTTTGAGCACGCGTTGCAGTACGGGCATTTGCCATATAAGCAACAACCACCTGATGCACCAAAGCCTCATTAAATTCGCGGCCAAATGTACCTTCAGATACAGTCACGCCCTTTTTAGCAGCTTTGCCGTTTTTGTCTATTAATTTAAGTTCCATTATTTAGAACCCCCTTGAGCCTTAGTAGCTTTAGCTTTAATGGCTGGTCGCACAACAACATCGCCACCTTTAGAGCCAGGGATTGCACCTTTAATCAACAATAAGTTACGCTCAACGTCAACGCGAACCACTTCAAGGTTCTGCGTCGTCACCTTAACAGCACCCAAATGACCAGGCATGCGTTTGCCAGGGAAAACTCGACCTGGATCTTGCGCCATACCAATAGAACCAGGCACATTGTGTGAACGTGAGTTACCATGTGATGCGCGGTTAGAACTAAAGTGGTGACGCTTGATGGCGCCAGCAAAGCCCTTACCTAAAGATGTGCCTGTGACGTCAACTTTCTGACCTACTTCGAAAATATCAACAGTGATATTAGCGCCTGCAGTGTAGTTAGCTAAAACGTCTTCAGTCACTGAAAACTCTTGAATACCAGCACCCAAAGCTGAACCTGACTTAGCATAGTGCCCAGTCAACGCTTTGTTTACACGGCTTGCACGACGAGTACCGTAAGCAACCTGAAGGCCAGTATAGCCATCGCTTGCAGTCGTCTTGATCTGTGTCACGCGGTTAGGTACAACTTCCAGCACAGTTACTGGGACGCTTGCGCCATCTTCAGTAAACACGCGGGTCATACCCACTTTGCGACCAATAAGCCCTAAGCTCATGATCGATTCCTTATATTATAGTTAAAAAGTCGATTACAATTGACCGACTTCTGTGAAAGAGGCCGGATTATACCGAACCTCAACTTTTTTTACAACTAGATTTTACTGCTTAACTCTTACATTCTTTTGTACAATCTTTCAATTCTACAATTCTTTGGCACCGTCTTTTCAGATCAGCTTTATGCCAGATGCTTTTGTTTAGTAAAGTGCAGTACGTACAATTGCATCTAAGCGTCAAGCAGCCTTCAAAAACTAGAGCTTAATTTCAACATCAACGCCAGCAGGCAAATCCAACTTCATCAATGCATCAACTGTTTTATCTGTAGGATCTACGATATCCATTAAACGCTGATGTGTGCGAATTTCGAACTGATCACGTGAGGTTTTATTGACGTGTGGTGAACGCAAAATGTCAAAACGTTCAATGCGTGTTGGAAGTGGCACTGGACCCTTCACAACTGCGCCAGTACGCTTAGCAGTTTCAACAATCTCTTGAGCAGATTGATCAATCAAACGATAATCAAATGCTTTTAAACGGATACGAATTTTTTGAGCTGCCATGATTTTTCCTTAAAAAGAGCGAAACGGCAGACTTGAGCCTGCCGTTTTATTAAAATTACTTACGATTCAATAAAACTAAATTTCAAGACTATTATTCAATAACCTTAGCCACAACACCCGCACCTACAGTGCGGCCACCTTCACGAATAGCAAAGCGTAAGCCTTCTTCCATCGCAATTGGGGCAATCAATGTCACTGTGATTGATACGT
>JAQTXW010000069.1 GCA_028688575.1 Methylotenera sp. | reverse complement strand
AAGCGTTGGGGCCTCGTGCAATCTCATTAGATACCGTGAAAAGCCAAGCGCTAATCTTGGCTAAAGCCTCTGAGTCTTGCGGCCACCATAGTTCACCCCCATAGTGATGTGCCAGGTATATCAAAATCGCTTGGCTATCTCGAATCACGATGTCCTTATCTTTAAGGATGGGCAATTGACCCAGTGGGTTCATTGCAAGAAATTCACTCGACTTATGTTCGCGTGCACTGCCATTTACGGCAATGCTTGTATAGTTCAGTTCTAGAAAGCTAAGCATGAGTCGTACTTTGTGACAGTTACCTGAGAGTGCAAATTCGTAGAGTTCGATCATGGCATTTTCCTTAAGTTTGTGTCCTTATAAATCGAGCACTAATTTGGCTGAACTTGCGCGCGAAACGCAGATGCACATCTTTTTGCCTTGCGTGCGTTCACGTTCAGTCAGTGCTGAATCAAGGTGCACTGGAGTGCCTTCCAATACTTTGGCGGCGCAAGCACCGCAATTACCGACCTTGCAGTCAGATAAAGTTTTAACGCCTGCTGCTTCTATAGCGCTGAGTATGCTTTCATCTGGATTTACATGTATGGTTTTACCAGAGCGGCGTAACTCAACTTCAATGCTTTGTTGATTGTTGCTAATCGGGCTAGAGAATCTTTCAAAGCGTATGCGTGACGCTGATATGCCAAGTTGAATTGCGGTTTGCAGTACACCGTTAATCAGCCGTTCTGGACCACATACATAGAACACTGCATCATGTGTCACGTTAGCCATCATTTTGCTGAGGTTGAGACCTTGTTGCGCTGAAGTGTAAGTATTAAGTTGTTCACCAAACTCATGCTGCAGATTTTCAACATAAGCCATTTCTTTTAAGGTGCGCCCAACATAATGGAACTGAAATACACGCTCCGCTTGTTTTAGTGCTCTTGCCATTGCCATGATAGGTGTAATGCCGATACCACCAGCAATGAGCACAGCAGGGCGCTCATCCATATGTAAAGCAAAGTCATTACTTGGTAATCTACAGCGTAAATGCATGCCAAGCTGATAATTCTCATGGACAAAGCGTGAGCCGCCATTTCCTTCAGTTTCAAGCAGTACGGCAATTTCATAATAGCTGTTTTGATTCGGGTTAGCGCTAATAGAATAATGGCGGGTACTTGCTGTTCCATCTGCAAGTAGAACAGGCACACTTAAGTGAGAACCAGCACTAATCTTAGGCAAATCATCGCCAAGCGGATGACGTAATTCATAAGCGCGCACTTGGGGTGTCAATTGCCGCACGCCAGTGATCACAAGTGCGAGTTCACCTTCGCCTAGGCTACTAATCTTTGCTGTAGTGATTTGTGAGTGTTGAGCGCGTAACTGCTGATTCTCTTCCATTAGCGGTAAAACAATTTCGTCCATTTCAGCCTCTGTAAAGCGCGGCGTAATATGCTGTGGGCAGTTCCAATCAATTGCTTCAACTTGAATTAAAATGCCACGCTCTACCCGTGCACGGTAGCTAGACACCTCAAGGCGTGCAATTAACTCAGGCTCCTCATTCTCATGTATCACACGCACAGTACCCCAGATTTTAAGACGACGGCGATTAGGATAATCCATTAGAATCATCGAAATACGCGGGTTGGCATTGAGATTTCCAACGCTAATGTATTGTCGGTTTCCTTTAAAATCTGCAAAACCTATGGTGCGTGCATCCAATACTTTGAGAAAACCTTTAGGACCACCGCGATGTTGCACATAAGGCCAGCCATTTTCAGAGAGGGTGGCTTGATAAAAGCTATCTCGCTCACCAATAAATTCAGCTTCAAATTCGCCTAGTTTATTTCTAGGGTCGTCTGCAAGCTCAAAACCAAGATTACTCTCACGGCTACCATAGCGTGTTTGAGTGGCTTTTACACTCTCGGTAAAACTAATCGTGGCAAATGCGTTTGGCATAATCGAACCTCATAGCAAATAATATAATGATTTATCAGCTTTTAATGTGTGTTTAATCAACTTAAACTTGCGTGGGTCAATGCAAGTTTAAGTTTCAAAAGTTAAGGAAACGCGGGACAAGTGCCTGCGCGGGCGAATTACTGCGTTGCGCGGTACTCACAACCTCGCTGTACACTGCGTACTATCTCGGTTTTTGCGTTCCGTGCGCCTTGTACTTCATCCCGCTCAACGACTTATTCCGTGTTTCCTTAAATTAACTAGGCCGCAATTTTTAATGCGACTTTTGGAAAGTCAATCTCCAAGCGGCTTGCTTTACCTATCATGTTGGTTAACACATTCATGCCGACATGTGTGATGATTTCGACTATCTCAGCATCGCTATAACCAGCTTCTCGTGCTTCTATTAACTCTGCTGTGGTCACTTCGCCCGTATGTTCAGCGATTGAGCGCGCAAGTTTTACTGCGATTGCTGCTTTTGCATCCTGGCTTGATCCAGCACGGTTAGCAGAAATTTCATCTCCAGTTAAACCAGCTTTTTTACCAATGGCGGTATGTGCTGATAAACAATATTCACAAGAGTTTTGTTGTGCTAAAGCCAGTGCAATACGTTCACGGGTTTGTGGATCCAAACTACCTTCATTCGCAATGCCGTGCAGACCTAAAAATGCGCGTAGTGCAGCAGGTGAATTAGCAAATACTTTAAGAAAATTAGGCACCATACCAAGTTGAGCTTGGATAGCATCTAATAATGCTTTTTGTTCTGGGTTAGCGGTTTCGTTAGTAATCGTAGTAATACGGCTCATGATTCAATTCCTTTTCAAATGTAATTAATGGGGTTATTCATTCATCATCAGTTGCTTTTTGATGTTGCTTAGCAAGTTGGAGCATTGTTACACCTTTCATTTAATGAATGAATATGCAAAAATTACAATAAACTATTTCAAAAAATGGAATAAATAAAATGCACATTGATCGATTGCATCTCATGAATGTATTTGTAGCGGTGGCTGAAGAAGCTGGTTTTGCAGGCGCTGCCAGGCGTCTAAGCATGTCGCCACCCGCAGTGACTAGGGCGATTGCAGCACTTGAAAAACATTTAGGGATTAAATTACTTAACCGTACAACACGCTATGTTCGAGTAACAGAAGCAGGGCTGCGTTACTTGGAAGATGCTAAGCGAGTGATTGCGGCGGCAGATGAAGCCGATGAGTCGGTTGTCGGATTAAATGCTGAACCACGCGGGCACATCGTTGTGACAGCGTCTGTGCTGTTTGGCCGTTTATACGTGATGTCAGGCATTGTTGATTACATGAAACGCTATGAGGGGATGGAGGTTTCAGCATTATTTGTTGACCGTGTGGTGAATATGCTGGAAGAGGGCGTTGATGTGGCTATTCGTATTGGCGAGTTGCCTGATTCCAGTTACAGGGCGATTAGAGTCGGGGCTGTGCGCAGGGTGATGTGCGCATCACCAAGCTACCTAGCGCAATATGGTATGCCAAAATCTCCTGAAGCGCTAACTCAACATCAGATTATCCTCGCCAGAGGGCTCAATCCATTTCCTGAATTGAAGTTCGTAAAAAACGACAGTCCGCTTACAGTCAAGGTAAAGCCCAGATTAATGGTCAGCGATAACGATTCTGCAGTTGAAGCCGCTGTCGGTGGCTTGGGTATTACACGTTTACTTTCCTATCAAATTGCCCCACAACTCGCTAATGGGGCGCTAAAAATTATTCTGAGTGCGTTCGAGCCAAAACCTGTACCTGTGCATATTGTGCATAATGAAGGTAGATATACTTCAGCAAAAATTCGCACTTTTGTTGATTCAATGGCTCAAAAATTACGAGCAGATAGCTCGTTAAACTGATTTCTTAAAATATTATACTCAGCCTAACCATGTGAAAATATATATAGCTAAATATTGCAAATAAATAACTATCTTTATGATTTTTAAAATCTTTTATTTTTGTGATGATTAGTGTTTACTGCGACAATTTGCCACATTTACAAAATGACTACTTTCAGTTAACGTTTTCAATTCGGTAAAGTTTATGGCTAGGTTAAAGGCATGAGTGTACTGATTGTGGTTGTTACTCCATTTGTATATGACACTGCTGCCGTAGCTTGGGGCTTACATGAGTTATGCTATGATGTAGATGTGTGGTTTCCTCAGGACTATCCTGCCTCAGCGAGTTTGTCTATTGAGTTAAATTCTCAGGATACAGCAAGAGTTTACGCTACTACGGGTTTAGACGACCAACAATTTGGGGCGAAAACTTTCACTTCCATTTGGTTACGCCATCGCTTAAAAATAAGCGACTTATCAATACGCACAAATCCTGCAGATGCTGCTTTTGCCGCTATTGAAGCGGATCATTTAGCTCAGGCTACGTTGCATTTGCTCTCACCTTCTTCAATGTGGGTCAATCATCCAAGGTGCAATGAAGAAGCATTCTTAAAACCGCTACAGCTAGATATAGCAAGAAAAATTGGATTCAATATCCCCAAAACGCTGATGTCAAATAATCCAACTCTTATACATAAGTTCATTTCGGAACTTGGCGGAGTTGCCGTATTCAAGACTTTTAATGCTGCCACATGGGAATCTGGTAACGATAGCTACTTGCAAAGTATGTGTACATTGATTACGAAAGGATATGTCAATGATTCTGCGGCACTTTGCCCAGCCATATACCAAGAAGTAATCGCAAAACAGTTAGATATTCGCGTTATTGTGATGGGCAAGCAACTGTTTGCCATCAGTCAAGATAGCTCACAGGCAAATTATGTTGATTCAAGACTTTCTAGGCGCATCGAAAATCCTCATATTTCGCCAGTGACCTTACCTAAAGAGGTCGAATGCCAATATTTGCAGCTGATGGAATATATTGGCTTAGTTTACGGTTGTATTGATTTAGCCAAAGATAAAGCGGGTGTTTACTGGTTTTTTGAAGTTAATCCAAACGGGCAATTTCTTGGTTATGAAGAAATATGCCCATCTTTGCCTTTGTTGGATACTTTCTGTGAATTTCTAGCATCAGGTAATCAACAGTATCTACGTAAACAAAAACGCCCTCGTGTTAGATTCAAAGATTTTCTTAAGTCTGATGGAATACAAACTTCGCTAGCGTGGCAACAAAAACATATTCAAGCGCCAGCGAAATATATCTATCGGGATTAAGGGAAGCCCCTGTTGCAACCACCATTTTGTTGATGCGACATTTTAAATGTAGTAGCTTAACGAAGGAGTAATATTATGTTCTCAATACAAACAAATAAAGAAACTCAATCTGACATGGCGCAAAACATAGCATCCGACAAGCGAGTGTTGGCGAGGCAGCTTGCCCATGAACTGCCAGTCGAATTAGGTAACTCAGTGAAATATGATAGTAGCGATCCTTTTGCTCAACACGACTAACTGTTGACTAGAAGGTGTCCGCACTACGGTTGATGGTGGTGCGGATTTCTTCTAAATAGCCTGAAACCTATCCTGAATGAAAAAACAGTAACGAGTGTTATTTTACAACGTTACTAAGAAAATTTGAGTAACTGCTAGCGGAACGAAAATCAGGGGAATGAATTCATTAAAAAATAATTGGCTCGTAGCTAGGCAATACATATTCATTTCATATAAATGGACGTGGGTTGCGTTTTTGCTTTTATCGTTGCTGGCTGGTTGCCTACCAGCAACAGTTTTTTATGGCTTGTCTTATCTTATAGACCATGTACCACTTGCTGGTGCTAATGCAGAGGCAATTCCAAGGAGTATTTTTGTTTTGCTCGGTGTCATAACGTTGGCATTACTTGGAATGAATATTCTAACTCAAGTGCAATATTTAATACTTGATCATTTGCGTGACCATATAAAATTTTCTGTTAAGCGTGATTTTTTACATGCTGTGCTTGGTGAAAATGATTTAGCCACTCTGGAAAGCAAGGAGTCTAGCGCACTATTACCCGATACAACACGTAGCTTCGAAAACCTAGGGCTTTGGATAGATCATATAGGTATTGCAATGATGGGTGCACTTGTAGTGTTCTTTCTTTTACTTTTGGGCTTCACCCTTAGCTGGTGGATTCCACCACTTTTATTATTCACGGCTATCCCGTCCGCAATTACCCGATATAAAGTGGTGGATGCCAGTTTTCGTATCGAGAAATCCTTTGCAGATCATTATCGCCAACTGTCTAAACAAGAAAAGATAATGACAGAACCAGCTTATTTTAAAGAGGTTCGCCTCTTTGGCCTAAAGGACTACTTACTATCTTCTTGGCAAAATAAATCTCGGGAATGTATACAAGCTTTTTCCATTTCAAGAATCAATGGCATCACAAAAGCGGCTATTGCTGCACTATTCGGCTCTGTAGTTGCGGCGGTTTGTACGCTGTATTTTGCTTGGTCAGTAATGACAGGACAAGCAACCGCGGGCTCACTAATCATTATTATTGGCATCGTCATGCAACTAAGCAACGGGTTAAATTCTTTTATTTTTTCGGCATTTAGAGCAGCCGAAACTGGCAGGCAAGTAATGCCTTTGTTAGAATTGATTGAACAGATGAGTAATAAACCTAAAGCCAGCTTAGCTACACCTTTGAAAGATGCGAGGCCTCATTCCCCACCATATATTGAGATATCTAATGTGTCATTCATATATCATGACGCGCGCAAATACTCTTTGCAAGATATTTCACTCACAATTAAATCAGGCTCAAAAGTCGCCATTGTTGGTGAGAATGGGGCTGGTAAAACAACATTAGTAAAATTGCTTACAGGGTTGCTTCACCCTACAAACGGTGATATCAATATCAATGGGTTGGATTTAGACACGATGGATAAATCGAAATTTTGGGCGAGTATTGGAGCAGTGTTTCAAGATTATGCTAGATTTCCTATGTCAGCGAATTTTAATGTTGCTGTAGGTGACATTGATCGGCTTGATGACCAAGATGATATAGACGCTTGTTTGATGAGGGCAGGGCTAGAGTCTTTCGCAGCAAAGCCACATGCTAACGATAGCGCTATCTATTACGAACTGTCACTCTCTGGAGGGCAATGGCAAAGGTTGGCGCTGGCGCGTGCACTTTTCCGCACTAACAAAACTCAATTCGTAATATTAGATGAACCAACATCAGCTCTAGATCCCAACGCAGAACATGAATTATTTGAACAGTTTCTTGAACTTGCGCATGGTAAAACAACGATTTTTATTACACATCGCCTCGCCCTAGCGCGCGAGGCAGATATGATAATTGTTTTAGATAAAGGTCGGATTGTCGAAACAGGGCATCACAATCAGCTATTAGCCAGTGGTGGTCTTTACAGTAACATGTTTGAACGTCAATCTTCTCGATACACAAATAGCACAGCCACTCCTCAATGATTTAGCTCATCTGCAGTCGCAGTTTTTTGGCCACTCCCACCATATTTTCAAGTGCTTGCTTTTTTTCATCCCAACCACGGGTTTTTAGACCACTACAATCGGGCTGGTTCAGTACGTCTGAGAGCGTAGCTCTGGCGGGTACTCCGCTCAATCTTATATGAAATAGCTTGGTCTGGTTGGCCGCTAGGCAAGATTTAATGTCGCGTAAAGATTCGCGTCATGTCAATTGCGAAAAGCCATTACACGAAACAAATTGGCGCAGTCCAAGGTACGCACCCCTGCATCGCCACCGTGACGGCCGAAGATGCGTCCAAATGTCTTCCACGGTACGTATTCCATGACTTGTGCAAACAGCGTTTTGCCCACGTTCATGTTCCACTCCAGGTTCATTAAACCTGAAAGTATCGTAAATGTTTGCTCTGAAATTCAAATCGTGGACACCCTTTGATTGCCATAATTCAGCGTAGATATTAACTTTGTAGCCTGCATGACTTAATTTAACCTGACACTATGATATCGGATACATAAATACGCCGCTGGCAGCACAAATAACGACAGTAGCGGCGCGGTGAGCATGCCGCCAACCATAGGCGCGGCGATGCGGCTCATGGTTTCACTGCCTGTTCCTGTACCTAACAGTATCGGCATCAGTCCAGCCAGAATTACGGCGACAGTCATGGCTTTCGGCCTAACTCTGAGCACGGCGCCTTCCATCAATGCGGCGTGCCAGTCTTCCTGCGTATTGAGCCGTCCTTCAGCACGATAACGTGCGATGGCGTCATCCAGATACACTAGCATGATAATACCGAATTCTGCCGATAAACCTGCCAGCGCGATCATGCCGACACCGCTGGCAATAGAGAAGTGATGGCCGAGTAAATAAAGAAACCAAACAGCCCCCATCAACGCGAAGGGCAGTGTGCCGAGAATGAGCACGGCAGGCGTAATGCGCTTGAACACCATAAAGAGCAG
>JAQTXW010000021.1 GCA_028688575.1 Methylotenera sp. | reverse complement strand
GATGACCTTCTGTATGTCCATTATATTCTTGCCTTCTGCTTTCCATATTGGATATTCTTGCTTTGATAGAATCAGTAGAACAACAAGCATGACAGTAATTACAAATATACCATCCATACTTTTCTGCATCTGCGCCGTATGGCTTACATCTAGCAGAATCTCTACTATCTATATCATGACCACATTTTCCATTTAAACAATGTGTTAAATATATAGATTTTTCTTTTTCCGTACAATTTTCATTTGTGCAATTGAAAGTATTAACACCGTATAACGCAAAATTTGATTTTCCAACAGGTCTTAATATGTGATTACATTCTCTGCATTTTAAGTGCTTTAAAAACCTATTTGCTGTATTGATAATATTCAAGTACATCTCAAAGTCTTTTTCTATAAAGTTGACTTTTAATATTATAAGAAAATCAAGTAGTGTATATTTTTCCCATTCATCGGAACTATGAATTTCCCTTGATGGCTTATAGCATCTTTGATTAGCACACCACCAATACTCTAATTTATTATCATCTAAAACTGGAATGCCTTTGTCATCTAAAAATTTTCTACCATCACAGATTGGATGAGTTTTTGGCTTTTTATGTGTATTTCTAATATATTCTACGTCACGGTCAATTACCTGACCATCTTCATTTTTTATTTCATTTATTTTGGTGTAACATCTTCCACCACACTCATCAAAGTATCCTACAATTTCTAAAATTTCCGTCGGTTCTTTAATTTGATTTATTATCAAATCGAACATTCTAAACTTTGCTTCATTTTGCTGCTTTCTTGTTTCAATTGGATGTTGATTGTTTAATTCTGAAATCGTATTTAGCATTATGCTAGTTGAATAGTCTAATTTAATGTTGTCAGTATTTTCAATTGATTTACTGGACTCATAGCTAATTACGTTTATGGAAGTAAATTCTTCAACTGAAATTTTAACTTTTCCTTCGTGGATGTATTTCAGGGTCTTTTTTACGAACTTCTTTTGATTGTCGGGATTAAGCGTTGTCGTGAATATTTTATATTCATCGAAATATAATTCTTGGTGATAGTCTTCAAGCCAAAGGCTTAGTTTTTGGTAAGGCGAACAAATCCGAAGAGTTTTATTTAGAACCTGCACGTACTGTTCGCTAGCGAATTCTTTGGAAAGGTTTAAGATACTTTTAATTTGTTCGAGTTTAGAATCTGTTTTAATCTTCTCAAGATTATCAATTATTTTAAAGAATATACTTAATTTATCTTCTTCTGGGCAACGATTTAGAATTGCTCTTTGCGTGCTTTTGACCTGCGATAGAATTTGTTGTGATATGTAATCAATCTGGTAAGTATCTATATATTTATTTAGCCAAAGGTTATGTGCAGTTCCAATGCTAACTCTAAGTTCAACAGCTTTTATTGTTTTTTTAAGTATTTCGCTATAATCGACAATATTAGAAAATTCCTTGGCAAGACGTAAGAAATCATTAATTGTTTTAAATTTAATTTCAGTTTCAATATGTTCAAATTCATCAATTACGTTAACAAATATATGATTAGATATTTCTTGATATTTATCAGGGAAAAAGTTTTTACAAACATTAAGAAATTTTCGTGATATATCTTGTCTGCTTGGCTCTGAAGAAAGAGAATTATTGCTTGAATATAATTGATAAACGACAAGCAATTCATCAACTATTTTATTGTCTTCTGTTTTTTCAATTAAGTATTTTATTCTTGAATAAACTAACTTTTCTGTTTTATCGTTATATAAAACAGAAAGGAATTGATTAAATAAAAATTTAAGGTCATTTTCATTCGTTAATAATTTTACTTGAACGGCTTCGAGCTTGTCTGCGTATTTTTTTGAAACTTGGGAAACAAAAACTACAGCTTCATCTTCTTTAAAAGCATTTAAGTCTTGTCCCGGCTCAATGTTTGTTTCATGAAAAAATAAGTCACCCAATAGAGTGTGATGAATAAATCCAATATTAGTATTTTTTACCTTGTCACCAAACCACTTTATTTGCCCAATATGTTTTTCCATCAACGTCTCATTCAAGTTATGAAGCTATCAATCATTTATACAATCAATGTCATTGAGGTAATGAACATGAGTTTACTTAAAATAAAGAAAATCCTATGCTCATTTCCGAATGATGTTACAAAGCTGTTCTATTTGTCGCTCTTGGTAAATTCTAGAAAGGCCATGGTTCCTCATCATCTTCTACGAATGGGTTAGTCTCTTCCGCTTTATGCAACTCTCTACCAAAAGGATCATCATCATGGATAGCTCTGTCATCAGCAGGCGGGTTTGAGGGCGCAGCATCACGACCACCTAGCATCTGCATCTGATCAGCAACAATTTCTGTGGTGTAACGATCTTGACCTTCTTTAGTTTGCCATTTTTTGGTTTGTAAGCGACCCTCTATATAAACTGGGCGGCCTTTTTTAAGGTACTCACCCGCGATTTCTGCCAACTTGCGATACATCACAATGTTGTGCCACTCTGTTCTTTCTTGCTTGACGCCCGCTTTATCTTTCCAACTGTCGGCTGTCGCGATACTAAAGTTACACACGGCCTCACCATTAGGCATAAAACGCACTTCAGGGTCACGTCCCAGATTGCCTACTAATATTACTTTATTTACCGATGCCATTGATAATCCCTCGATTCACTTATTGATTCTTTGCCTTTGGAAAAACTAATGTTGCATCAAACTTTAGGTTTATGTAATTCACAATAAGTGTCGCTATTGATTGATGCACATAAAAAGCAATCGCCATGATAAATTGCATTTGAGAGACCGTTCAATTACCTCTAATGCCTAATACGAATACTTTGGCTTCAGAAATGAATTGTTTTACAGTGCCTTCGTAATACCAAACCAGACCGCACATACCATATAAGCTAAGTGATGCAAAGAAATTTGCATCTCGCATTAATTCCAAAGCCACAGGATCTGTGAAGTGCCAATAAATCCAGTAACAGCCATCTATTGAAAACCATGTGTAAAACAACATCAGTGGAAACTTCTTCAACTGCCGCTTTACAACTACATGCATACTCCATGAGGCTGTTAAGTAAGTAAAGAATGCCATAATCAAACTGATGGGAATATCCCAGTCTGGTGCCTTGTAATAGAAGGATCCAATAATTAGCAATGCAATGCCAATCGCAAGCGTAATGAGCTTCCAAGGGCGAAGGTATTCAGACATGCTTAGGCCTAACGTGGAGCTAATGGGCTGTTCAGCCGCGCTGTGGCGACCTTGAGCGAGTTGTTAAGTGTTTTTTTAGTGTGACACATGCTCAATACTCGATTTCAATGATTTTTTCATCTTTGAATGTGATACTACAGGAGTCATCACACATGGTGGCGGGTGCACAAAAAATAACCTGTTGAAAACCTGGCCTTTCTTTGATTTCATATGGCCCCTTTGGATGCAAACTATACTCAGAAGCTAGTTTTTCTATAGAGGGCATATGGTCTCCCACTTTGTAGGAGGAACACAGGGTTTTTGCATGCTTAGTTTGCAGGAGTATGTTACCAATGCCATATGCAAGTAATGCTAATACTATTATTCCTATCCATTTTAGTATCTTGAGAAATCTTTGCATAAAATCCTTAACTAAGCTGTATAGAAAGTATCATACAAGCATCTTGTCTGTGTAACGTTTATGGGCAATTATGCTGTCTGGGGATGTTGCAGTCAACCAGCCTTGATTTTTGTGGGGCTGGATAGGGTCGACTCCGGAAGTAGTGCCTTGACACTCGAAGGTCGCCTTTGGGGATGTTTCAGTCTATCAGTATTAATTTCCATGTGACTGAATGGGGTCGAAACTTGTCCCATACCCATGAATTGGCTTACCACAAAGCTGCCATTGAAATATCTGCATAGCTTTAACTAATGGTCAGTGCCCATGAGAATCGCTGTTCAGTTCGACTAGTTGTGCTGGTCAATCATGATGAGAATCAATGGTCAGTTGGTATGAGTATATGCACCCAAAGATATTAAGTATTTTTGAACAAAGTAACCAGTTCTTGAAGGTTGCTGAGCAACATGAGTCATTCAGCAAACTCATAAGTAACGTTAAAGAGGCAACTAAGCTTTACCATCTTGATGCACTTGAATATATAGCTAACCTTCAAAACTCACCTTTAAATAGCTTTTCTGAACTCGCTAATGAATCATACTTAGAAAGACTATATTCAAGCAGCCTAAAAGATTTAGATAAAGAAATTATTTCTGAGATAGGTCAATCATCTGACTTTGAAAAGTTACCTTTGAATGTTCAAAGTAAAATAATCCAATACATAAAATTTATATTCATAACTATTATTCTTAATTTATTATCAAGCTATATCTATGACCAAAGAGGAATAATTTTACAATCCTTAAAAGACATGACAGAACCATCTCAGGTAAAAAGCTTTGTGAGAAATGGTTCTTCTAAATATCCACGTGATGTACTTAAAGGTTTAAGAGTCGTAAGTGGTAAAAATGTGAATTTACGAACAGAACCCTCAATGAAGTCAGAAATCATCCTACAACTTGATACTGGGACACTTATAGAGGTTTTAGATAAAACAAATCGCTCTTGGCTGCTTGTTGAAGTTTCAAATTCAGAGGAAGTTATTCAAGGATGGATTGCTAGGAGATACACAGTCCATTTTAAGTAAATATTTGGTAACAATTTATGCTGCTTTTTGTAGATGGCATTTATTTGATAAATATGAAGGTGACATTATGTAGAACTGCCCACCTTGTTTGCCTTCTGCCAGTGCAAACTCACCGAGGAAGTATTCAAACACATGACCAAGCACATCTGCACTGCGTGATTTGGCATCACCCAGCGCAATGTTGCCGACTAAGTCAATCAATTGGCCAAGACTTGCTGGGTCTAAGTTATCGCGGGCGAATACCTTTGGCAACACACCTTTAAGTGAAGCGTTTTCTGCTTCAATGGCATCCATCGCGGCATCAACCAACTTGCCAATGTCTGGTTGTTTCGCTTGTGATTGTAGATATGACCAGCGTGCATCTTGCGGAACGAAGAACACGTTCTCAGCGGCGTATTCGTCTTTGTCTTCAGGGTCAGCGCCCACGTATTCACCATGACCTGCTAATAACTTTGCAAAGTGCTGCTCAAAAGAATCTGAAATGTATTTGAGAAAAATTAGGCCCAAAACAATATGCTTGTATTCAGCAGCGTCTATATTCTTACGCAGTTTATCTGCGGCTTTCCAGAGTTGCTTCTCTAGGGGTTCTGATTTTTGTTCTTTTTCTTTAGCCATTCAAACCTCAAATTAATTTAAATTCATCTCAACCTAAAAAGTCTCAGCCAAGCCATAACTTTTTTAGCAGCTTTACGAATGTCAGTTTTACTTTTTTAGTTAATGTAACTATCTCATGAAATTTATCTTTAGGAATACATGTGATTATAAAAATCACATGATGGTGACTTCACTAAAACTTTACAAAAACTCTAGGTATCACATATACCAAAAATAATTAATAATTCTTTACACTTATTTTTTCAATATAAAAAGAAAACCCCCCTGTTTTAAAGGGGGGTTAGCTTAATACTTTACACTTTCAGTCGCAGGTGACCGTCCTAAAATGGTATATCGTCCTCAAAATCATCAAAGCCAGACCCTGTCGTTGCTGGCTTTGATGCTGGCGCAGGTTTGTTTTGCGCGGATGGTGCCTGTTGATAATCCTGACCACTCTCGCTTTGATCCATGCTGCCATCGTAGCTCGCGTTTGAGCCAGCACCATCGCGCCCACCCAGCATTTGCATCTGGTCGGCGACAATTTCTGTGGTGTAGCGTGTCACGCCGTCTTTTTCCCATTTACGGGTTTGCAGGCGCCCCTCGACATAAACAGGACGGCCTTTTTTAAGATATTCGCCAGCAATTTCAGCAAGCCGACGGTACATGACAATATTATGCCATTCCGTTTTTTCTTGCTTAGCACCTGATTTATCTTTCCAGTTTTCTGTTGTTGCAATTGCAAAGTTTGCCACCGCTTCGCCATTTGGCATGTAACGCACTTCTGGATCACGCCCTAAATTTCCAACCAAAATCACCTTATTTACTGATGCCATACTTACCCCCTCAATAATTTATACACTTGGGCATCATCCCAATCATACGATTTATCAACCTTCAAGATTACTGTGTTTTCCTGAGGCAACACCACAGCTTCAACCACACCCACTAATTGAATGAGATTGCCTCTTAATGCCTGTGCGGCAGCCGAATCCATTTGCACGGAGCCATGGTCAATGCTGTACATTTTTGTCCGCACAGCCATAGGCGCCTGCATGGTGATTGCCAATAATAGCCATAAAAACATCATCACGCCACAAAATACAAACACACTGGCAAAACCTTGCGTGTGTGACAAATACCCCCCCGCCACTCCGCCTGCAAAAATGCCCAGCGACTGCGCTGTATTGTAAACACCCATTGCCGTCCCTTTGGCAGCAGCAGGCGCTATTTTACTAATTAATGAGGGTAGCGTTGCTTCTAATATATTAAAAGCCACAAAATAAACCGTGAGTGCCGCCACAATCCCCCAGAAAAAATGAATCATGCCCGAAAACATCAATTGCGCTACCAGCATGACCAAAATCGCCGCCACGAACACCTGCTTCATTTTAGCCTGCTTCTCTGCATAAATAATCGCAGGTACCATCATCACAAAAGACAAGAGCACCACTGGTAGATAAATTTGCCAGTGCTGATTCTCATGCATGCCACTCGTGCTCACGATGGCAAACGGCACCACCACAAACATCGCCATTTGCGCAGCATGTAATGCAAAAATGCCATAGTTCAACCTTAATAACTGCCTATTACCAAGCACATCATTGAGCTTTGCCGGCGCCGCACTCGCATCAGAATGGTAATGGCTCTCCACAGGGTCGGGCACCACGAATTTCACCACTAATATTGCAACAATCGTTAAAACACCTGTGAGGGCAAAAATCCCTGGCACGCCTATCCACTGATTTAATATAGGCCCACCCACCAGTGACAATGCAAATGCAATGCCAATGGTCACACCTATCGTCGCCATCGCTTGTGTTCTATGTTCATCGCGCGTTAAATCAGCCACCAGCGCAGACACCACGGCAGAAACTGCCCCAGCGCCCTGTACTGCTCGGCCAATGATAATGATTTCTATGCTGTTAGCCACGGCTGCGATAAAGCTCCCCGCAGCAAAAATCACCAGCCCAATATAAATCATCGGCTTACGTCCGTATTTATCAGACGCCATACCAAAAGGCAGCTGCAACAAAGCCTGCGTTAGCCCATAAGCGCCAAGCGCCAAGCCCACCATTAAACTACTGGGCTTGTCAGGCAAGGTGAATGCATAAATCGCAAAAATCGGTAAAATCAAAAACATGCCCAGCATGCGCAAGCCATATATTGAGGCCAAGCTCAACGTCGCGCGCATCTCTACTGGCGTCATTTTTTCAGTCAAATCTAATTTTGCTACCGTCATGTTTTCGGTAGCTGTTGGGTGATGCAAATGGGACATAAAAAATAGTTAACTAATTCCAGCAAAAGTAGGTATATTAGCAGGTTGCCTAAACATTAGTAAAAGCATGATGGATTTAATTCGTATTCGCGGCGCACGCACGCACAATTTAAAAAACATATCACTCGACATTCCACGCAATCAATTGGTGGTGATTACAGGATTATCTGGCTCGGGTAAATCCTCACTCGCTTTTGATACGCTCTACGCAGAAGGCCAGCGCCGTTATGTAGAGTCACTCTCCGCATACGCGCGCCAGTTCTTAGCGCGCATGGACAAACCCGATGTGGACCTGATTGAAGGCCTGTCACCCGCTATTTCCATCGAGCAAAAATCCACCTCGCACAACCCACGCTCCACCGTTGGCACGGTGACTGAAATTCACGATTACCTGCGCCTGCTTTATGCACGCGCTGGCGACCCTGAGTGCCCGGAACATGGCATTAAGCTAGAGGCACAAACGGTTAGCCAAATGGTTGACAGTGTTTTAGCACTGCCCGAAGACACCAAGCTCATGATACTGGCACCAGTCGTATCCAACCGTAAAGGGGAGCAGCTTGATTTATTTGAAGAGCTCAAAGCGCAGGGCTTTGTGAGGTTGCGCATTGACGGCAAGATTTACGAAGTGGACGCGCTGCCACAGCTGGCTAAAACCACCAAACACAATGTGGATGTTGTAGTAGACCGCATCAAGGTCAAACCCGACATGAAGCAGCGCATTGCGGAGTCTTTTGAAACGGCGCTGCGCCTTGCAGATGGCAAGGCGATTGCGGTAGAAATGGATACCGATAAGGCGCATCTGTTTTCGGCCAAGTTTTCCTGCCCTGTGTGTGACTACTCACTTGCAGAATTAGAGCCGCGCCTATTCTCATTTAACAATCCTATGGGCGCTTGCCCTACCTGCGACGGCTTGGGCAACATTAATTTTTTTGACCCTAAACGCGTGGTGGCTTTTCCGCACTTGTCACTTGCTGCGGGTGCAATCAAAGGTTGGGATAGACGTAATCAATTTTATTTTCAAATGCTCGCAAGTCTGGCTGCACATTACAACTTTGATCTCGACACTGCTTTTGAAAAACTGCCAGAGCCCATTCAAAAAATATTGCTCAACGGTAGCGGTAAAGAAGAGATTTCCTTCAAATATATGAATGAGCGTGGTCTTTTTTACCAGAAAACACACAGTTTTGAAGGCATACTTAACAACCTGAAACGACGCTACCATGAAACAGACTCACAAACTGTTCGTGAGGAATTGGCAAAATACCTCAATACGCAAAGTTGCCCGGATTGTGCGGGCACAAGGCTACGCAAAGAGGCACGCCATGTTAAAGTAGGCAATAAAAACATACACGAAGTATGCGATGTGCCGTTAAAGTTGGCACTTACTTTTTTTGAATCGCTTGTGTTAACTGGGGCCAAACTTGCCATTGCAGACAAGATTGTTAAAGAAATCAGCAACCGTCTTAAATTCTTAACCAATGTTGGCTTGGAATATTTATCACTGTCACGTTCTGCTGAAACCCTATCAGGTGGTGAGGCGCAGCGAATCAGGCTTGCCTCACAAATTGGCAGCGGCTTAACTGGCGTCATGTACGTACTGGATGAGCCCTCCATCGGTCTGCATCAACGGGATAATGACCGTTTATTAGACACGCTCAAACGCTTGCGCGACATTGGCAACAGCGTAATTGTGGTAGAACATGATCAAGATGCCATCATGGCCGCCGACTACGTTATAGACATTGGCCCAGGGGCTGGTGAGCATGGCGGCCGTATCGTGGCCGAAGGCACCCCCGATGCGATTAAAGCCAACCGCCAATCCCTCACTGGTGAATACCTGAGCGGCAAGCGCCAGATTACTTACAATAAAAAACGCACCGCACCAGACCCAGCACGCTGGCTCACGCTAAGCCACGCCACAGGCAACAACCTCAAAGATGTCACGCTTAAAATTCCTGCGGGGCTGCTCACCTGCATCACTGGCGTTTCAGGCAGTGGCAAATCCACGCTTGTCAATGATACGCTATACCGCATTGTAGCCAAGCACCTATACGGCAGCAGCACCGAACCCGCACCCTATGCCGAAATTACAGGTTTGGAATTCTTTGACAAAGTCGTCGATGTCGACCAAAGCCCGATTGGACGCACCCCTCGCTCCAACCCTGCTACTTACACAGGGCTATTTACGCCGATACGTGATTTATTTGCAGGCGTTCCAGAAAGTCGCGCGCGTGGCTATGGTCCTGGCCGCTATTCATTCAACGTAAAAGGCGGCCGCTGCGAGGCCTGCCAGGGCGATGGCGTTATCCGTGTAGAAATGCACTTTTTACCAGATGTGTACGTGCCCTGTGACGTGTGCAAAGGGCATCGTTATAACCGTGAAACACTGGAGATTCAGTTCAAAGGTAAAAATATTCATGAAATTTTAGCCATGACCGTAGAGCAGGCGCACGCTTTCTTTAGCGCGCAACCTGTCATCGCCCGTAAATTGCAAACACTGTTGGATGTTGGCTTAGGTTATATTACACTTGGGCAAAGTGCTACTACGTTGTCTGGCGGCGAGGCGCAGCGCGTGAAATTAGCGCTGGAGCTCAGCAAACGCGACACAGGCCGCACGCTTTATATTCTGGATGAACCCACCACAGGATTACATTTTGCCGACATTCAGTTATTGCTGGATGTCATACACCGGCTGCGTGACGCAGGTAACACTATTGTGATTATTGAACATAATCTTGATGTGATTAAAACGGCAGATTGGATTGTAGACATGGGGCCAGAAGGCGGTGACGGCGGCGGCACCATCATTGCGGAAGGGACACCCGAACAAATATCCAGCAACACCATCAGCTACACCGCAAGATACCTAAAAAACATGCTTTAAATCCAGATTTTCCATTTTGCGATTTTGCATCTACTGGCATGTCAACTTGCCCACTTTGCGGCGTTGCCACTGCAAGTCCTTATGAAAAATCTGGGTTAAATATACATCTCGGTTGCGCTTGCCAACTCGCGATAAGCCTCTATGCGAGTGATCCAATCTTCACTTGGTAGCCCAAGCGACTGCATAATCTCTGCATTGAGGTTTTGCAAAATCTCTTCCACATTGGCCTCTTGCGTCAATCCTTGTGCAATATGCACCGCCAGATAGACAATCACCACCAAGCCCGTCACATGCTGGCTAGATGGCGTTGCGTAATCACGCAACACGTGTGAAATTTCACTCGGAAAATTCCAGCGAATCGCCAATGCCTCACCTACCTGACAATGATCCAAACCAACCAGTTGACGCTCAATAAACTGGCGCTTATCAGCACTCAGCCCCTTGCATAAGGCATCAACCTCAAGTGAAGTTTCAGGCATCACCAAGTGCATGAGCAGTCCACCAATATTATGCAGCAAGCCTGCTATATAGGCCACCTCGGCATCCTTACCTAAATCAATGGCCAATGCCCTGCTGATATTGGCAGCCAGCAAACTATGGCGCCAGAACTGTTTCAAGTCCAAATTCTCTACATGCGTTACCGCATTCATTACACCGCTTGCCACTACCAATGATTTAAGTCTGGATGTCCCCAGTATTGCAATCGCATCATCAATTGTTTTAATCGTACGTGTCGCACCATAAAACGACGAATTAGCCATTTGCAGCACTTTGGCAGAAATCACCGCATCACGCTGCACTACCTTTGCCAGTGCATTAATATCTACATCCTCATTCGCCAGCATCTGCATCACATCCTGTACCACTTTGGGCAGTGCGGGCAAATGCTCAATCGCATCAAAAAAATCACGTATTGTTTTCATGGGTGTCCTTAGATTTCGGCTAGATTCAAACTAGTCGATAGCATGACTATTTGGGTATCTGCACTTGATACATTCTAGCCTGTATTGTAGCCGTGCGGCGACTAAGGTAGCGCGTATTCTGGTGTTTGTCATAAAAACGGGGATTCGGCACCATGGCTGCCAGCCGCGCCGCCTGATAAGCATTCAAACGCGCAGCACTGGTTTTAAAATAATGCCGAGCGGCGGCTTCGGCACCAAACACACCATTACCCCACTCAATTACATTCAAATAAATCTCTAAAATGCGTCGCTTAGGCATCATCTTTTCCAGCATCAGTGTAATCACCGCTTCTTGCGCTTTGCGCCAGGGCGTGCGCTTGGTTGATAAAAAAAGATTTTTGGCTAGCTGCTGACTGATTGTCGAGCCGCCAGCCACGATTTTTCCCTTTTTCAGGTTTTTTTCATAGGCTAACTGTATGCCATCCCAGTCAAAACCTTGATGCTCCAAGAACTTCGCATCTTCTGAAGCAATCACAGCACGTTTTAAATGAATGGATATTTTAGTGTAATCGACCCACTGATATTTAAGTTTGGCATCAGGATTTTCATCCTGCATCACTGCCAGCCTCGCCTGCATCAAAGCACTACTCGCAGGATTAAACTTCACCCACCAGCAGACATGTAAAAAAATCCAAACCTGATACAGCAAAACTACAATTACAAATAAAGCAGCTGCACGTTTTAAGTACCCAGTAATCGTTAATGGCACCGCATCAACTTGCCCATTCATTAACCAACGCAACATTTACCGCGCCCTTAACATATCCATCACAGCTTGCGTGGCTGGCCTGACCCCGCGCCAGTAAAAAAAAGCTTCTGCCGCCTGCTCCACCAGCATCCCCAACCCATCAGCCACACGGGCACCCGCTGCACGTGCATGCTGCATAAACAAAGTATCTCGACCATACATCATGTCATAGGCCAGGCTATGCTCTGCATAAACGTCAGGAATAGGAAGTACAGTTTCGCTTAAACCTGTAGAAGTGGCGTTAATCACAATGTCAAAATAATGCTCAGGTAAATCGGCGTAAGCATGCGCTGCGACCTGCACCTCACCTGCATGAGATTTGTTGACCATTTTTTTTGCTTTATCCAAAGTACGGTTCGCAACCACCAATGTTGCGGGCACCTGGCCCAGCAAGGGTTGTAACACACCTTCAGCCGCACCACCCGCACCCAGTAATAAAATGCGCTTACCTTGAATACTTACCCCAAGGTTATGCAGGATATCTCTCACTAAACCATCACCATCTGTATTGGTGCCATAAACGCCATGATCGGTAAACTTGAGCGTATTTACTGCACCCGCCTGCATCGCCTGCGGTGTTTTAAAGTCACAAAAGTTAAAAGCATCAAACTTAAAAGGCACTGTGACATTCACCCCCTGATACCCTTGCTCAACGAGTGATTTGGCCACCTCCGCAAACCCATCCAATGGCGCCAAAATTCGCTCATAGCTGATATCCTGCGCTGTCTGTGCAGCAAAAGCACGGTGTATCAACGGTGATTGACTATGCGCAATAGGGTTGCCAATCACGGCATATCGATCTGTCATTTAATTTGTCCAAGGCAAACCAGCCTGTTTCCAACCGTTAATCAAGGTACGCTGCTTTAAGCTATTAGCCTCCCCCTCAAAACCCTCCAGTATATTCAAGGCATGGTGATAACCCAATGCCTCAGCAACAGTAGCCGCATGATGTGAGCGGGCACCTGTACGGCACAAAAACAGTAAAACCGCCTCTTTTGCCACCTTGCGCTGATCCAGCAAGCTTTGTAACTGCTCGGTAAAATCAGGGTTTGCAACCATGCCAGGATAAGTCGCCCACTCCACATGCAATGCCACGGGCACCCGACCGACCAAATCAAGCTCCGCCTTTGTACGTACATCAATCAGTATTGCAGACTGATCAGCCTCAAGAATTTGATAAGCCTCCTGCGGAGTAACCGCCCCAGCATAAGACAAGCCTTTTTCTGCGCCACGTTTTTCTGCTAGATTTAAAATATCTTTAATTTCTGCCATTCTCATTACCCACCTCTCTCAGCACAATTTTCTCATACTCTTTTTTGCGTAACACCGTTATAATTCCGCCAGTAAAAAACAACTCAAGTATATCGCTAACAAGCTGTTAATAAACCAACTAAATTGCCGTTCATGGTGTGTTGCACCAAAAGCATGCAAATATTCATTAATTGCCCATATTTGGTGCACAATTTTAAATCAAGTTAATTGTAATACTGCCATCAATGCAAGTTATCACTGATTTAAATGCTGGCATGCTTCATGCTTAGATTCTGTATCATTTTTAAATTTATTTAACTTAACACCGTCACAGGAGATTCTAAATGTCAGTGGAAAATGTAATGAAACTGATCATCGATAACGATATTAAATTTGTCGATTTTCGTTTTACTGATACGCGCGGCAAGGAACAGCACGTTACCGTGCCAGTTTCACACTTCAACGAAGATAAATTCACAGAAGGCCACGCATTTGATGGCTCTTCAATCGCTGGCTGGAAAGGCATTCAGGCATCTGACATGCAATTGATGCCAGACCCATCAACAGCCAATATCGATCCATTCATGGACGAACCCACCTTGATTTTAACCTGTGACGTAGTAGACCCAACAGATGGCAAAGGTTACGAACGTGACCCACGCTCGTTGGCCAAACGCGCTGAATCTTACCTGAAATCAACTGGCTTGGGCGACATTGCTTATTTTGGTCCAGAACCTGAGTTCTTCATTTTTGACAGCATTCAATGGGATGTTTCCATGAGCGGAAGCTCAGTGCGCATCAATTCAGAAGAGGGTGCATGGTCATCAAACGAGAAATTTGAAGGCGGCAACACTGGCCACCGCCCTGGCGTTAAAGGCGGTTATTTCCCAGTGCCACCAGTCGATTCATTGCACGACATCCGTTCAGCCATGTGTACCACATTGGAAGCCATGGGCGTGCCTGTTGAAGTGCACCACCATGAAGTTGCGACTGCTGGACAATGCGAAATCGGTACAAAATTCAGCACATTGACACAACGCGCTGACTGGACTCAAATCCAGAAATACGTAATTTTGAACACCGCACATGCTTACGGCAAAACAGCGACATTTATGCCAAAACCATTCGCTGGCGATAACGGCAGCGGTATGCACGTGCACCAATCAGTTTGGAAAGATGGCAAAAACCTGTTTGCAGGCAACGGCTACGCTGGTTTAAGCGAGTTCGCTTTGTACTACATTGGCGGCATCATCAAACACGCTAAAGCATTGAATGCGATTACGAACCCAGGTACTAACTCATACAAACGTCTGGTTCCACACTTCGAAGCACCAGTGAAATTAGCTTACTCAGCTAAAAACCGCTCTGCTTCAATCCGCATTCCATTCGTGCATTCTGATAAAGCTCGCCGCGTTGAAGCGCGCTTCCCAGATCCAATCGCTAACCCATACCTGGCTTTCTCAGCGTTACTCATGGCAGGTCTAGATGGCGTACAAAACAAGATTCACCCAGGTGAGCCAGCAACAAAAGACTTGTACCATCTTCCACCAGAAGAAGACGCACAAATCCCAACTGTTTGTGCTTCATTAGAGCAAGCGCTTGAAGCCTTGGACAAAGACCGTGAATTCTTGACCAAAGGCGGCGTATTCACCAACGAGTGGATTGATGCCTACATCGACCTGAAAATGGAAGAAGTCAACAAAGTGCGCATTACGCCACACCCTGCTGAGTTTAGCCTTTACTACTCATGCTGATATAACTTAGCAGACCATAAAAAAGCACGCTTAATGCGTGCTTTTTTATTGGAAACTTCATCCCTAATGCGCTGTCAACAAACGTGCTACTTCGTGCGTTGTTAACCGCAGACATATATGCATATCATATTGCCTAATTTGTTGAACTCCACTAAACTTAAGCTCATGACTAAGCCTATGAAAAAACAGTTATTTTTATCGTTGATTGTGTTAACACTTTCAAGCCAGGCTCTGGCTGAGATTTACAAACATGTAGACGCAGACGGACGCGTCACTTACTCCAACATCAAGAACAAGGGTGCCACACGTCTGGAAGTTGACCCAGACGTAAATAACATTTCAAACGAAAGAGCCAAGGGCAGCAACGCTGCCAACAAGCGCACACCCACGCCTGAGGGTTTTCCGCGCGTTGACAACAACACACAAAATCAGCGCGACTCCAAGCGTAAACAAATTTTGCAAAATGAACTGGCAGCTGAAAAAGCCGCTCTGGAAGAAGCAAAAAAGGCCTATGCAGAGGGTGAGTCTAATCCAGAAGTTTACCGAACTGCTAGTGGCCAAACATTTCGTAATGTCGCTAAATTTGAAGAAAAGATGAAAAACCTGAAAACCAATGTCGATAACCATCAAAAAAATATCGAACTACTCCAAAAAGAACTGGATGCTATCCGCTAAGCGCACAACCCAGATAGCGCACTAAACTATAACAACACTAAACACAGCCGCACCAAATCGGTGCGCACATCATTTTTCAGCACTCTAGCCACTTTTTTTGCGGCACTTACAGCACAAGATTAGTTGGACCGAATTGTCCGCAACGCTCTACCAGCATTGCCTCCACAGCATAACGTGCTGGCTTTCAGCTGGCCACCATTAATTACAGGCCAAACTGGCCTATCTTTTGCTTTATTGTTACTATGACACATGACATATGTAACCAGGCACTATAATGGCTCAATATAGATCCGACCATTTTTCTGGCTTAGATCACCTGGCCACCGCTATCATCTTACTAGATGGGAGCAAGCATATTGCCTATGTGAACCCGAGCGCTGAAACCACTTTTGCATTCAGCGCCACCCAGATTCTAGGGCAACCTGTCAGGGATGTTTTTCCTGACTGCGATGTTCTGCTGATGGCCATTAATAGCGCCATTGTGCAAAACAGCCCCTTTAGAGAGCATGAATTCACGATCAACACCCATCGACACCACTCCTTTGCTGTCACTTGCACCGTTACGCCAATTGAGTCGGCCACAGTTGCGCTCATTCTTGAGTTTCAGCCTATGGATGCGCAGCTACGTATTGCGCGCGAAGAACGCATGCTTATTCAGCAGCAGGCCAACGCAGAATTACTGCGCAATCTTGCGCATGAAATACGCAATCCGCTCGGCGGCCTGCGCGGAGCAGCCCAGTTACTGGAACACGAGTTACCCTCTACCAGCCTGCGGGAGTATACACAAGTCATTATCAAAGAGGCCGATAGACTGCAAGCACTGATGGATAGGCTACTTATCCCGCACCGCGTACCCAAGTACCAGCCCACCAACATTCACGAAGTGTTAGAGCGCGTGCGCAGCTTGCTATTGGCAGAGTCACCACGAAATATACTCATTAAGCGTGATTACGATTTAAGTCTTCCTGAATTGATTGGTGACCGTGAAAAACTCATACAGGCGGTGTTAAATATTGCGCGCAATGCGGCACAGGCCATGCAGGCTCACAAAACACCTAACAGCCAAATCACATTTAGAACACGTGCTGAACGTCAGGTGACGCTCGCCAGAAAACGCTACCGTGTAGCCATCAAACTCGAAATCACTGACAACGGGCCTGGCATTGCGCCTGATATTCGCGACCGTATATTTTATCCATTGGTATCAGGTAGCGAAGGAGGCACAGGCTTAGGCCTAACGCTCGCTCAGACATTTATCACCCAACATCACGGCATGATTGAGTGTCAAAGTGAGCCAGGCAACACATGCTTTACCATTTTATTGCCAATAGAAGCTACGGCAGTTAAACCTGCAGTAACAAAGCAATAAGATAACGTCATGCTGGGCTGGTTTAGCTTCTTGATAGATACTGACCCGCATCGAATGACAATAACAGCAAGTATTGATATGAAAAAATTTAGGATATATCAAAGTGAAACCAATCTGGATTATTGACGACGACAAATCTATACGCTGGGTATTTGAAAAAGCACTCGCCCGCACTGACTTGGAATTTAAGACATTTCCATCAGTCGTTGATGCACTGAACACCCTGACACATGAGCAACCTCAGGTTGTAGTGAGTGATATTCGCATGCCTAACGGCTCAGGCCTGGATTTTCTGAGTGAGATTAAACGGAAATTTCCTGACATTCCAGTCATTATCATGACTGCATACTCCGACCTTGAGTCAGCTGTGGCCGCATTTCAGGGGGGCGCGTTCGAATATCTCGCCAAACCTTTTGATGTAGACCAAGCCATTGATATCATCAAACGTGCGGTTGAAGAAAGTGCGCGCCAGGCTAGCGAGAGTGATGCAAATACAAGCACAGAAGAAACCCCAGAGATTATTGGCCAGGCACCTTCGATGCAGGAGGTATTCAGAGCCATCGGCCGTTTAAGCCGCTCACATGCCACCGTCCTCATCAATGGCGAATCTGGTAGCGGCAAAGAACTAGTGGCGCGTGCGTTGCATCGACATAGCCCCCGTGCAGATAAGCCCTTTATCGCACTCAATACAGCCGCCATTCCTAAAGATTTATTAGAATCCGAACTGTTCGGTCATGAACGCGGTGCTTTTACAGGCGCCGCTGCTGCTCGCCGTGGCAGATTTGAGCAGGCAGATACTGGCACATTATTTTTAGATGAAATCGGCGACATGCCAGCAGATCTGCAAACACGCCTGTTGCGCGTACTTAGTGATGGGCAGTTCTATCGCGTGGGTGGTCACCAGCCAATTAAAGTCAATGTGCGCATCATTGCCGCTACGCACCAGGATTTAGAAGAACGTGTTAAACAAGGATTATTCCGTGAAGACTTATTTCATCGTCTAAATGTGATCAGACTTCGCCTTCCTGCCCTACGCGAACGTCGTGAGGACATCCCCTTACTCATCAAGCACTTTCTGCAACGCAGCGCTTCCGAGCTTAGCGTAGAGGCAAAACAACCGACCATAGCTGCTCTAAAGTATTTAAGCGCGGTAAACTGGAGCGGCAACGTGCGGCAATTAGAAAACGTATGCCACTGGCTCACCGTCATGGCGCCTGGACAAAGCATTGATATTGCCGATTTACCCCCAGAACTAAAAGAAGATGTGACCAAAGCGCCAATTGGCAGCACATGGCAAGAAGCCCTCGCTGCTGAGGTCAAAGATGCGCTTAATCGTAATGAACAAAATGTTCTGGAAACACGCACGCATATTTTTGAACGCATTTTGATTGAAAGAGCACTTGAGCACACGCATGGGCGCCGTATAGAGGCCGCCCACCAACTTGGCATGGGACGAAATACGCTCACCAGAAAAATTCAAGAGTTGGGTATTGAGGAGTAAAACCTAATTCAAACCACTTTATCTGGGGTAAAAAAAATACTCCAGACAGAGCGCAGCTCAGATAAGGTGCGTGAGAGAGCGCCAGCACTGCACACCGAACCCAAAGAAAACTTGGCCGATAATAATCGGCGCAAGTATACTTGAACTAGGAACCTCTAGATAAACTCAGAACAGATTGAATCTGTGCTGCTATTAAATCAACTTCCAGTGCAACATCTGGTCCGCCCTCAATGGCACCAGCACATCTCCGTCATACGGCAAACTTCCTGGCACCTTCCAGCGCTCCTTCACCAAGGTTACCCGCTCCGTATTGCGTGGCAATCCATAAAAATCCGCACCATAAAAACTAGCAAAGCCTTCCAGCTTATCCAGCGCATTCGCTGCTTCAAATGCCTCTGCGTAAAATTCCATCGCAGTGCGTGCCGTATACATACCTGCACAGCCACAGGAGGCTTCTTTAGTATGTTTTGCATGCGGCGCACTATCTGTGCCTAAGAAAAATTTGGGGTTACCCGATGCAACGGCCTGAACCAAGGCCACGCGATGTTCTTCACGCTTTAAAATTGGTAAACAATAATGATGTGGTTGGATGCCGCCTTTGAACATATCATTACGATTCATCAGCAAATGATGTGCGGTCACGGTAGCAGCAACATTACTTGGCGCCTCCGCAACAAATGTTGCCGCATCTTTTGTGGTGATATGCTCAAACACAACTTTTAAAGCAGGAAAGTTTTTTAATAGCGGAATCATATGACGCTCAATAAAAACACGCTCGCGGTCAAACACATCCACATCGCTATCGGTCACTTCTGCATGCACAAGCAAAGGCAAGCTCAGCTTTTCCATAGCGGCTAAAGCATCCGCACATTTATCCAAACCAGTGACACCTGAATCACTATTCGTGGTTGCGCCTGCAGGGTAGAGTTTCACGCCATGCACCATGCCACTCGCTTTGGCTTTTGTAATTTCTTCAGCGCTTGTATTGTCGGTGAGATACAAAGTCATAAGCGGTTCAAAACACACATCCGCTGGCAGCGCTTCAATAATGCGCTCACGGTAGGCAATGGCCAATTCTGTTGTTGTCACAGGTGGACGCAAATTAGGCATCACAATTGCACGTGCAAATTGTTTAGCTGTATCAGGCAGCACAGCTTTAAGCGCAGCGCCATCGCGTAAATGCAAATGCCAGTCATCTGGGCGGGTAATCGTGAGTGAGTCTATTTTGTTCATGATGTTTAATATGTAATGAAGATTTAAGATTGCTGCTTTAGCCGTAACGCAAACTCATACAGCTGGTTTTTCTTTTCACGGCTAATGTCAGCGGCTAATTTAACGGCCTGCTTTAATGGTAGTTCAGCAAGCAGCAGTTTCAGTACTCTGGCTGCATCTTCAGGAATTTCTTCAGTTTTATTTTCAACTGCAGCCTCTATCAATAACACAAATTCCCCACGCTGCTGGTTAGTATCTGCCTGCAGCCAAGCTTCAGCCATCTCCAGATTGCAACTGTAAATTGTTTCAAATGTTTTAGTGAGCTCACGTGCAAAGGTAACACGACGCTGCCCACCCAGCACAGCCGACAAATCAGCCACGCACTCCACAATGCGGTGTGGTGCTTCATAAAGCACCAGCGTCACTGCCTGAGATTTTAGGCCTTCCAGCACCTTGCGCCTTGCGGCACCGCTGGCGGGTAAAAAGCCTTGGAATAAAAAACCATTTTGCATAATACCCGAAGCTGACAATGCGGTGACTACCGCACTTGCCCCCGGAATGGGAACAACCTTAACGCCAGCCTTGCGCGCCAAGTCAACCACCACAGCACCTGGGTCGCTGATGCCTGGCGTCCCTGCATCAGTCACCAATGCAACACGCTCACCCGCTTGCAGGCGCAATAACAACTTCTCGGCAGATTGATGCTCATTGTGCTCATGCACCGCGATGAGTTTCTTTGAAATGCCAAAATGACTTAAAAGACCAGAAGTATGCCGCGTATCCTCTGCTGCAATCGCATCTACTGTTTTAAGAATATCCAATGCGCGCAAGGAAATATCTTGCAGATTTCCAATTGGGGTGGCGACAACATATAATATGCCCTGAGGATACAAAATTTGATGACCCATAAACTATTTGCTTCTATTTTATCAACATGCCTGCTTTTTGGCAGTTTATATTTACCTGTGCAAGCCCAAGCTACAAGTCACACTCTCCAAACACGCTATTTAGAAGGCAGGACATGTCTAGATCGTAACGATTTAATGTGTGCAAAAGTGGCCTTGGCTAAAATCTCCAATCATTCTGCCTATGCCAAACTATTGCAAGGCAGTATCGCTTTTCATCAGCAGCAGTTGGATGAGGCGCTTAGCTTACTGCTTCCACTACAGGCCGAGCAAAACTTCATTAATACCGCAAAAGTTGACGTCCACTCATATCTGGCAAAGATTTTTGAGCGTATAGATGATCCGCATCAGGCACTTTGGCATCTGATTACGATTGAATATACATTGCAAAATATCGCATCAGATAAACCGCCACAGGCAACCGCGCAGCATCAGAAAAAAATCTGGGAACTGCTTAAGCGCTTAGATCAAGACCACCTTATCAACATACGCGGCAACAATACTGATTACAATCTACAAGGCTGGATTGATCTTAGCCTGGCCAGCAGAAATCAAGACCAGACTCAAAGCATTACCTCATGGGCAGCGAACTACACCGACCACCCAGCTCAGGCTTTTGCTTTATCCCTTGAAGCCACATCTCTGGACCTTGCGCCTCAGCTTATCAGCGCCAATGAAAATATTGCCATACTCCTGCACACATCATCACCAGATGAGCGCGCAAAAACCGAGGCCTTTCAGTCTGGCTTGCAGGCAGCACTCGATAAATATGGATTACCCAATAAAATCAACCTGTATGCCGACACCTCAACCCCTGATGACGGCGCTGTAAACTTAGACATTGTTAACCAATATCATTTAGCCAAAGAGGCTGGCGATGTTTTTTTGATTACACTGTATCCTGTCGACTTGCCTGAAGATATCTTTCATCTGCACCTGTCATTAAACGAACAAACCTTGCCACTAGTCAAATTCGCAAGAAACCACGCCATAACGCGTATTTTAATCATTGCTAGCGAAGACGCAGCCTCTCAAGAAAAAGTGTCTGACTTCCAGCAAGCATGGCAGGCAGACACCGCCCACAATCTTGGCCAAGCGCCACTAGAAATCATTACGCTGACATCCAATGTTCAGACAGACGACACTTCATTACTGGAATTAAAGTCACAGATCAACACCATAAAACACGATATGATACTACTGACCATTTCAGCCAGAGATGCCAGCACCATCAAGCCTCACTTAAACATTAGCACCCCTACGCTAGCTTATGCAGACATCAACGACGCCAGTTTTGAAGGCTCATTCAATGCCATTCGGTTTGTAGACATCCCTTTCCTGCTCCCTAGCTCAGACCCATCATTTCAGAATTACCATGCCGAGGCCTCTGCACTAGCCACTAACGACCTAATACGCCACTTCGCCCTTGGCGTAGATAGCCTGCAATTACTTTCCGCATCCAAACAAGCTTCTGACCATGCCGTGATAATCAATGGCCTCACAGGCAAATTGCGTTTAAAAAATCAAATCATCGACAGGCAACTCCCCATGGCCAGATTCACCTTCGATGGCATTGCCTTAGAATAAAACACCCATGATAAATGCTAAAATAACGCCCACAACTACAATATGAACGAAAAAGTTAAAGCCAAACATTTAGAAGCTGGCATCAATGCCGAGCAGATGGCTGAAACTTTTTTGACCCAGCATGGACTTACACTGATAGAAAAAAACTTTCGCTGCCCCTATGGGGAAATAGATTTAATCATGCGAGAGGGAAAGACACTGGTTTTTGTTGAAGTAAGGCTTCGCAGCAACACGAATTTTGGCGGGGCATCCATGAGTATCACTACAGCTAAACAACAAAAACTCACGCGCACTGCAGAGCGTTATTTACAAACTCATGGCAATACGGCCTGCCGTTTTGATGTGATTTTAATGCATCAATTAGACATAAACGCAGTAGAATGGATAAAGAATGCTTTTTAAGTGGCATCTGTCACTCAAGTGATCACCGATATCTTGCTATTTAAACACTCGCTATCTAAACAAAGGATAAACCCTATGAAATTGACTTTAAAACTTATAGCAGCAGCAGTATTGGCTACACAAATTACCGCTTGCGTTCCAGTTGTTGTCGGCGGCGCAGCAGCAGGAGGCGCTATGGCAGTAGATAGACGCACTTCTGGCATCTATGTAGAAGACCAAAACATAGAACTCAAAACCGTCAAAACCATTCATGACACACTAGGTGAGGCAGCGCACGTCAATGTCACTAGTTTTAAAGGCAACGTACTATTATCTGGGGAGGTGCCAGACGAGCAGGCAAAAATCAAAGCCGGCGAAATTATACTCGCAACTGAAAGCGTGCGCAGCCTGACTAACGAACTGGCAATCAGCCCCAAAACGTCACTCAGTTCCCGAGCCAATGATGCTTACTTGACCTCAAAAGTGAAAGCACAATTTGTCGCGGAAAATCGCTTTCGGGCGAATTACGTTAAAGTAGTGACTGAAAATGGTGTGGTCTATCTTATGGGGCTAGTCACACAAAAAGAAGCCGATGACGCCGTTGAAATTGCGCGCAATGTAGGTGGCGTTAACAAGGTCGTGAAAGTGTTTGAATACATACAGTAAACTTCTCAGGTCACCCTCTCACGCTTGGTGGTGACCTGCGTCCAATCACTCGCAACCTACTGGATTTAAGCCGCTGTCTTTTGACCCAGAATATACGTCGTCTAAAATGTAAAATCCAGAATAAAGTGACGCGTCTAATCTCAGCCAAAATGTTATAATTCGCGCAGATGATGCGTGGCATCCATCAAGCCGAATTTGACAAAATAAACTGGTAAAATCCATGACAACAGAAAACACAACCTCCTCACACGACAGTGAAATTATTATCGAAGGACTCACGCGTGCGGGCAAACCTTTCCGCCCCAGCGATTGGGTAGACCGCATGTGCAGCACCTACGCCACTTTTGGCGGCGATCGCAAACTCAAATACTCCCCCTACCTAAAACCAAGAGTAGTCAATGGCGTGCGCTGTTTGGCAGTTGATTTAAAGCTTAAAGATGTCAACCCTGAAGGCTTTGCACAACTCATGCATTTTGCCAACGAAAATCAGCTTAACATCTTAGATGCCGCAGGCAACAGCATTCCAGTGCCTCAGTAAAAAAACTGCTGACACCAGGCAGCCTTCCATATGAATGGACACTTATTTTTTCAAGCCTGTTAAGTGCTCAATATACTGCCTGGTAATTAAGCCCCGCTTTGTCTTAACTAGTTTGCCTAGCGGGTCGTAAATAAATGTTGTGGGTAGCACATCCGCACTCCCAAACTGCGCGAGCACTTCGTCATCGCCCAGCACAATAGGATAAGTCATCTGCATATCGTCTGCGTACTCCTTTACCTCCTGTACATCTTTGTAATCCGTCACCACACTCAGCACCACAAGCTTCTTTTGCTTATGCTGCGCGTGCAAACTCACAAAATCTGGCACCTCTTCCAGACATGGCGGACACCATGTGGCCCAGAAATTAACCAACACCCACCGCCCGCGATAGTCAGATAATCGATGCTGCTCACCTGACAGATCTTCAATTAAAAACTGTGCTTTCATCTCGGCGGACACAGTCACCGACTGCGCTAGCATCAGCACAAGAAAAACACCTAACCAATTACACATATGCCGTTTTTTGATCACAGAAAGCCTTTATTTTGTTGAGAATTTGTTAAAAAGTAGCACAAAATAGCAAATAGTTATATGCTCACATTTAACGATTGTCTTTTATGCCCTAGCAATGCCATACAGCTACCCCATGTTTAGATAGAGTTAACCAATAAAAATGGCGCTAAACCTTAATATACCAGTACTCTTGGAGCATCCAGTCTTTATTGCCGAGACTCGTCCGCAAAAAATACGTTTATTGCTTCAGGACGTGAATACGCAAAATCCGCTTGAAGTAGCCGCACATCTGCAATCTGAGCTGGAAATATTAAATCGCCAGAAAATCTCATCTACTCAGCGTATACAAGCATTAGATTGCTATCTAATACTAATTCAGCAAACCGTCGATGTGCTCGCTCAATCCTACGCGCAATCGCTGCTGCCATTACATGAACAAGCAAAAACGGCGGCTTTTGCAGCAGAAAACTTATGGCAAGAGCTCGGCTATGGCTATAAGCTAGTGCTCATCGATATACAGAACCAACTGATTAAACTAGGCACAGACAAAAGCTCCGCGCACGCTATACAACGTGCAATACAGGCACTTGCTGAACAAGCGTTAGTGAACTATCAGACTTACCAAATACCGCCAGAATTTATTTGGAGCGACCTGCATCAACTCTACCTCTGCGCGGTACAGCTTGGTATACACCATCACCAAAACCACGAAGACACCCCTCAACCCATCCCAGCAAAAAAAGACAGCTACTCCCGTTTTATCAAGTCAATAGAGGATGTTTATAAACACGCCATGCTCATGTCGCTGGCTCAACCACAGCATTTAACGCAACAAGAGATTAAACGTGTCGCCGAATATTTAGCACACCATGTACAACAGGCACGCATTACTGCAATAGAAACATTAGACAATACCCCTGGTGTATTTATTATCAGCTTAAACTCCAGCGCTCCACCAACGCCCTACACCAAACAAAAAAAAGCCCCCAACCCAGTTTCAGATGTGCTGCTTCACACCATTGATCTGGTTCGCAATATCCATCAAGATTTAAATAAACTGCAAAACAACCTATTACCCAGCGATGGCAGCATTGCTGCTGAAGACAATCTGCAGGACTACACAGGGTTGCTGACTTATTTAATCAAAAACTGGGGGCTTGCGCCTAAGCGTATTTTTACACGTGCAACTAAAAATGGTGAGATTGAGCTCATCGCAGGCATTGAATCTATTCAAAAATTAACATCACATGCTGCGACAGATCGCTTGCTTAAAAATCCGACAGCAATGCCAGCACATCTGACGCCCTCGCGCTGGAAAGTACTCAATATGAGCGCAAATGGCATGTCAATACGGCGCCATCATACCGCTGAAAAAAACATCAGTGTCGGCGAACTGATTGCTATCCGAGCCAAAAGTGAAACACACTGGGCCATTGGTCTAGTGCGCTGGGCTAATTGCGGCACAAGAGACAGGCTAGACATTGGCGTCCAACTCATTGCGCCGTTTGCAAGAAATGCACTCACACACACATTAGAGCAAGATGCCAGCCATGAAGTTTTATTATTGCCTGAAATTCCCACTATTAAGCAAGCGGCCACCATAATTGCGCCCTCAGGCGTTTATCAGCCAGCGCAAAAATGCATGATGACCCATGACAGTATCAAAACACACATACAGCTCACCAAAGTAATTGAGCGCACACAAGCCATTGAGCGCTTTGAATTTACAACGCAATAAATCTCTTGCATAGATTGCCATGATATTAGAGAATTAGCTTATATAATTTCTCAGTCTACATCTGACACTTCACTAATGACATTTTTTTCGTTACGATACACACTTTAATGTATTATTAGCGATATTCAATTTAAAGGTTTTTCCATGAGCGAACACATCACACATCTTAGCGATGCAAGTTTTGAACAAGACGTACTGCAATCACAGATTCCAGTGCTCGTTGACTATTGGGCAGAATGGTGTGGTCCATGCAAAATGATTGCACCGATATTAGATGAAATATCTAAAGAATATGCCGGTCGCATTAAAGTCGCCAAGTTAAACATTGATGACAACCAGCAAACACCGCCAAAATACGGCATTCGAGGCATTCCAACATTAATGCTATTTAAAAACGGCAATGTAGAAGCAACCAAAGTAGGGGCTTTATCCAAGTCTCAACTCACAGCTTTTATTGACAGCAACATCTAAACGCTTTACGCTTAGCAATAATTCAATCGCTTGGTTTTATAATCAATCTATAAAACCAAGCACCACCTCCTTCAAGCACTCAATTAAACTCCTTACTTTTGATAGTAACGCCTTAATTTCCCAATATAAATCTTGTTTTAGCGAGACCTCATGCATTTATCCGACCTCAAACACCTGCCCGTCACAGAATTAGTTGAAATGGCCATCGCCAATGAAATCGACAATGCTAGCCGCATGCGCAAGCAAGACCTTATTTTCGCCATATTAAAAAACAAAGCGAAAAAGGGTGAAAGCATTTATGGTGACGGTACACTGGAAGTGCTGCAGGACGGCTTTGGATTCTTGCGCTCGCCAGACACCTCTTATCTAGCAGGGCCTGACGACATTTACGTTTCACCCTCGCAGATTCGCCGCTTTAATTTGCACACAGGCGATAGCATTCAGGGAGAAATCCGCATTCCCAAAGATGGTGAGCGTTACTTCGCATTAGTTAAAGTTGACATGGTGAACGGTGAAGCACCAGAGAACACTAAACACAAAATATTATTCGAGAACTTAACACCGCTTTTCCCTACCATCCCGCTCACACTGGAACGCGACATCAAGGGTGCAGAGAACATCACCAGCCGTGTCATCGACATGATTGCGCCCATTGGTCGCGGTCAGCGTGGTTTACTGGTTGCCAGCCCCAAAAGCGGGAAAACAGTGATGATGCAAAACATTGCGCATGCCATCACCGCCAACCATCCAGATGTGATTTTAATTGTGCTACTGATAGATGAGCGGCCTGAAGAAGTGACAGAAATGACACGCTCAGTGAAAGGCGAGGTAGTCGCCTCCACCTTTGACGAGCCAGCCACCCGCCATGTGCAGGTTGCAGAAATGGTACTAGAGAAAGCAAAGCGCCTGGTTGAACATAAAAAAGACGTCGTCATTCTTCTGGACTCCATCACCCGACTGGCACGCGCATACAACACAGTGATTCCATCATCAGGCAAAGTATTGACTGGGGGCGTGGATGCCAATGCCCTACAGCGACCTAAACGCTTTTTTGGTGCGGCACGCAACATAGAAGAAGGCGGTTCATTGACCATCATCGCCACGGCGCTAGTAGACACAGGCTCACGCATGGATGATGTCATCTATGAGGAATTCAAGGGCACGGGCAATATGGAAATCCATCTTGACCGCCGCATGGCTGAAAAACGTATTTACCCTGCCATCAACGTCAACAAATCAGGCACGCGTCGCGAAGAACTGCTGATCGAAAAAGACGTGCTGCAAAAGATATGGGTATTACGCAAACTGCTCTACCCTATGGACGATTTGGAAGCAATGGAGTTCTTGTTGGATAAAATCAAATCGACTAAAAATAACGCGGATTTCTTTGACAGCATGCGTAGAGGGTAAGTTGATTTACATTTATCTTGCATCGCACTCACAATATAAATATAATGCTGAGTTATCGCAAAAATTTGCAACATAAATTTGCCGTATCATTCGGCAATCAATAAAGAGGCTACTATTATGAAAGATGGAATTCATCCAGAATACCGCGAAGTTGTGTTTCAAGACATCGGCGCTGACTTCAGTTTTGTAACACGTTCAACAATTGCTGCTCGCGACACAATTAAATGGACTGATGGTAAAGAATACCCGCTAGTTAAGATTGAGGTATCATCTAAGTCACATCCTTTCTACACAGGTAAACAAATGATTCTTGACACGGCTGGCCGTGTTGATAAATTCCGTAAAAAATACGGCATGTAATGGCGACTGGCAAGTTCGCTTGCTATGTACCATTAACGCAAAGGCAGCTAAGGCTGCCTTTTGTTTTCGCGTAAAATAACAATCATTACATTTAATACTGGCTTATTACCAAATGCGCTTTCAACTTGATCATGACTGGCAAGGCAATATGGCGACACCCCGCGCCCGTGTTGGTGAAAATGCCAAGACCCATCTGCTGCTGATACTGTCTGCATTATGGATACTGCTCGGTTTGACAGGTCACGCACCATGGAAACCACTCGAAGCCACTGGTATTAGCGTCGTCAAAAACATCCTGACCCATTACAATTGGGTCGCGCCACTCGCCACAGGCAGCACCTCACTGGAAACCCCTCCACTCTATTACATTACAGCCGCAATAAGCGCCAAACTATTGAGCCCCGTATTCAGCATACATGATGGCGCGCGATTAATTAATGCATTATGGATGTCCATCCTCTTGCTCATGGTTGGCATGACAGGGCGTGAATTATGGCAGCGCGGTGTTGGCCGATACGCCACTTTTATTATGATAGGCACGATTGGCCTTGTTTTAAATGCGCATAGCCTTAATCATGAAATAGCCAACCTCGCCAGCTGTGCTACGGGTTTTTATGCTTTTGCATTGTCTAAACGCAGGCCTTGGCGAGCCAGTGCGCTACTAGCACTTGCTATATCGGTGGGCTTTCTATCCTCAGGTATATTACCCCCGCTCATTTTAACGACCACAGGGCTACTGCTGGCAATCGGATTTAAACCATGGAGAACTAAAAGCTACGCTACGTTTTTGATGGTGGCGTTTTTAATTGCCAGCTTACCGATTGGACTTTGGCTAATTCTGTTTTATTTAAAAGCACCCTTACTGCTTCAAGAGTGGGTAAACAGCCTATTCCAGATTGAGCTGCGCAATCACCTGTATTTTCTGCGAATCCTGATTTGGTATGCATGGCCTGCGCTACCGCTCGCCTTATGGAGTTTATGGCGTTATCGCGCGCATTTATTCTCAAAGCCAAAATTCCAACTTAGCCTTGTGTTCCTTACGGTTAGCTTTTTACTATTAGGCCTACTCGCTCCTAGTAAAGACATTAGCGCTTTGCCACTATTATTACCGCTGGTTGCACTCGGTGCTGGCAGTGTTGAACATCTAAAGCGTGGAGCGGCATCTGCACTTAATTGGTTTGGCGTTAGTCTGTTTGGGTTGGCTGGATTTCTCATTTGGCTTGGATGGTTTGCCATGGTGACAGGTTATCCTAGCAAAATTCAAACACGCATGCAGTTTCTTTCAGGCACCAGTCAGGCTGAAATCAACTATCTTGCCCTTATTTTTGCCATCATCATTACAAGCGTCTGGATTCTCACCTGCGTACGTGCCAAACAAAGCAATCGCGCCAGTGTTACCAACTGGGCTGTTGGCATGACGTTTGGCTGGGGCTTGCTAATGACATTATGGCTGCCTTGGATTGATCATGCAAAGAGTTACCAGCCTGTGTTTTTAGACATGCAAAAAGCCCTTCCAGTAAGCCACAGTAAGGCGTGCATCAATAGCAGAGATCTTGGTCAGTCGCAGCAATTGCTGCTAGATTATGCAATTAACACTGCCCCAATCCCTTTTGAAGCCACTGGCACCCTCACTTGTGATTTTTATCTAATACAGGATGAGAGAGGCAGGAGCAAATTACTGCCAGGAGATGAGTGGGTGTTGATCTGGAAAGGTAAAAGAGCGGCTGACCGCAAGGAGAGTTTTAGACTTTACCAACGCAGGTCGACGGTTTAGTAGCTACGTTTAGCGACTCTCCTTTAGCTCCATCGCTAGTCAGTCGCTTAATCATTAAATCATGCTGGGATTGCTTCTGTACTTATAGCTGCAGATGCGCCTTAATTGCGGTCTGCACTTTATGATGCAGTCCTGTTCCACCGCTTTGCTGTACATACTCTGCCAGCTGTTTACGCATGGCTAATGCCCAGAACTTGTTAAGATGGCCAGCAATGTCCTCCTGAGCGTGACTTTGGTCTGGGTAAGACTCATAAAAATCACCAATCTGATTTGCCATTGATATTAAGCGCTGAATGTCCATATTGTTTTGCTCTATTTACCTGTTTACTCACTCAAAATTCTATTTACGTGGCTATAGACTACATATCGGTCATGTCTAGCAAAGCCTACCAATGTTAGTCCACAAGCCTGCGCCACCCTCACAGCAAGCCCAGTTGGCGCTGACACAGCCACCAGCATTGCAACGCCTGCAGTGGCCACTTTTTGCACCATTTCAAAACTTGCACGGCTGGTGGTAATAACAAACCCACCATCACAGTGAGGCCGCTTTGCCATGGCGCCAACCAGTTTATCCAGGGCATTATGGCGGCCTACATCTTCACGCACTAGCTTAATCACACCATCAGCTGTGACATAGGCACTTGCATGCGTGGCCCCTGTCTGCTGCTGTAGCGTCTGCAACGGCTGAATGGCTTTCAGCCCCGCACGAATGGCAGTCAATTTAAAAAAACCATCCTGCGCTACAGGCTCAGGATAGCGTACCGCCTGTGCCAGACTCTCCGCACCACATAAACCGCATCCAGTCTTCCCTGCTAACGTACGGCGCCTATCTTTTAACTGGGTAAAACGTTCGCTGGAAATCTGGCAATGCAGCTCGATACCATTCACCTGCTTTTTTACTTCAATATCATACAGTTCGCTTGCATTTTGTATAATGCCTTCAGATAGCGAAAAGCCAAGCGCAAAGTCTTCTAAATCCAGCGCCGTAGCCAACATCACAGCATGTGAGACACCATTGTATACCAAGGCAATCGGCGTTTCTTCAGCTATACAATCATGTTTTTGATGTAGCTTACCTTCCTGATACTGCGTGACCTCACACTCACTGCTGGCAATATCTAATATAAAAGAAGCCTCTACAAAACTAGCCAATTTTCGCCGCTTCAGCCTTTTTGCCAGCGAAAGCAATCTGCGCTTCACTGAAAGTTTTGTAATGCTTCTGCCAGTCAGATAGCTGGTTTACACGTGACACCTGCACTGCCGTCACTTTATATTCTGGGCAATTCGTCGCCCAGTCTGAGTTCTCGGTAGTAATCACATTGGCACCTGATTCAGGGTGGTGGAACGTGGTATAAACTACCCCTGCCTGCATACGCTCACTGATTTTTGCACGCAATACAGTTTCGCCCGCACGGCTGGCAATGCCTACCCAGTCGCCTTCTTGAATACCCCTATCTTCTGCATCATGTGGATGAATCTCCAGAATGTCTTCAGGATGCCAAGCCGTATTCTGTGTTCTGCGTGTTTGCGCGCCTACGTTATATTGCGACAGAATACGTCCTGTAGTCAAAATCAGCGGGAATTTGGCGTTTACTTTTTCAGTCGTCGGCACATATTGTGTAATAAAGAATTTTCCTTTACCACGCACAAATTCATCGATATGCATAATTGGCGTGCCGTTTGGCGCTTCATCATTACATGGCCACTGCACACTGCCGAGCTCATCAATTTTCTTGAAGCTTACGCCATGGAAGGTCGGCGTTAAACGTGCAATTTCGTCCATAATATCAGAGGCGTGACTGTAGTTCATCGGGTAGCCTAGCGCTTCAGATAGCTTGACCGTCACTTGCCAGTCCTCCATACCGTTCTTAGGCGCCATTACGCGACGCACTGGTGAAATACGACGTTCTGCATTGGTAAATGTGCCGTTTTTCTCTAGGAAAGACGCACCAGGGAAAAATATATGCGCAAACATCGCCGTTTCATTCAAGAATAAATCCTGTACAATCACACATTCCATATTTTCCAGCGCATGCGTGACGTGCTGCGTGTTTGGATCGGACTGTACAATATCTTCACCCACACAATACAATGCTTTAAAGCTGCCTTCAGCGGCCTGATCCAGCATGTTGGGAATACGCAACCCTGGGTCTTTGCTCAGCGGGCGCTGCCAGGCTGATTCAAATAACGCACGGGTAGTATCATCCTCCACATGGCGATAGCCTGGAAATTCGTGCGGCATGGACCCCATATCACATGAGCCCTGCACATTGTTTTGACCTCGCAGTGGATTAACTCCGACACCCTCGCGGCCAATGTTCGCTGTAGCCATTGCCAGATTAGCAATGCCCATTACGGCGGTGGAGCCTTGACTATGCTCGGTCACACCCAAGCCATAATAAATGGCCGCATTACCACCTGTGGCATAAAGCCTAGCTGCTGCGCGCACTGTTTCAGCCTTCACCCCCAACGCATCCGCCAAAGCCTCTGGTGAGTTCTCTGGTTTTGCTACAAAGTCACGCCACGCCACAAACGAATCCCACTCACAGCGCGCTTTGACAAAATCTTCATGCACTAAACCTTCAGTCACAATCACGTGGGATAAAGCAGAAATAAGCGCCACATTGGTGCCAGGGCGTAATTTCAAGTGATAGTCAGCGCGGATATGCGGTGAATTTGCCACCAGATCAGTCTCGCGCGGGTCAGCAATAATCAGTTTTGCGCCTTCACGCAACCGACGCTTCATTTGTGAAGCGAACACTGGGTGACCATCTGTGGGGTTTGCACCGATAATGAAAATCACGTCAGACTGCATTACAGAATCAAAAGTTTGTGTGCCTGCCGATTCTCCCAGCGTTTGTTTTAGGCCGTAACCAGTCGGGCTATGACAAACACGCGCACAAGTGTCCACGTTATTCACGCCAAATACGGCGCGAATGAGCTTTTGTGTCACGTAGACTTCTTCATTAGTGCAACGTGAAGACGTAATGCCACCGACGGCCTCTTTACCGTATTGTTTTTGAATACGGCCAAGTTCACTTGCGGCATAATTTATCGCCTCATCCCAGCTCACCTGCTGCCAGGGATCTTGAATACTTTTGCGAATCATCGGGGTGGTGATGCGGTCTTTATGTGTGGCATAACCCCAGGCAAAGCGGCCTTTAACACATGAGTGCCCATGATTGGCGCCACCATCTTTGGTTGGCGTCATACGCACAACTTCTTCACCCTTCATTTCAGCATCAAAACTACAGCCTACACCGCAATAAGCGCAGGTCGTAGTCACACTATGTTCTGGCGTACCAGCTTCAATCACGGTTTTTTCAATTAATGTAGCAGTTGGGCAAGCCTGCACACACGCTCCGCATGAAACACATTCTGATTCTAAAAATGATTTATTGCCTGCTGACACTTTTGACTCAAAACCGCGACCTTGAATCGTTAAGGCAAACGTACCTTGTGTTTCTTCACATGCACGCACGCAGCGTGAGCAGACGATACACTTGCTCGGATCAAACGTGAAATAAGGGTTACTTTCATCTTTTGCAGATTTAAGATGATTTTCGCCATCGTACCCATAACGCACCTCGCGCAAACCCACAGCACCTGCCATATCCTGTAGCTCGCAGTCACCATTAGTGGCGCAAGTTAAACAGTCCAGCGGGTGATCTGAGATGTAAAGCTCCATCGTACCTCGGCGAATGTCTGCCAATTTTGGCGTTTGCGTATGCACTATCAAACCCTCTGCTACTGGCGTTGTACATGACGCTGGATAACCACGACGACCTTCAATCTCCACCAGACACAATCGGCACGAGCCAAACGGCTCCAAACTATCTGTCGCACAAAGTTTAGGCACCATCACACCCGCCACAGCCGCAGCATGCATGATAGAGACACCTTCAGGCACGTTGATTTGTCTATCATCAACGGTGAGTGTGACCTGTTTGGCAGATTGGCTCGCTGGTGTGCCGTAATCTATATTTTTGTCGTATTTAATGTCGTCCATGATATTTATCCTTAATCTAGGCTTTGCCAGCCTCTGCGGTTGCAGGCAGCCCAAAGTCTTGCGGAAAATGATTCAGCGCACTCAAAACAGGGTATGGTGTCATGCCTCCCAGCGCGCATAGCGAACCATTCAGCATAGTGTCTGACAAATCACGTACCAACTGTATCGTCTTGGCGTGCTCAGGCTTGCCCTTGCTGGAAATGATTTTATCAATCACTTCTACACCACGCGTTGAACCAATCCGGCAAGGTGTACATTTGCCGCAAGATTCAACTGCACAAAATTCAAATGCATAACGCGCCATTTTTGCCATATCGACCGTATCATCAAAGGCCACAATACCGCCATGCCCTAACACCGCCCAAATTTGGGTGAATGCCTCATAATCCAATGGCGTATCGAATTGGCTTTCTGGTAAAAATGCGCCTAACGGGCCACCCACCTGCACAGCGCGAATAGGTCTTCCACTGGCTGAGCCACCACCGAAGTCATACAGCAACTCGCGCAATGTGGCACCAAATGCCAGCTCTACCAAACCGCCGTGCTTGATATTACCCGCCAACTGAATTGGCAACGTGCCACGTGAGCGCCCCATGCCGTAATCGGCATAATATTGCGCCCCTTTATCTAGAATAATAGGCACAGTCGCCAGTGAAATCACGTTATTCACTACGGTTGGCTTACCAAACAAGCCCTCAATCGCAGGCAGTGGTGGTTTGAAGCGCACCAAACCACGCTTGCCTTCCAGGCTTTCTAACAGTGATGTTTCTTCACCACACACGTAAGCTCCCGCAGCACGGCGCACTTCCAGATTGAATGTTTTGCCGCTCCCAAGGATGTTTTCGCCTAAATAACCTGCTTTTTCTGCATTGGCAATGGCTTCATTCAAAGTGGCTAGCGCGTGTGGGTACTCACTACGCAAATAGATATAGCCCTGGGTGGCTCCCACCGCAACGCCCGCAATCGTCATGCCCTCAATCAAAACATAAGGGTCACCTTCCATAATCATGCGGTCAGAATAAGTGCCTGAATCGCCCTCATCTGCATTACATACGATATATTTTTGCTCCGCCTCACAGCCCAGCACAGTGTTCCATTTAATTCCCGTAGGGAAAGCCGCACCACCGCGGCCGCGCAAGCCTGAGTCCGTCACTGTTTTAACTATCTCAGCGCCTGACAGCTTCAGTGCATTTGTTAACCCTAAATAGCCATCATGCGCGATGTAGTCTTCTAATGAGACTGGGTCTATGACCCCTACGCGCGCAAAAGTCAGGCGCTGCTGCTGCTTGAGCCAAGCCAGATTTTCTGTCAGGCCCAGACACAATGCGTGAGATTTTCCATTTAAAAAATCAGCCTCAAACAATGAGGCAATATCACTCGGCTTGACTGGCGCATAGGCAACACGACCATTTTCAGTTGCAACTTCGACCATGGTTTCCAGCCAATAAAGGCCGCGCGAACCATTGCGGATAATTTGCACCTCTAAACCACGACGTTTGGCTTCCGCAGCGATAGCCGAGGCTACCTTTTCTGCGCCGACTGACAGCGCACTAGAATCTCGAGGAATATATACTTGAGTCACCATTAGCGTCTAGCCTCCGCGATTAGCGCATCCAGCTCAGCTGAAGACACACGTCCGTAAATCTCATCATCCACCATAACAGACGGCGAGAGCGCACAGTTACCCAAACAATACACTGGCTCTAGTGTAATTTGGCCATCCGCAGTTGTTTGATGATAATCAACGCCTAAACATTTTTTTGCATGGGCTTCCAGCGCCTCAGAGCCCATGGCCTGACAGGACTCTGCACGGCAAATCTGGACGACATGCTCACCAGCTTTGTGGGTGCGGAAATGATGATAGAACGTGACCACACCATGCACCTCAGCCACAGACAAAGCCAGTGCCTTGGCTATTTTAGGGTAGATGCTTTCAGGCACAAAGCCTATGTTATCCTGAATCGCGTGTAGCAATGGCAACAGTGCGCCTGGAGTGCGCTGATGCCTAACGATTAACGCATCAATCGCCAAGTTTTCATCTTGAGTGATCTCTATATCTTGCAAGCTCGTATCTCCAAAGCAAATGTCAGTATTTTTAGTGTAATGCTACTATAATACAGAGGCAAATGTTATTTATTCTGACAAGTAATCATTGAAAAAGTGCCTAATTCTAAACACAACGCCTCTCAACGACTGATAGACCAATTTGGCCGCAAGGTTGATTACATTCGGCTATCTATCACAGACCGTTGCGATTTTCGCTGCCACTACTGCATGTCTGAAGACATGACCTTCTTACCTCGAGATGAAGTGCTCAGCCTTGAAGAGTGCGCCAGACTAGTCAAAGTATTTGTTAACCTTGGCGTGACAAAGGTGAGAATCACTGGTGGCGAGCCATTGGTGCGCAAAAATGCACTCTGGTTATTTCAAGAAATCGGTCAGCTAGATAACCTAAATGAGTTAGTACTTACCACCAATGGCAGCCAATTAGAAAAACAAGCGAAAAACTTAAAACAGGCTGGCGTTAAGCGTATTAATATCAGCCTGGATAGCTTAAACCCTGCACGATTCAAAGCCATCACCCGTACAGGCGAACTCGACAAAGTACTCAAGGGCATAGATGCAGCAAAAGCCGCAGGCTTTGACCAAATCAAACTCAATAGCGTGCTAATGCAAGGCTTTAACGAGCATGAAGCTTTTGACCTTGTCGATTTTGCCATACAGCAACAGATTGATATTGCATTCATTGAAGAAATGCCCTTGGGCCATGTTGCTCATAACAGAGAAAACACCTACATCAGCAACACCAGCACGCTACAGTTACTTACAAGTAAGTACTCACTCATTCCCAGCACTCACACTAGCGGAGGTCCAGCAAGATATTGGCAGCGAGCTGACTCAAAAACTAAAATCGGCTTTATCTCCCCACACTCACACAACTTTTGCGAAAGCTGCAACCGTGTTCGCATTACCTGCAAAGGTGAACTGTATCTATGCTTGGGTCAGGAAGATAAAATAGACTTAATGCCCCTCCTGCGCAACCACCCCAACGATGACCAACCATTGATTCAAGCAATTATCAATAGCATGGCAATCAAACCCAAAGGGCATGACTTTGACTTACAGCGCGCGAAACCTGCTGTAGTCAGATTTATGTCGCATACAGGTGGCTAAAATGCCAATTTCAGCCATCATTCTTGCAGGCGGTCGTGCCACCCGAATGGGCGGGGTGGATAAAGGTTTAGTTCAATTTAAAGCCAGGCCACTCATTAGCCATGTTATCGCGAGGCTTATTCCACAAGTGGATGAAATTATCATTAACGCCAATCGAGAGATAAGCCAATACAACACATTCGGCTACCGTGTACTGCAGGATGAAACTGCCAACTACCCAGGCCCGCTTGCGGGCATTCAACTGGGCTTAAAATACGCCAAGCATGACATGGTACTATGCGCACCATGTGACTCACCACTGCTACCCGAAAACCTAGCTTTGCAATTGAAAACAGCGCTAATCAAAGTCGATGCCGATATTGCAATTGCAAAGTGTGGCGACAATATCCACCCTGTATTTTGCTTATGTAAAAAAACATTGCTTCATAGCTTGAATGGCTTTTTGGCCGCGGGCAATAGAAAAGTAAGCGCATGGCAAAAAAGTCAAAAGTATGTTGAGGTG
>JAQTXW010000068.1 GCA_028688575.1 Methylotenera sp. | reverse complement strand
AACCCCTAGAGAAGCAACTCTGGAAAGCCGCAGATAAACTGCGTAAGAATATAGACGCTGCTGAATACAAGCATATTGTTTTGGGCCTAATTTTTCTCAAATACATTTCAGATTCTTTTGAGCAGCAATTCGCCAAGCTTAAGGCAGGCGAGGGCGAATATGCAGGCGCAGACCCTGAAGACAAAGATGAATACAGTGCAGAAAACGTATTCTTTGTGCCACAAGAGGCGCGCTGGTCATATCTGCAATCCAATGCGCGTCAGCCAGAAATTGGAAAAATGGTGGATGCCGCCATGGATGCCATTGAAAAAGAAAACCCATCACTTAAAGGCGTGTTACCCAAAGTATTTGCACGTGACAACTTAGACCCCGCCAGCCTTGGTCAATTGATTGATTTAGTCGGCAACATTGCGCTGGGTGATGCCAAATCACGCAGTGCTGATGTGCTCGGCCATGTGTTTGAATACTTTTTAGGTGAATTTGCACTGGCTGAAGGCAAACAAGGTGGGCAGTTCTACACGCCACGCTCGGTGGTGGAATTATTGGTGGAAATGCTGGAGCCATATAGTGGCCGCGTGTTTGACCCATGCTGTGGCTCTGGCGGTATGTTTGTGCAATCAGAAAAGTTTGTGGCAGACCATCAAGGTCGCGTGAATGACATCTCTATCTACGGGCAAGAGAGCAACCAAACCACCTGGCGCTTGGCTAAAATGAACCTCGCCATTCGTGGCATTGAAGCCAGCCAAGTTAAATGGAACAACGAAGGCAGCTTTTTAAACGATGCGCATAAAGATGTTAAAGCCGATTACATTATTGCCAATCCACCGTTTAACGTCAGCGATTGGTCAGGCGAGCTGTTGCGTACCGATGGCCGCTGGCAATATGGCACACCGCCCGCAGGTAATGCTAACTTTGCATGGCTGCAACACTTTATCTACCACCTCTCACCACAAGGCCAAGCAGGTGTGGTGCTGGCTAAAGGCGCACTCACCAGCAAAACAAGTGGCGAAGGCGAAATCCGCAAAGCGCTGATTGAGCAAGGCAACGTGATTGATTGCATCGTCAACCTGCCAGCCAAGCTGTTCTTAAACACGCAAATCCCAGCCGCGTTATGGTTTATGAGCCGCAACCGTACTAACGGAAAATTCAGAAACCGCAGTAACGAGATATTGTTTATCGATGCCCGCAACCTAGGCCACCTCATCAACCGCCGCACTAAAGAACTGAGCCATCAGGATATAAAACAAATCACCGACACCTACCACAACTGGCGCAATACCGATGGCACGTACCAAGACATTGCAGGCTTTTGTGCATCCGTCAGCCAGGAACGTGTAAAAGAACTTGATTACGTACTCACCCCAGGCCGTTATGTAGGCCTGCCGGATGATGAGGATGACTTTAACTTTGCAGAGCGTTTTAACGCCCTAAAAGCAGAATTTGAAGCGCAGTTGGTGGAGGAAGAAAAACTCAATAAAGCGATTGCAGAGAATTTGGCGAGGGTGAAACTGTGAGTGAGTGGCAAGCTACAACATTGACTGACGTTTGCACTACTATAACTTACGGATATACAGCAAGTGCAAATTTGAATGGTGTTGGGCCAAAATTCCTTAGAATTACTGATATTGTGCCAAGCCAAATTGATTGGAACTCAGTACCAAATTGCATAGCAAATGAAAAAGATATTGAAAAGTACAAATTAAGAAATGGAGATATTGTTATTGCTAGAACAGGCGCAACTACTGGCTATAACAAGTATATTAAAAATCTTAAACATGAAGCTGTATTCGCTTCGTATTTGATTAGGTATCAAATTGATACAAATAAGGCTTTTCCTGAGTTTGTAGGTCACATTCTTCAATCATCAAACTGGTATGACTACGTTGACGCAATAGCTGGAGGTTCAGCACAACCTGGCGCGAATGCAAAACAACTTGGTAGTTTTGAGTTGGAACTACCACCGCTACAAGAACAAAAAGCCATCGCCTCAGTCCTCAGTAGTTTAGATGACAAAATCGACCTGCTCCACCGCCAAAACACCACCCTAGAACGCATGGCCGAAACGCTGTTTAGACAATGGTTTGTAGAAGAAGCGCAGGAGGATTGGGAGGAAAGGCCGCTAAGTAGCATCGCAAATTTCTTAAATGGCCTTGCTTGCCAAAAATTCCCGCCAACTGATGCAATCAATAAACTACCAGTGCTTAAAATTAAAGAGCTAAGTAGTGGAATCTCTGAAAACTCAGATTGGGCAACATCCAAAGTAAAACCTGAATACATTGTTGAGAATGGCGATGTAATCTTTGCTTGGTCAGCTTCTTTAATGGTGAAGGTTTGGGATGGTGAAAAGTGTGTGCTTAACCAGCACTTATTCAAAGTCACATCGCAAGAATTTCCAAAATGGTTTTATTTGCATTGGTGTAAACACCATTTAGATGAGTTCATTTCAATATCATCAAGCCATGCAACCACAATGGGCCACATTAAGCGTGGTGATTTAGATACTGCTATGGTTAAAGTGCCGAAACTACATGAGCTAGAGCTAATGACGGAGCAAATGACTCCTTTGCTTGAAAAACAAATTACCAATTCAAAACAAATTAAAACCCTAGAAAAACTCCGCGATAACTTACTCCCCAAGCTGATGAGCGGTGAGGTGCGCGTGGATTTAACCTGTAGGTTGGGCTGAAGAATGAAGCCCAACCTATCATTGCAACAACTGTTATCCGTTGGGCTTCGTACCTCAACCCAACCTACGCATGAAGCCTACGTATCAATACAACGAACGGCAACCGTTGGGCTTCCATAGTCAGCCCAACCTGCAGATGAACAAACTAATGCAAAAACTGGTAAACGTTGGGCTTCCAAAAATCAGCCCAACCTACAAGATGAGGAGAATTTGGAGGAAATGTTTTGCGTTATAGGCGAGCAGATGTGGCGGGCGGCACTTATTTTTTTTCGGTGAATTTAGCGGATAGAGAAGCTGATTTATTAACACGTCATATTGGTGATTTGCGCGAGGTGATAAATAAAGTTAAACAGGCGCATCCTTTTGTGATTGAGGCGATGGTGGTGTTGCCCGAACATTTGCATGCGATTTGGCGTTTGCCGCACGATGATGTGGATTTTCCTATGCGGTGGAGTTTGATTAAGGCGGGGTTTTCGCGCCGTATGGCTAAAACTGAAACGATACGCGCAAGCCGCCTAGCAAAACGTGAGCGTGGTATATGGCAACGCCGTTATTGGGAGCATTGCATCCGCGATGAACATGATTTTGAGCGGCATGTGGATTATATTCATTACAACCCTGTTAAACATGGGTATGTGCGCCGAGTGATTGATTGGCCGTTTTCAACGTTTCACAAATATGTTGAGCGAGGGGTTTTGACTGCGGATTGGGGAGATAGTATGGTGAATATTGAAGCGGGTGGTGAGCGTTGATTGATGTAGTTAAATGTTGGGCTGCCCAGAGTCAGCCCAACCTACAGATTCAAGCGTTGGAGATGGAGGATTGAAATTGCTAGAGGTAAAAAAATGACAAACAGCCAATCTGAAATGATAATTTACCAAAGCGACGATGGCCGCATCCGCCTTGAAACGCGGTTGGAAAACGAAACGCTGTGGATGACGCAAAGCCAAATGGCAGAGTTGTTTCAAACCACCCAGCAAAATATTAGTTTGCATATTCAAAATATATATGAAGAAGCTGAATTAACGCCAAGTGCAACTCACAAGAAATCCTTGTGGGTTCGTCAGGAAGGGAATCGCCAAGTAGAGCGTGAGTTAGATACTTATAATTTAGATGTTGTAATTTCAGTAGGCTATCGCGTTAAAAGCGTAATAGCTACCCGCTTTAGAATCTGGGCTACGCAGCAGTTAAAAGAGTTCATCATTAAGGGCTTTGTGATGGATGATGAGCGGCTTCAAAATCCGCCAGTTGGTAACTCGGTTATCCCTGACTATTTTGCTGAAATGCTGGAACGTGTACGTAACATACGTGCCAGTGAGCGGCGCATGTATTTGCGCGTGCGTGAGATTTTTGCATTAGCCGCAGACTATGAACCAACACTCGCCGAAACCACCAAGTTTTTTAGTGTGATTCAAAACAAGCTGCATTTTGCTGCCACGGGGATGACTGCGGCTGAGTTGATTTCAAGCCGTGCAGACCATGCTAAGCCGAATATGGGGTTGAACACATGGCAAAAAGATGAGGTGCGCAAAACTGATGTGTTAATTGCTAAAAATTATTTGGCTGAAACCGAAGTGACTGAGTTAAACCGCATTGTGACGATGTGGCTAGACTTTGCTGAAGACCAAGCCACAAGGCGTAAGCAAGTGTTTATGCAAGATTGGGCAGATAAGCTAGATGACTTTTTGCGCTTTAACGATAGAGCAGTTTTAAATAATGCTGGGCGTGTGAGTAAAAAGCAGGCGGATGCAAAAGCTACTTTGGAATATGATAAGTTTGCAGAATCAAGGCGAGAGTTAAAAGAGGTGGAAGCCGAAAAGGATTACTTAAGCCAATTAACGAATGCAGTTAAGTTGAATGATAAAAAGTAGCGTATTATTTCTAGAAAAAACATATACTTTTTCTAGAAATTTATTTATATTAACCAAGTGAAAAACATATCAGAATCAATATTTTACTTTATAGCTGGTCACGGTAGGGGGTGGGCATTCTCATCCAGTGATTTAGCAGGTCGTTTTGCACGCCAACAAATTGATAATGCGCTCTCTGATTTAGCTGAAACTGACAAAATACGCCGTGTTGCGCGCGGCTTATATGATTACCCGCGCTTTAGTGATTTACTGCAAAAAACCTTATCCCCTGATATAGACCAAGTAGCTAATGCTTATGCACGCAAGTTTAATTGGCGTATTGAGGTTTCTGGTGATTCTGCGCTAAACCTACTGGGGCTTTCTACACAAATACCCGCGCAATATATTTACCTGAGTGACGGCCCAAGCAAAAGCTACGATGTAATGGGCATACAGCTAACCTTTAAAAAATCCAGCTTAAAAGACATTGGCTTTAAACATCGCGAAAGCACCTTGATTGTGCAAGCACTTAAAGCGTTAGGTAAAGAGCATTTAAGCACTGAAGTGTTTGCAAAGATACGCGAGCAAATTGCTAAAAAGAGCTTTGCCAAGATATTGCGTGATACGCAAGGTAGTACGGGTTGGATATATGAGGCGATTAAGCAAATCATGTCAGATGATGAGAGAGTATAACTATGACCGATAACAAAAAAACTGATCAAAATGTAAACCCTCAAATTGTCATCTATCAAACAGAAAGTGGTGAAACGCAAATAGATGTGCTTATTGAGGAGGAAACAATCTGGCTGAATTTATTACAGATTACCGAGCTCTTTGGTCGGGATAAGTCTGTTATCTCACGACATTTGAAAAATATTTTTTCCTCTGGTGAATTGAGCGAAAATTCAACTGTTGCAAAAAATGCAACAGTTCAAATTGAGGGCAATCGTGAAGTCACTAGAACAATCGAGTATTTTAACCTTGATGCTATTCTTTCTGTTGGTTATCGTGTTAATTCCAAAAGAGGTACGCAATTTCGCATTTGGGCTAACAATATTCTCAATCAATACCTCGTTCAAGGCTATGCGTTAAATGAACAAAAACTTCAAGCCGAACAAGAAAAGCTCAAGGATTTAAAGCGTGCCATTGCTTTATCCTCTCGCCTACTGCACAACCAAGCGTTAACGCCGCAAGAATCGCAAAGCATATTAGTTGTGCTTGAGAAATACAGCCATGCACTCACCGTGCTGGATGATTACGACCATCAGCGCTTACAGGTGATAGGCACTCGCTCTCCCGTGCAGCCCAAGATCGAATATGGCGAGGCAATGGAACAAATCCTTTTGTGGCGCGATAAAGAAAAATTGGGGGGATTGTTTGGCAACGAAAAAGACAATTCGTTTAATAGTGCACTAGAGACTATCTACCAAACCTTTGATGGGCAGGAGCTTTACCCGAGCATAGAAGAGAAAGCAGCCAATCTATTGTACTTCATCGTTAAAAACCATGCCTTTAGCGATGGCAACAAACGCATTGCGGCAGCGATGTTTGCTTGGTTTTTAGAGCGTAATGAACACTTGTACAACGAGCTAGGTGAAAAACGCATTGCAGATAATGCTTTGGTCGCCTTTACCTTACTGATTGCAGAAAGCAAACCAGACGAGCGCGATATGATTGTGAAGGTGATTATCAACTTAATCAACGGCAATAACTAATGGCTAAATTAACTGAATCAGAAATAGAAACCCTTGCCATTGAGCGGCTGCAAGCGCTTGGCTTTACTTACGTTTACGGGCCTGATATTGCGCCCGATGCGGCAAACCCAGAGCGTGAGAGCTTTGCAGATGTATTGTTACTGAGTCGCTTGCGCAATGCTGTTACCCGCATCAACCCTACCCTGCCAGCTGCCGCGTTAGATGAAGCCATAAAAACCATACAACGCATTAGCTCACCGGAGTTGCTGGCGAATAACGAAGCCTTTCACCGTCTGCTGACTGAGGGCGTGAATGTCAGCTACCAAAAAGACGGCAACACACGTGGCGATTTGGTTTGGCTGATTGACTTTGCCAACCCGGACAATAATGAATTTTTAGTGGTGAATCAGTTCACCATTATTGAAAACAACCAGAATAAACGCCCTGATCTGATTCTGTTTGTGAATGGTTTGCCGCTGGTGGTGATTGAGCTTAAAAACGCAGTGGATGAAAACACTACGCTCACTTCAGCTTACAAGCAGTTAGAAACCTACAAACAAACAATCCCCAGCCTGTTTACCTACAACGGCTTTGTAGTGGTTTCAGATGGTTTAGAGGCAAAAGCAGGTAGCATTTCAGCAGGCTTGAGTCGCTTTATGGCTTGGAAAAGTGCCGATGGTAAGTCTGAAGCTTCACACCTAGTCAGTCAGCTAGAAACACTGATTAACGGCATGCTGAATAAATCCACGCTACTCGATCTAATTCGCCACTTCATTGTTTTTGAAAAGTCATCCAAAGAAGATACTGCTACAGGACAAATCAGCATCAGTACGGTCAAAAAGTTGGCAGCCTATCACCAATATTACGCAGTGAATGCGGCAGTAATTTCTACATTACGTGCAACGGCTGAAGCTTCAGCCGTTGCACAAACCCCTGCCGATTATGGCTTGCCAGATGTGCGCACTCAGCCCAAGGGCGACCGCAAAGCTGGCGTCGTATGGCACACGCAAGGCAGTGGTAAATCACTGAGTATGGTGTTTTACACAGGTAAGATTGTATTAGCCTTGAATAACCCAACTATTTTGGTGATTACTGATCGTAACGACCTTGATGACCAGTTGTTTGATACCTTTGCCGCATCAAGCCAATTGTTACGCCAAGAGCCAAAGCAGGTAGAAGATAGGCAGCAGTTGAAAGAGTTGCTCAAAGTAGCTTCTGGTGGCGTAATCTTCACCACCATACAGAAGTTTCAGCCTGAAGAAGGCAATGTGTATGAAACCCTATCCGAGCGCCGCAACATTGTGGTGATTGCTGATGAAGCGCACCGCACACAATATGGCTTTAAGGCTAAAACTGTAGAAGAAAAAAACGCAGTTGGTGATGTAATTGGCCAAAAGATTGTGTATGGCTTTGCCAAATACATGCGTGATGCTTTGCCCAATGCCACGTACTTGGGCTTTACAGGCACACCGATTGAAAGCACTGATGTAAACACGCCTGCGGTGTTTGGCAACTATGTGGATATTTACGATATTGCCCAAGCCGTGGAAGATGGCGCAACGGTACGCATTTATTACGAGAGCCGTTTAGCCAAAGTGCAGCTTTCTGACGAAGGCAAAAAACTGGTTGCGGAGCTAGACGAAGAACTCGATCAGGACGAACTCACCGAAACTCAAAAAGCCAAATCACGCTGGACGCAGATTGAAGCTTTAATCGGCAGTGAAAAACGCATTCAAAACATTGCACAAGATATTGTGACGCACTTTACCCAGCGCCAGGAAGTATTCGCCGGTAAAGGCATGATTGTGAGCATGTCGCGCCGTATTGCCGCCGCATTGTATGAAGAAATCGTCAAGCTCAAACCAGAGTGGCATTCAGATGATTTGAGCAAAGGTGCAATTAAGGTAGTGATGACAGCTTCATCTAGTGATGGTCCGCAACTCGCTAAACATCATACTACCAAGCAACAGCGTCGAAACCTTGCCGAGCGCATGAAAGACCCCGACGATGAATTAAAACTCGTGATCGTGCGGGATATGTGGCTGACAGGCTTTGATGCACCAAGCATGCATACGCTGTACATCGACAAGCCGATGAAAGGTCACAACCTGATGCAGGCCATTGCACGTGTAAACCGCGTGTATAAAGATAAGCCTGGCGGTTTAGTGGTGGATTATTTAGGCATTGCAGCCGATTTAAAACA
>JAQTXW010000067.1 GCA_028688575.1 Methylotenera sp. | reverse complement strand
ACAAAACCTGATGTCGCCCTGCTCATGAAATTTGATGAACCAGATACGCCAAACAGACTGCCTGATGCGCCACTACCAAACGAAGCCCCCATATCAGCGCCTTTTCCATGCTGCAACAGCACCAAGCCAATCACAGCCAACGCTGCCAACACGTGAACTACTAACACAAATTTTTCCATTTTAAACCTTTTACCTAGCGATCTATTTTGTTTGGTACTTATTTACCTAGCACCTATTTACCTAGCACTTAATTTAAAAGCATTTACTTGCTTAACATTTACATCAGCTAAGTTTTTCAACAGCCACTTAATATTTAACTTAAAATCCAGATAGTCTGGACTTAGATCATCCTTAAGTCACGCTACGCACGCGGATGGCACCTCAACCTTAATAATCTCAAGATGGGCTTATTTCACTCGCAGCACGACATATCCCTTCAAACTCATCCGTATTTAATGAGCACCTACCGACCAAACCACCATCGATGTCCTGCATAACGAATAATTGTACCGCATTTTGCGGATTTACGCTCCCCCCATACAAGATTTTCAAGCGCTGCGCTGCGCTTTTATCATGTATCGAGATTCTATTACGAATAAACTCATGCATGCTTTGCGCCTGATCTGGAGTGGCGGCTAACCCCGTGCCAATCGCCCATATTGGCTCATAAGAAATCACGGTGTCCGCAAAAATTCCAGCGCCATACATCTGGATAATCGTGTCGATTTGTTTAGCCACCACCCTTTCCATTACACCAGCCTCACGCTCAATAAGGGTTTCACCCACACACAAAATTGGCGTCAGGCCGTGCGTTATGGCTTGCATAAACTTGGTGGCGATATTTTCATCGGACTCGCAATAGGCAGTAGCACGCTCTGAGTGCCCAATAATGACATAAGTTGCGCCAAAGTCTTTAAGCATACGGACACTCACTTCGCCAGTATATGCCCCTTCAATGTCTTTACTCAGGTTCTGCGCACCCCAGGCAATATCAGTTTGCCCCAACAGTAATTGCGCCTGCGCCAGATAAGGATAAGGCACGCAGACCACTACTTGGATATTTTTAAATGGCAAAAGCTTTTGAACATAAGAGGTAATCAACTGCTGATTAACCACAAGATTGCCATGCATTTTCCAATTAGCAACCACTAGCTTTTTTGACATGCCATCCCTAATTATTCCTTTAAATTAGCGAAGATTATGATATCTCCCTTCATTGCTTTCGCAATACCACTTCCAGACAGTGACTGCTTCATCCCTATCCGTATCAATTCTTTACATTTTAAACTAAAAATTAGGCGTAAACTTAACGCCATGATTAAAAAACTCATGATTTTTAGCGCATTGACATTTACACTTTCAACAAGCGCCTTTTCTAAAGAACTCACTCAAACCAGCCTATGGGAGCAAACCAAGCGCTCGCTTAATGAAACATGGGAGTCCAGTGATTACGAGCTCTACGTACCTATCAATGTCTGGCACAATCGCAGCTACTACAGCAAAAGAAAAATTGACGAGTTCAACGAACAGCCCTGGGGTTTAGGGTTAGGCAAATATAGGTTTGATGAAGATGGCGACTGGCACAGCTTGTACGCCATGGTTTTTACTGACTCACATTACGATACTGAACCTGTTGCGGGTTACGGCTTTCAGAAAATCTGGCGACCAGATCAGGATTTTAGATTGGGTGCAGGCTATACAGTTGGATTGACGTTGCGTAGCGATTTTCACTATCTACCACTCCCTGTGATTGCACCTTTGCTCTCTATTGAATACAAGCAACTGGCTTTGCAATCCACCTACATCTTTGGTGGCAACGGTAACGGCAATATTTTATTCACATGGTTGCGCTGGCAAATCCAGTAACTTGGTTGAAAGTTTTCTCTTTCCAGAAGCGCATGATTACAACTTTTGGGGTGCTTCACTTGTTTTGATTTAATCGATTGATAACAGCACGCATCTCCAGAGCAACTTCCGAGGCAACAATGCCTAAAGGGCCAATTCCTCTAGCCACCAAGCTGTCAGCAGCAGCACCATGCACATAAACGCCCAATTTTGCGGCATCCACTACGGCCAACCCTTGCGCTACCAGTCCTGCAATTGCGCCAGCAAGCACATCTCCAGTACCTGCCGTAGCGAGCGCTGGATTGCCTGTAGGATTAATCATGTACTGCTCATCATGCTGAGCGATAACCGTTCCTGCTCCCTTTAACACGCAGGTTACTTGCAATCGTTTTGCCAATTTCAGCGCCATCTCAACCCTGTTTCTTTGTATACTTTCAGCACTCAACCCTAGGAGCCTCGCCGCTTCACCCGCATGAGGCGTAATCACAACCTCACCCGAACGCATACACAACTGATTTGCTAAATCGGTATTCACTGCAATTAAATTAAGCGCATCAGCATCAAGCAACAGCGTCACCTGCTGCCGCAACCAGAAATCGAGCACCTCGAGCGCCAGAGCCGATTGCCCCAAACCAGGCCCAATCGCCACACAGTTAAGTTGAGGCAAGGCAGCTAACGCGGATGAGGAACGCATCATCAGTTCGGGGTGCAACATATCCACTGTGGGGGCCGATTTGCTGAGCATTGCGGCATACACTCTTCCCGCGCCTATCAGCATGGCAGCTCTTGACGCCAGCAATACCGCTCCAAGCATGCCGTCATCTCCGCCTATTAGCGCCACACTTCCTGAATCACCTTTATGCGCATCTGATTTGCGAGATGGCAAAATGGGCTGAAGCATTTCAATGGTGAGTATTTGTTGATCCATTGGCATTAGCTTAAATTATTCCGACACATGTTTTATGTTCAGCTGAACTTTTTGCATACCATTGTAGCTATTGGTCTGCAACTGGTACGCCGCATGGATGCGCGCGCCCAGCAATGCTGTTTGGTTAAAGTAAATCGCTTCTATACTAAATTCTGAGCTAGATTCTGGTCGATAAACAGGGCCTGAACCCACTGAGTTGCGTATTGGCTTTAAAAGTAATTTTAAGTGCTTTTCACCGAGAATACGCTGATTCTGAACTTCAAACCTATCATAAAACAAAGGTGGCGCAAAACCCTGCCCCCATACTTGCTGCTCCAGCATTTCAGCGATCTCAAATGTCATGTCTTCAGCACTTAAACTACCATCCACTTCCTGCACTGCACTTAAATCCGCCTCTGTCAGCAATTGCTTTGCTACAGTTTCAAAGCCGAGTTTAAATAAATCAAAATCTTCAGTCCTGATAGTCAGCCCTGCCGCCATAGCATGCCCGCCAAACTTGAGTATCAGGTCGGGTTGATGCTTGCTTAACAAATCCAGGGCATCACGCAAATGCAGCCCTGCAATTGATCGGCCCGAACCCTTAAGTAAGGCTTGTCCATCATGCACGTCTTGTGCATCTGCAAATGCAATCACTGGACGATGATATCGCTCTTTTACCCGTGACGCTAGAATACCAATCACACCTTGATGCCAATCTGGCTGATAAAGGCTAATGGAATATTGATGCGCCAACTGGGCGTCTTCCAATGCGAAGTTGGCGCTGTCGTGCATGTCTGCTTCAATACTGCGACGTTGTAAATTAAGCGCCTGTAATTGCTCGGCCATTTGCATGGCTTTTGTTTCTGAGTCAGCAAGTAGACACTGAATACCCAAACGCATATCATCCAACCGTCCTGCCGCATTTAAGCGCGGCCCAGCGTAGAACCCCAAATCCTGCGCGGTGACCTTTGCAGGTTCGCGTCCCGCAATTTTAAGCAGCGCGGTGACACCATAACTGCATGCCCCCGCTCGTATTCTACGCAGCCCCTGCTCGACCAAGATACGATTATTTTCATCCAGCTTCACCAGGTCTGCGACTGTACCTAAGGCGACAAAATCCAGCAACTCGCTTAAATTTGGCGCGCTTTTTTCTGCAAAAATACCCCGCTCACGCAGTTCTGCGCGCAAAGCCAGCAGCACATAAAACATCACTCCAACGCCTGCCAGATGCTTGCTGAAAAAGTCGCAGCCACGCTGATTGGGATTAACAATACAATCCGCCTGCGGTGTGTCAGCGCCTGGCAAATGATGATCGGTAATCAGCACTTGTATCCCAAGCGCATTGGCTGCCGCAACACCATCCACACTGGCAATTCCATTATCTACTGTCACAATCAGGTCGGGCGACTGCAAGGCAGCCAGCGCAACAATTTCGGGGGTAAGTCCGTAACCATACTCAAAACGGTTGGGCACCAAAAAATCCACTTGCGCACCCAGGGCCGTTAATCCTTTCACCGCCACTGCAGTTGCGGTGGCGCCATCGGCGTCGTAATCACCTACAATCAGTATTTTTTTGTTGGCTTGAATGGCATCCGCCAGCAAGCGCGCCATCTGTTGATTATGTGTAAGGCTATGTGGTGACAACAACTGATTTAACGAAGTTTTAACCTGAGCAACATCCGCAACGCCTCTTGCCGCAAAAAGCTTGGCCAGTATCGGTGCAACCCCTGCCAACTCCAATATTTTCACCGCTTCTTTTGGTATATTTCTCTGTACAATTCGTGTCATCGTTCGCCTAGCAAATGATTTGCGGCACAGGTTTGGTGGCTTGCCAGAACTTCAGGGTATCCCAGTAATTTAATTCTGCCAACATTGTTCTATCGTAACATCCTAAATTTAAAGTCAGTTTTTTAATTTTATTTCGCTTGAGTCCCTGACATATCGCTGCAAAAACTGGCTGCTGCAACTGCCCCGCGCCCAACCCGATACGCACGCGTTTTGCTTCTGCTGCACCGTCCAAAGCATCAGCCCAACGCCCATTGACTGCATGAAAAGGCACACCAGACCAAGCTGCCAAACCTTGATAAAAAATATCATCTGTCAGGACTAAATCAACACCATGCGCTGGCTTTTTCTGCAATGCAGGAAAAACACCACCACCCGACAACCAAAGGCTATTCACTAATGTCTGATTTGAAGCCTCACGCTCGGCATTGACAGGATGCGTATGCAATAGCATCTGAATCTCATTCAAATAAGCACGCCATGTTTGCGCCTCATCACCTTGAGGCAGACACGCAAAAACATTTCTGCCAATAGCTTCGCTGGCAAAAGCGGTTTTAATCTGCGGAGAATGCGCCAAACGTACATACCATGCACCTGAGCTTCCCAGTATAAAAGTTAAGCCATCTGCGCTGAAGTGCTGATTCAAACTCTCAATCACACGCATCGCATGCGCGTGACTTAATAATAGTGGCACATCCTCACTTAAACTCAGACTGTCACGCTGCATCACAAGATGCACTGGCGTTGCATGCAGCCAATAATCATGTCCAACCGCTAGGCCATCCATATGGGCGGCCATTGCCGCGACTGGGTAATCTGGCTGGGGAGTTAAACCAAACTGGCCGCAGACTAGCCGCTCCAAAGATTGAGCTTGCCAGACCTTGCGCGCTTTACTGAGCAAGTAAGCCAAAGCTGAGTGCTCGGCCTCAGCCAATAATGATCGAGTTATCTCAACATCTACAGTCAGTTTCACTTAACACTCTAAAATGATAATCATAGTGCGCCAATTTTACTTGCAAGTGTGCGGATTTACCTCAACTTCGTAGTTTAATAGATTAAAAAACTAGCGGCATTGATCTGCACGCTAGGTTTTATCTAGTCAAACAACATCAGTAACTAGTAATAGCGATGGTGCTTTCCATGTCCACGTCTATCATCATGATGATTGCGCCATTGGTTGCGCCCACCGCTTTCAGGGGCGATGTAGTTTACCTGTGAAACAACACGACTGTTGGGTGACACCGCCACATTTACGCTGATATATTGGCCTGGGTGCTCGCTAGTCACTGTGCTGTAGGTTCTGCCATGATATTCGTAGGTAACATAGTAGCCAGCATTCACCGTTTGCCAGTTGTCCACTTGGTAGCAGGTTTCAACAGGAACAGTGCGGGTTGTCACATTACTGTTTCTGTTGTTTGCAATTCGGTCGCCCGCAATGGCTCCGACCCCTGCACCAATGGCTGTGGCGGCAACGCGACCATTGCCACGGCCAACGGTATTCCCCAGCAATCCACCCGCAATACCGCCTATCACCGCGCCAGTGATGGAGTTCTGATGATCGTGACTGTAACTTTGCTGCTGATATTCTGTACGGCATTCCTGGCGCGGCACATTCACGCGCTCAGTTTGCGGTGAAACAGAAAGCACGCGTGCGGTATCCGTGTATTGATGATCGGCCATTGCTGGCAATGCAAAGAGTGCGGCCATGAATGCAGGCGCCGCGATTTTCAATCGCATGTGATTCACTATATTTGACTTTGTATTACGCATTTTTTGATTCTCCTGTATCCAGAAATTTTAGCCATTTCTAACGACTATGGACAATCAACGCGACAATACTCACTCGGGCATACTTGAAATTGTTAACGATTTGTAACTCATGATAATCATGAATAGTGGGGTATAAATTGCAGATTCATTATCAAAAACTACCATACATTACTTGCGGTCTTGTTTTTCTGAGCTTTTAAAATCATCCCAAGTAGCTTCACTCACATTGTAATCATGACTATGATCCTCTACCACCTTGACATCAACAAAATAGTCATCTTCGGCTTCAGTTTCCACATCATTTGGGCCCTTACCTTTGGCAAGCGCGGCCAGTTCATGCACCTGCACAGGAAATCGCCAGTAAATCTTTTCAACCGTATTGCCTGTTTTCTTTTGAATATGTGCAATCAGGTTGGATTCAAGAATATTTGAATAGCGAAAGCGTTTAAGTGGCTCTGACTCAATCAGCGTGACAAAATGCTTATCTGAATCCAGCTTAAAGCAGATAACGTCTACCTGCGCACCTGTATGCTGGAAATAATCCTGTATAAACATGGTAATTTCTGCGATGGATAGCGCTATTTTTCTTTTCTTGTGGAACAGATACAAAATATAGGAAAATAAAATCAGGATATCCAGCGCAACAATATTCATTACTGTTGGATCAAAACTGAGCGTCAATGTCACCATGGCCTAACCTTAACGTTTTTTTAACATTGTCATCTTACCTAAATTATTCTTTTTATCGAAGCTATTCACTTGAAATCCATCACTCAGCATCGCTTTCAACCGCAAGATCAGGAATATGATTAAATGCGATGCGCATAGGCGCGTCTTTTAAGGCTTCATGCGCGCCGCCAAAATAAATCGTGTTTTTGCCAAATTTATGATTAAGCTGATCAATCGCCTGATTCAGTTTCTTTTCGTTTTCCAGTGGCACACTCTGAAACAAATCTCGCGCAGTTTCATCCAAGGTCATCAAGCCTGAAAAAGACACACCAACGGCGTAGGGTTCTGCACTTGTTTGAGGATAATGCCGCAAAAAGCTTTCTAACGCGTCAATTAAATTCAACGTATTGTCTGTAGGGGAAATGGCGCTTTCCATGCCCCAGCTTGGGCGATTTCTCATTTTCACCTTTACACTGATCTTTGAAGCCAGCAAATCATAACTGCGCATACGCATACACGCTTTTTGTAACAAACGATGTAGCACAGCCCTCACGCCCGCCTCATTGCGTTGCTCTGGCGGCAACACATGCGAATGCCCCAAACTGCTACGCGTGTTTTTCACATAATAAGGCTCAATACCACGGAGTTTGTCAAACATACGCCCACCTTCGACGCCACCCCAAGCAGTTTCCAACTGCTGACGATTGGCAGCGTACAGCTGTTCTACCGTTGTGATCTTATAACGACTCAACCGCGCCTCCATCTGCTTGCCTATACCATTTAAATCACGCAGTTTTAGATGAAATAAACGCTGTGGCAGTTCATGCGCATGTATCACAGTGCAGCCATCTGGCTTTTGCATATTAGAAGCCACTTTAGCTAAAAACGTATTGGGGGCGATACCGATAGAACAGCGGATATAATCAAATTGTGCACTGATTTTCTGTTTTATTTTAGCGGCGAGTTTCAGCGCATTTTCTGGCACTTGCTGGCTCCCTGTTAACTTGCAAACCATCTCATCTATCGAGAGCACTTTCTCTACATGCGTGCAGCTTTCCACTATCTCAATCAGTTGGTGATGATGTTGCACATAAATCGGCGGGCGCGCTTCAACAAAAACAATATCGGGACACAATTTGCGTGCCTCACTTACCAAAGTGCCCGTTTTAATGCCAAAGGCTTTGGCCTCGTAACTGGCAGCAATGCAACAGGTGGTTTCTGCCATTACCGCAAGCACGCCAACCGGCTTGTTGCGCAATGCGGGTACCAGTTGCTGCTCAACTGAAGCAAAGTAAGAATTAAAATCTACATAAAGCGCATTAAGACACATGCTGATATTGTAATATTTTGCATGTGATTTCCTTAATCAATATTTTTCAGTTGAAGAAAACCTTTACGTTATTCAACTGACTAAATTTATAACCAAAAATCTATAATCATAAAATTTTTAGAGCATACAAATGAACAACCCAAAAATCGCGATCTTTGCAGGCGGCTGCTTCTGGTGCAC
>JAQTXW010000066.1 GCA_028688575.1 Methylotenera sp. | reverse complement strand
CGCCCAACCCCGCTCCAGCCACCACGACGCTCGTTAGGCTCTTCAAACCAATCAACCTGGCGATTCCACACCTTTTCGAAGGTATCCAATTGGTTTTCTTTCAGCAATGCCAAAAACTTATCTGATATAAAGGTAAGCAATATCAACTCTATTCGCTAAATTTAAATTTGAAGCATATTTTATCAGGGTTGGAATACAAAATTACACGGGCACATAATTAATCCATTAAAATAACGGCGGATTATGCTTACATTTATTGCCAAACTTATTTCATGCCTGTCATTGGCAAAAATCCATGCGCTAGGCAGCCTGTTAGGATGGTGTATTCACCTCTTGACTCCCAATGCTGCGCGCATGCAGCATGAGAATCTGCGCCAAAGCAGAATTTGCAAAGATGAAGCCACTTTCAACAAAACCCTTAAAGTCAATACGCTGCAAACGGGTAAGGCGATTTTAGAAACATTGGCGATTTGGCAGTGGCCACAAAAAAAAGCGTTATCCACGGTCAAGGGCTGCAATAACTGGCATTTGGTAGAAGAGGCTCTTGACAGGGGCAAAGGGCTAATTTTCCTCACCCCGCATTTAGGTTGTTTTGAAATCACCTCAATTTACTACGCAGCAAAACACCCCATCACCGTACTTTTTCGTCCCCCCAAAAAATCCTGGCTTTCCCCACTGATTGATTCTGGCCGTGTGAAAGGTCAAGTCAAGCTCACACCCGCTAACGCACAAGGCGTACGCGCCCTGATGCAGGCATTAAAAAAAGGTGAAGCCATTGGCATATTACCTGACCAGATTCCTGCAGAGGGGGAAGGTGAGTGGGCAAATTTTTTTGGCAAGCCAGCTTACACCATGACACTCGCCAGCAAGCTTGCTGAAAAAACAGGAGCGGCTGTGATTATGGCTTTTGGTGAGCGCTTGGCAAATGGACAAGGCTATGAAATCCATCTCACTCAGGTTGACAGCATTGCAACACCCAGCTTACTCAACCAAGCGATTGAAGCACAAATCAGACAAAAGCCGCAACAGTATTTATGGCGATACAATCGCTACAAACAGCGCCGCCATGCAGGAAAAATCAATGTTAGCGAATAGCTGACTTTTCTTGCGCTAAGCGACTTTGGAATTTTGCACTGTGAAACTTGACATAAAGTTTATTCGCGCGCACTTCCACTTTCTTCCAAAATACTGCTGTCTGCGGCAAATAATGCTGCTTAAACAGCCGCCAGTCTGCATCATTAAAACCGCAATCTTTGGCTGAAAACATCAGGCCTGCAATATCTTTTATTACCGCACTGCCATGGCTAGACTGCCTGGAAAGCATTCGGTGCAAATCAATCAGAATCAGATCTGTACGCCCTTCTGCCCATGCTTCTTTTTTAAGCACAAAATGGCATAGATAAAAGTCGCGGTGACAAAATCCTGCACCATGGAGCTTAGCTGCAAGCTGCGCCAGCGCGATCATCAGGTTTTGTTTAAAAATAACATCTGGTGGGTTGGCAGCCCAGTCAGCGCATAAATCTTCAAGTGAGATAATCTCACCTAAATCTTGCGTGATGACGAACGACTGCTGCCTGACAGGATTAACACCTCGCACGCCATAGCCCACTAAAGGTGTAGTCGCAACACCAAGCGCTGCTAGCTTTTGTATTGCATTTACCTCTGTTAGCGCGCCAAGCACTGGCTTTTTAAAACTAAGTAGATTTTTAACAACCTCACCCCAGCCCACGCCAAAATGCTGTTTGACAAAATAGCTAACCCCGCCCAAATTCACTTGTATGGTCTTTCGCCCACGTACATCGCGAAAGGCCTTGCCTTCCAGCGCCATGATTTCGGCAAAGGCATCTTCACCGAATATCTTATACAGTTCTGCTGGCAGCACCAGTTTATCCATCTTAATTAAGCAACCTTTATTTTTTGGCATGTAAGCACAAACCAAGCTCAATAATGTAATCCGCCTCTGCTGTTTTAGAAGTCGTAGCATGAATATGCGCCACATAGCGCTGCCCGTTAGTCTGCCAAATTTCTTTTTGCTGTGATTGCAGCATCATAGCCAAAGTCTGATTCATATCCTCTTGTTTGTAAGGGTTGGCTAACACAACACCAGCAACAGCCTCGGCCACGCGTGGCGCATAACCACACACCTCAGACACTAACACAGGTGCACCCGCCGTCATGGCCTCTATCAGCACAATGCCAGCGAGCTCTGAGCGTGCAGGGTGTGCAAACACGTCACACCCCACCATTAAATCGGGCACATCCGAGCGCCCACCCACATGAATGCAACGATGTGATATCCCATGCTTTTTACAATAGGCCTCGATATTGCTATTTGATTCATATTCACCAATGGCAACCAGCCAAGTATTATCCCGCAAATGGTCAGGCAAGGCCGCAATGGCATCGATTACACGATCAACCCCTTTGCGGAAAAAAGCCGAACCAACAGTCAGTACAATGTTAGCTGTTGCAGGCAAATTAAACTGCTGTCTGGCGTAGGCACGACAATATTCACGATTTTTATTGGCAAACTTTTCAAAAGGAATGTTAGCTGGCAACAAATGAAAACGATTATCTGGGGTGTGGTACCAATGCTGAAAGCTATGTTTTTCACGCTCTGTTAACAATAGTATCTGGCATCGGCTTTGCGCGCCCATCACAGCTTTTTCCGCCTCAGCAAAAAAACGGTAACGTCCGCGGACAAAAGGCATATTGCGATAAAACCATGACCGCTCTTGATGCGCGCGCTGAATATAACAAGGATCAGCAGCGTAATAAACATCTAGGCCAGCCATGCGATTAAATCCCACCACTAAATCGACAGGATTTCTAGCCAATTCAATTTGCATATGATGAATCAGCGACTGATGTCGCTGGTGATTTAACCAACCGCTACTCGGCAAAACCTCTACGCGAATCCGTGAATCAGGCATTGCACCACGCCACTCACCTGTGTAAATCGTGACTTCATGTCCTGCATTGACACAATCTTGCGCAATACGCAACATGTCACGCTGCACGCCGCCGTAAGGAAATACTTTAAAAATAAGAAATGCAAATTTCAAAAGATTACGCAACTTTTGCTATGGATGAAAAAACCTAATTGTATGCGAAAATGCTCACCATGCTTAAACTCCTTATTATTAAAACTTCATCTCTGGGCGATGTTATTCACAACCTGCCTATCATTCATGACATACATCGCCATTATCCAGACATTAAAATTGATTGGGTGGTAGAAGAAGCCTTTTCAGACATTCCCAAGTTGCACCCTGCAGTGAACCATGTCATTCCTGTCGCCATCCGTCGCTGGCGTAAAGCAGTTTTCAAGCAATCCACCTGGGCCGAAATCACCGTAGCCAAACAGCAAATCGCAAGCACACAATACGATTTTGTTCTGGATACACAAGGGCTACTGAAAAGTGGCCTACTGGCGATGTTAAGCCACGGCAAAAAACATGGCTACGACAAAAGCTCCGCACGCGAGCCACTCGCCGCATTGTTTTACAATGTCAAACACCAAGTTTCCCGTACACAGCACGCAGTGAGCCGCAATCGCGCACTGGCTGCGCTTAGCTTGGGGTACACTATTCCTGAAGACCCGCCTCACTATGGCATAACAGCATCCGCACCGATAGACTCCTTGCCAGACAAACCCTATATCGTTGGCTTACACGGCACAAGCCGCGACAGCAAACTTTGGCCAACGGAACATTGGATTGAATTTGGCGAGTCGCTTGCAAAGCAAAGCCTGCAATTAGCGCTGCCATGGGCAAGCAAGGCAGAGTTTGAACGCGCCCACCACATTGCCAGCAAGCGCAACAATGTGGTGGTGTTACCAAAACTGAGCATTGCCCAGCTAGCCACTGTTATTAACCAAGCTCTGGCCGCCGTGGGCGTTGACACAGGACTATCACATTTAAGCGTCGCGCTGGGCATCCCTACCGTTGCAATTTATACAGATACCAACCCAGCACTTACTGGCGTTTTTGCTGGTGCATCTGCCCCAGCAATTAACCTTGGCAACATCCACGAAATCCCTAGCGTGTGTGAGGTTACCCATGCACTTCAAGCAATTATCAAAAAATAATTGGTTTTGAACTTGAAATTCACAGCCATATCCCCATCTAGAGGCTAAACGTATTCATCATCGGGGATTAAATATGCAAGAAGAGCAATCTATGTCACAAGCTGAGCTAGAAACGACAGAAAGTCAAACTCCAAGCGCTGAAATTACACCAGAAGCAAAAATCGCTGAACTTGAAACTGCGCTAGAGGAAGCCAAAGCCAGCGTACTTTATGTTAAAGCCGAAGGTGAAAACATACGTCGCCGCGCTGTAGACGATATTGATAAAGCACGCAAATTCGCATTAGAAAAATTCTCAAACGAGCTATTGGCTGTCAAAGACAGCCTGGATGCAGCGCTCATCATTGAAGCCACAGATGTGCAAAGTTACAAAGATGGCGTTGAGCTCACTGCAAAGCAACTATCCAGCGTGTTTGAAAAATTCAATATTGCGGAAATCAACCCATTGGGTGAAAAGTTTGACCCCAATAAACATCAAGCGATTTCTATGCTAGAAAATAGCGGCGAACCGAACACTGTCACGACCGTATTACAAAAGGGTTACACCTTGAATGATCGCGTGCTGCGCCCAGCATTAGTGATGGTTGCAAAATAATTTAGCTAAATGAGTCACTTGAATTTAAAAAAACAATCACCATCTAGCAAACAAGGTTAAAGAAATAAAACTGCTTTTTACTGATTAACAGCAAAGCGGTTAAACAAATTTAAAGTAAAAGGAATATAAACATGGGCAAAATTATCGGTATTGACTTAGGTACAACCAACTCTTGCGTAGCCGTAATGGAAGGCGGCAAACCTCGCGTGATTGAAAACGCAGAAGGTGCACGCACAACCCCTTCTATCATCGCTTATCAGGAAGATGGCGAGATATTGGCAGGTGCTCCAGCTAAACGCCAAGCTGTGACCAATCCTAAAAACACACTCTACGCTGTCAAACGCTTGATTGGCCGCCGTTTTGAAGAAAAAGAAGTGCAGAAAGACATTGGCTTGATGCCTTACACCATTGCAAAAGCAGATAACGGCGACGCATGGGTAGAAGTACGTGGCAGCAAAATGGCGCCTCCTCAAATTTCAGCTGAAGTTTTACGCAAAATGAAAAAAACTGCGGAAGACTATCTTGGTGAAGAAGTGACAGAAGCTGTTATCACCGTGCCTGCTTACTTTAACGACAGTCAACGCCAAGCCACTAAAGATGCTGGCCGTATTGCTGGTTTAGAAGTTAAACGTATCATCAACGAGCCAACTGCAGCTGCATTGGCCTTCGGTTTAGACAAACAAGAAGGTGACCGTAAAATCGCGGTTTACGACTTGGGCGGCGGTACATTTGACGTTTCTATCATTGAAATCTCAAGCATTGATGGCGAGCATCAATTTGAAGTACTCTCAACCAACGGTGACACATTCCTGGGTGGTGAGGACTTCGACAACCGCTTAATCGATTTCTTGGCAGACGAATTCAAGAAAGAAAACGGCTTGGATTTACGCAACGACTTGTTGGCTAAACAGCGTTTGAAAGAAGCGGCTGAAAAAGCAAAAATCGAATTGTCTGGTGCACAGCAAACCGAAGTGAACCTACCGTACATCACGGCTGATGCTACTGGTCCTAAACACTTGGTGGTAAAAATCACCCGCGCAAAACTGGAGTCACTCGTTGAGGATTTGATCGAGCGCACGATGGCACCTTGCCGCACCGCACTGAAAGATGCTGGCGTATCAGCTTCAGACATTTCAGATGTAATTTTGGTGGGCGGTCAAAGCCGTATGCCGAAAGTGCAGGAGAAAGTGAAGGAAATCTTTGGTAAAGAGCCACGCAAAGACGTAAACCCTGACGAAGCGGTAGCGGTTGGTGCTGCAATTCAAGGTGGCGTGTTGCAAGGTGACGTAAAAGATGTGTTATTGCTGGACGTAACGCCATTATCATTAGGTATTGAGACTCTCGGTGGCGTGATGACTAAACTCATCAAGAAAAACACCACGATTCCTACCAAAGCATCACAAGTGTTCTCAACCGCTGAAGACAACCAGAATGCAGTGACGATTCAAGTGCTGCAAGGTGAGCGAGAAATAGCCTCTGCCAATAAATCACTTGGTCAGTTCAACTTGAGCGACATTCCACCTGCGCCACGTGGCATGCCACAGATTGAAGTGACTTTTGACATCGATGCCAACGGTATTTTGCATGTTTCTGCAAAAGACAAAGCCACTGGCAAAGAAAACAAGATCACCATCAAGGCGAACTCTGGTCTTAGTGAGGAAGAAATCAAGAAGATGGAAGAAGATGCCATCAAGTACGCCGATGAAGACCGAAAATTGCGTGAACTAGTAGATGTGCGCAATGCAGCAGACGGCATGGTGCACTCTGTGAAAAAATCATTGACTGAGCATGGCGATAAGTTGGAAGCCGCTGAAAAAGAAGCGATCGAAACTGCCATCAAAGATGTGGAAGAAGCATTGAAGTCAGATGATAAAGCTGAAATTGAAGCCAAAACAGAAGCATTAACTGCAGCATCACAGAAATTGGGTGAAAAAGTCTATGCAGAGCAACAAGCGCAAGCTAACACGGAAAGTGCTCAACCAAGCCAAGAGGGTGAGAAAACTGTCGATGGTGATGTAGTGGATGCAGAGTTTGAAGAAGTGAAGAAAGATTAATACCAGTAAAAGGTGAAATGAGAAACGTGAAAAGTAAAACCCTTTAAAAGCGAAAGTAGACGTGCAGCGCAATCATAAGGATTTAAGAGTTTGGCAAGTCGCCATGCGCTTGGTTCAAGAGATTTATACGCTCACCTCTACTTTTCCTAAAGAAGAGTTATTTGGTTTAACGTCGCAAATGCGGCGCGCGGCCGTATCGGTACCCTCCAACATTGCTGAAGGCTCCGCACGGAACGGCACAAAAGAACTGATTCACTTTCTCAGCATCGCTTCTGGCTCATTATCTGAACTTGACACACAATTAGAACTAACGAAGTTACTAGGCTATAGCAGCGACATAAGTAAAATTCAAGCTTCGCTAGACGAAGCAAATGCACTAACTTTGGCGCTGGCTAAATCATTAAAAAGCAAACTGAATACTTAACACGTTTCATGTTTCACATTTCCCGTTTCACATAAAAATATGGCTACCAAAAGAGATTATTACGAAATTCTGGGTGTGAACAAGGATGCTTCCGAAGAAGACATTAAAAAGTCTTATCGCAAGTTAGCGATGAAGTATCACCCTGATCGCAACCCTGACAACCCGAAAGCTGAAGAACAGTTCAAAGAGGCGAAAGAAGCCTATGAAATGCTCTCTGACGACCAAAAACGTGCTGCTTATGACCAATATGGTCACGCTGGTGTAGACCCAAGCATGGGCGCAGGTGGCTTTGGTGGTGGCGGCTTTGGCGGTGCAGGATTTGGTGACGCTTTCGGCGACATTTTTAGTGATATCTTTGGCGGTGGCGCACGCAACCAGCGTAGCAACGTCTACCGCGGTGCTGACCTACGCTATAACATGGAAATCTCGCTTGAAGATGCCGCAAAAGGCACTGAAACAAAAATCCGCATTCCAGTGCAGGCTAAATGTGAACCTTGCAACGGCACCGGTGCAAAATCAGGCAAGGCACCCGTTACCTGCACCACCTGTGGCGGGCATGGTCAGGTGCGCATGCAGCAAGGCTTCTTCTCGGTACAGCAAACCTGCCCTAAATGTCATGGCACAGGCAAGATCATCAAAGATGAAGATAAATGCGGCGCTTGCCACGGCGCAGGTCGTACCAAACAAAACAAGACCCTGTCGGTCAAGATTCCAGCAGGTGTAGATGAAGGTGACAGAATCCGCCTAAGCGGTGAAGGCGAAGCTGGTGTGAATGGCGGCCCCACTGGTGATTTGTATGTAGTGGTGCACATTAAACAACATGAGATTTTCCAGCGCGACGGCGGCAATCTGCATTGTGAAATGCCGATCAGCTTCACCACCGCGGCACTGGGAGGTGAGATTGAAGTGCCAACACTCGACGGCTCTGCCAAAATGAAAATCCCGGCAGAAACTCAAACTGGTGGCGTGTTCAGGCTGCGTGGCAAAGGCATCAAACCGCTGCGCTCAAGTGAGCATGGTGATTTAATGGTGCATGTGGTGGTAGAAACACCAGTAAAACTGACCACGCGCCAAAAAGAGTTGCTGCGCGAGTTTGAAGAAAGCACGCAGGCCGATGCAGGCAAACATAGTCCTAAAAACAAAAGCTGGGTAGATAAAGCCAAAGACTTTTTTGGTTAGCAACACCTACTCAAACATATATTATCATGCTAAAAAGCCCGCAATTGCGGGCTTTTCAATTCTTCAAAAACATAGCGTTACGATTCAAATGCACGCTTTAATCGCGCGACACCTGTAGTGAGTTCTGTGACATTCAGGCTACCAAAGCCTAGCCTGATTGCGCTCACATCACTTCCAGACTCCGAAAACAAAGTCGCTGGCAACACT
>JAQTXW010000020.1 GCA_028688575.1 Methylotenera sp. | reverse complement strand
GTGTCGCTAAAGTCTGCAGCTGAGAGATTTGTCATGGATTTTGACGCTTTAGTTACCGAGTGCGCGCCTTGGGTCGCCCCTCAGACCATGGCAGCCATCGTGAAGACGGAGTCACAATTTAAGCCGTTTGCAATCAATATCAATGGCAAAGTCAAGCTGGAGCGTCAACCTGCTTCTAAAGAGGAGGCGATAGTCACGGCAAAATGGTTGATTGCGAATAACTACAACATTGATATGGGTTTAGGGCAGGTAAACTCGGTTAATTTACCTAAAGTTAATCTAACCGTTGAAGACGCGTTTGATGCGTGTAAAAACATCGCAGCAGCTGCAACGATTTTACAATGGAATTATCAATCTGCATTTAAAAAAAATCCCAATGAGCAAGAGGCGCTGCATGCCGCCATTTCTGCTTATAACACAGGTTCATTTACCAGAGGTTTTAGCAACGGCTATGTGCAGAAGGTGGTGAATAACGCAAGGGCTACCAGTCCAGCCAGTTTGGCTAATCAATCTGTAATAAAACCGATTCCCTTAAGAAACATCGGCCAATCTGCATCAGGCAAAGATAATAAAGTGGATGACTCAAATGCACAGGCGGTAAAGCTTAGAGCACTAATGCCTGACGAAATCACACCTATTGAGACGAATCATGTGTATGGCAATGAAGCAACCAGGCAAAGCGTCATGGTGTATTAGATAGTTTGCTGCGTTAGGCAAATTATAGTTTGGAATTAAATAGATTTTTTGTATGTATTAATGACTAGGAGAAATTAAATGCTTAGCAATAACTTGGTGAAAGAGATGAAAGACTTGATAGCTAAATCTGGCACGTGTGCCGTGCAAAAAAATAAGCAATCAGAACGAATGCTACGTTTTGTATTGGTTTCTATGGGGGTTTTGCTGGTTGCGCTTGAGCCATCTGTGGCGTTAGCCGGAGGCGGTGGGGCAACGACGGCGGGTGGCTTGGAGAAAATGGTCACAAACATTGTGACCGTACTGACAGGTACCTTTGGTAAGGGGATTGCCACCATTGCGATTATGGTGCTTGGCATTATGGCGATGTTCGGCAAGCTGGAGTGGGCAACCGCTGTGAAAGTGATTATTGGCATTGCCGTTACTTTTGGTGCGGCCTCTATCGTAATTTGGCTGACTGGCGGCACAAGTTTTGATGCAATTGCATACCTGCCTCAACAAGTTGCGCAATTGGCCTAGTGTTGTTCTGGGGCTGTTAAGGAGGGATGCAGATGCAAAATAAAACACCACAGAAAGATATTCTGTTTGTCGCCATGACTAGAGTGCCGACTATTTTGGGTGTGCCTTATGTGGCCTTTGTGCTGGAGCTGATGTTTGCCTCTGTTGTGAATATTGTTTCGGGCAACCCTTTGTATGCCTTGTTTGTGATTCCCGTGCATTTGATTTTTTACATGATTGCCGCGCATGACCCAGGTATTTTTTCTGAAATTGAAGTGTGGTCTAAAACAATAGGGCGTTGTTTGAATCGACGCTTTTGGGGGGCTGCCAGCTTTTCACCTTTAGTGACACGTAAGTGGCAAAACAAGTAGTCATCATGAGATATTGGGAATAAAAAATGGGAGAAATGTTTCAATTTTCTAAGTACCTGAGGAGCGAATTAGAAGCCTCTTCATTTATTCCTTATTCTAGCCATGTGACTGAAAATACAGTGAAATTGGTTAGTGGCGACTTTATGCAGATTATCAAACTGCAGGGGGCCGCCCATGAGAGTGCGGATGTTGAGGACATCAATAACTGGCATCAGCAGTTAAATGGCATGATGCGCAATATTGCCTCAGCGAATGTGGCATTGTGGACGCACGTTGTGCGTCGTGAGTATAACGCTTATCCCCAAGGCGATTTTCCGCCTGGGTTCTGCCATGACTTTAACGAAAAATACCGTGCGCAGATGGCGCATGACCGTATGCTGATTAATGAGCTTTACCTGACCATTATTTACAGACCTCAGCCAGTGAAAGCCGCAAGATGGGTAGAGCGTTTTACGGTGTTAAGTAAAGAAGAAGCTGAAGAGTTGCAAAATGATTATCTGGAAGCGATTGATGAGGTGAGTGGCGCGGTGTTGGCAGCATTGTTTCGCTATGAACCTGAAATGCTCGGATGTTATGAGCAGAATGGTGTGATGTACTCTGAGCCATGTGAGTTTTTAAGCTATTTGGTGAATGGTGAATGGCAGAAGTTTCCGCTGGTACGCTCTGAAATTAAAGACATTTTGACGACTTCTCGCCCATTTTTTGGCAAAGGCGGGTTGATGTCACTTAAATCCCCGACGCAAACTAAATTTGCCTCTATTCTTGCTGTGCAGGAATACCCCGCAATGACTCAGCCAGGCCTGCTGAATGAGTTGTTAGCGTTGCCATTTGAGTTTGTGATTTCGCAGTCATTCACCTTTTTATCTAAATCAGTCGCGGTGGGGCGCATGCAGCGTCAGCATGGCCGCATGGTCAATGCGGGTGATTTGGCAAAGTCCCAGGTTGATGCATTAAATAATGCATTGGATGATTTGATCTCAAATCGGTTTGTGATGGGCGCGCACAACATCAGCTTGATGTTATATGCAGATAACCAGAAAAAATTGACTGAGTATATTAACCTGACAGGTGCCAGTTTATCTAATATTGGCATTAAATGGACGCGGGAAGAAATGGGCATTGCTGGCTCATTTTATGCGATGTTACCTGGCAATTTTGAATATCGCGTACGCGTGGGAGATATCACCAGCTTGAATTTTGCTGGTTTTTCAAGTTTTCATAATTTTCCGATAGGGCGCATTCAACATAACCAATGGGGCGATGCGGTGATGATGTTTAAAACCACATCCAGCAGCCCGTACTACTTTAACTTCCACCGCGCGGAAGGTAAGGAAATGCGCATTGATAAAAACCACAAAGACTTAGCCAATACCATGGTCATTGGGCAGTCTGGTGGTGGTAAAACCGTGCTCGAAATGACCATGCTGGCGATGTCGATGAAGTTTAATCAGCCGCCAGAGCATCCTGCGACCTATATATTATTTGACAAGGACTTGGGCGGTGCTATCGGTGTGCGTGCGATGGGTGGCAAGTATTACCCCATTAAAAATGGCGTGCCTTCGGGATTTTCACCATTTCAACTTGAGCCTACTGCTGACAATTTGGTGTTTCTAGAAGCTTTGGTGCAAAAGTTGGTGCAGCACGAAGGTATGCCACTGACCCCTGCTCAAGAGCGTGAAATCAATCAGGCCATTGCCGGGGTGATGGGGGCGAGTAAAAATAAGCGTCGCTTGGGAGCGTTGCTGGAGTTTTTTGACCCAACAGATGCTAATGGCCTACACGCCAGGTTGGCAAGATGGTGCAGGGGTGGGGCATTAGGCTGGCTCTTTGATCATGCGGAAGACAGTTTTTCATTAGAAGGTTCACCTATTTTTGGTTTTGACGTGACGGATTTTCTGGATAACGAAGAAACACGCACGCCCACTATCATGTATTTATTCCATCGAATTGAGAAATTGATTGATGGTCGCCGCCTGATTATTTTTATGGACGAGTTTTGGAAGTTATTGCTTGATGACTATTTTGAAGACTTAGTACAAAACAAGCTCAAAACAATCCGTAAGCAAAATGGTTTTCTAGTGATGTTCACGCAGTCACCGCGTGATGCACTGCGTTCAAAAATCAGCCACTCACTCATCGAGCAGACTGCCACCAAAATATTTTTACCTAACCCTGGGGCTGACTTTGAGGATTATGTGAACGGTTTCAAATTAACGGTGCGTGAATTTGAAATTATCAAAGGCTTGGGTGAAAAATCTCGCCAGTTCTTAATCAAGCAAGGGCAAAATTCAGTGGTGGCAGAGCTGAATTTGCGCGGGTTTGATGACGAGTTGGCTGTACTTTCTGGGAATACCGCAACATCTTTATTGGCAGAACGGTTGGTAGCTGAGCTGGGGGATGATCCAGAGAAGTGGCTGCCAGAATTTCATCGTATTCGACAAGGAGTTTAGCATGAGAAAAATACTAAGTACTTTTTTATTAATGATAGGGCTATTAAATTCAGGGAATGCTGCAGCTGTAGATATCGTTTTCGACCCGACCAACAATATTCAGAATGCACTTACAGCCGCAAAATCCGCGCTGACTGCAGCATCAACAAAAATCATTGAGGCAAAAACGGCGGCTTCTGCAGCAGTTGATGAGTGGGTTAAGAATACGGCCTGGGTACAGCAAGCAAATGATATGATCCAAACAATCAAAGACATTAATAAAGCGAGAGAAACGCTCACTAAAGAAATCACTGGCCCAATCGAAGCAGCAACGGGGTATTTGAACAAAGTAAAAGACTTGGGTAAGGGCAACAAGCAGGTAGGGGTGAATTATGCTTATTCACAGCTGCTGCCAACAGAGGTAATGACAAGCGTGGAGTGTAAAGATGGTGCAGCGTGTGAAACTAACGACAATGGCTACTATAGTACAAGTGCAGATGTTTCATCAAAAGATATTCGAGACAGCTTAAAACTTAAAGCAGGTGAAGTGGGAGGGAAATTCAAAATATTTAATTTTGAATTTGGTGTAGGGAAATCACTGACACAGATTTCACGTGAAGCGGCCGAACTGAATGCGCAGGAGATTGCGGTCATCGATGCGATGGCACGTGAAGCCTACGTGCAAGCGAGCAATCGTATAAAAGCAATACAGATTTTACAAAATAGTTTAATTAACCCACCAGAAGGTGAAGCGAATACGCTTAAATACACCACCGATGTGCAGGCTATGATTGTGGCCGAGCAGGCTTTTTTAACCAATGATCAAAATAAAATCGCAGCCCTGGCAGTATTACAGCAATCCCAGCGTGACCGTTACACCCAACGCAAAAAAGAAATTGCAGACTACTCTGTTTATGGGGATAAAAGCAGCAATGGGAGTGGCTTGATTGATGCGGGTACCGCATTATTGGATGGCGATATCGGCGGCGCAGTCAATGTGGGGGCAAAATCAGCGGCACGCGTGGCGATTGCTGGTGGTACTGAGCTTGCTTTTTCTGAACTACAAGACTTGTACAAATAAGAAATGTTTGTCGCGATGCATTTATTCAGGCAGCTTAGCTAAAGGGAATACATGGATTTATCACAGTTATTCCCAAATCTAAGCACGTTGCAGATGCTGATTATTTTAGATAATACGCTACAGACTGCACAAGCTGCCATGTTTTTTTATTCAGAAACTGTAATCGCTGGAGTTAGAACATTTGCTAAATTCACCGCGATTATTTTTGTGTTTTTGTATGGCTGGGGCATGGTGACAGGCCAGATTAAAGAGCCGATTCAAGAAACCTGGAATCGGCTATTCAAGTTGTTTGCTGTAGTGAGCATTGCGCTAAGTATTACTGCATATAAACCCATTGCTGAATTTATATGGGATTTACCCACATGGCTCACTGATACGCTGATTCCATCAAGCATTGTGACGTTTTTGCAAAACTTCCTTCCTGTAGGCACTTCAGATATGCCACTGATGCTGGTGAGTGTATTTATGTCAGCGGTGGTGCAAATTATGACTAATGGTTTTCAGTCTTCAAACATTGGTGGAGATACTGACCCCACAGCATGGGCCGCTGCATTTGGTATTGGAGCGGCAGGGGTGAGTTTGTCTGCAATCGTTGCAGGTATCTTACTGGTGGCTAAATTTTCACTGTCTGTGCTGGTGGCACTTGGGCCATTTTTCATCATGTCTATTTTGTTTGAAAAAACCAAACATTATTTTGATGGTTGGCTTGCGCAAGTGACCAATTTTATTGTGGTGATTTTGATCATGACAATCACGATTTATATTTTGTTTCCTGTGATTTTGATCGCGGTCAGTTCTTATTATCTCATCATGATGCTGATCGGCAGTTTGTCACTGACCGAGAGTGTGGAGTTGGTGACCTTGATGGGTATATATATTGCCATTATGCGGCAAGTGCCAACAACCGCGGCAGCGCTGGTGAGAGGTTATGCAGTGGGCTCACCACAAGAAAAAACTCTAAAGGGGCACGGTAATGACTCTGATGGTGGAAAGAGCAGCAATCAGCAGCAAGCTGAAGTCAACAACGCACAACGTACTAAGTAATTAGAGGGTAAATAATGGGTATCCAGATTAAAAAAATAATAGCGATATGGGGATTAACTATAAGCATTGTCGGCTGTGCTACAGCACCACCGCCACCAGAGTGCAAGGGTGAATTCAGGCCAGTTAATATCATGGAAAAAAACGCGGAAGCACCGCATCAATTAAAAATTGCACGTTGCGGTGAAGGGGAGTTGCATGGCAACAAAGGTTGAAAAGGCGCATTTTGAGCGTTATCTGGCAGAGGCCAGGTCTTGGGAAAGCGATAAGGTTCACGCATTGCAGAAATCAGCAAAAACTGCATGGATGGTGACTATTTTTTTTGGGGTGCTTGCCGTGCTCTCAGTGGTGGCATTAGCCATGCTGACACCTTTTAAAACAGCAGTGCCTTACGTGATACGCGTAGACAACGCTACAGGTAGCGTGGACATAGTGAATGCTTTGGTCGATGGCAAAACCACTTATGATGAGGTGATGAATAAATACCATATACAGTGGTATGTGCGCTGGCGTGAAGGGTATTCCAAGCCTATTGTTTCTGATTATTATAAAAATGTCGGATTAACCAGTGTGCCAGCAGAGCAGGCCAAATATGTAGAAATTATGCGACCAAGCAACCCCAGCTCCCCCCTTAATGTGTTGGGTGAGAAAGGCGTGATGAATATCGCGATTAAGAGTACTTCATTTATTAAACAAAATGTCGCGTTGGTACGCTACACCAAAGAAGTGGTGAATGGTTCTACTCGCAGCTTGTCACACTGGGCGGCCACCATCGTATTTAAATATGTGGGTACGCCAATGGCAGAAAGTGACCGCGCGATTAATCCTTTAGGTTTTCAAGTGCTTGAATACCGCAATGACCCTGATCAAGAAGTATCAGGGCAGATGTCAACTCGAATGGTTTCACCTCAGCCATCAGGCATTGCGGCACCAACTGTTCCATCGATTCAATAAGGGGTTGAGTTTTGAAATATTTCATGATTATTTTTCTGTTGTTGCCCGTCTTGGCGACAGCAGAAACTGTACCTAACAAGAGTCCTTATGATTCACGCGTCAGAGTGATTGACTATAACCGCATGGATGTTGTTAAACTTTCGACTTTTTATGGAGTTTCTACCCATGTAGAGTTCGCTGATGATGAAATCATAAAAGATGTGGCGATAGGTGATGATCAAGCCTGGAATGTCGTGCCACGGAGCAACCATCTTTTTATTAAGCCTAAGGCAAGAAAAGCGGACACCAATGTCACGGTGGTCACGGATAAGCGTGTCTATAACTTTGCTTTAGTGGTGGCGCCCAGATCAACCAAAGATGCCACTGCATGGCGTGACCCTAACTTGGTGTATGGCGTTAAATTTAGATATCCAGAAGAGGAGGCCGCTAAATTAGCCGCTGAACTTGCAAGAAAAGCAAAGGCAGAGGAATTTAAGCGTCGCTGGGATACCGTGAAAGCGAAGTTTGCAAAAGTAACGCAGGAAGGTGCCGTTGATTTTGTTGATCAGGAGATTACTCCTGTTGACCAGCAAAATTATGATTACTGGATGGCAGGGTCTGATGAGATTAGTCCAACTGCGGCACGTGATGATGGTCGTTTTACTTATCTGGCATTTAGCAATAACCGTGATATGCCTGCGGTTTATGCCGTGGATGCCGCTGGTAAGGAGGCGCTGATTAATACGCATGTTGAGGGGAACACCATTATTATTCATCGCGTTGTGCCAAGTTTAAAGTTACGCAAAGGGGATGCGGTGGTATGCATCAAAAACAATGCTTTTGACCCTAACGGTGGTAAAGATAATAAAGCAGGCACAATTGCACCAGATATACAGCGTGTGATTAAGGAGAAGCAGTAATGGCGCTATTTGATTTCCTTAATAAAAAAGATGTCGGTGCGCATCAAGGTTTGAACAGTGACAATGTACTGGGTCGAGAAGATGAACAAGACTTGATTGATGATGAGGTGCCTTCAGTCAATCGTCGTAAAGGCAAGAACAAAGTCACTGACATGATAGGTTTGGCTGCGATTCTTGGTGCTGGTATCACCATGTTGTATGTGATCAGCGCTGATAATGAGCCCAAAAAACAGCAGGCTAAAGTCGAAAAACCGCAAATCAAAAACAGTTTGCCACCCTTGGTCATGCCACCCCCGCCACCACCTGTTGAGGTGATTGTGCCTCCAGTTGTTAAGTCGCAGGAGCCGATTCCTCTGCAGAATTTAAATCAAGCTAGCGCTTCGAGTAAACCTGCGCTACCTAGCTGGTCAGATAGAAAAATGACAGGTGGATTAGTGTTGGTCGCAGATGGCAACAAAGGGAACGCGGGTGCGGCAAGTCAGGCGCAATTGTTAGAGAGAGCCGCTGCTGAACCCCTGCCTGACACCAGTCCATTAGCATTGAAGTTGAAACCTACGGTATCGAATGGTGTTTCGGCCAATCTTTTACCGAATCGTGATTATTTGATTACCAAAGGCACCGCACTTGATTGTGCATTAGAAACTGCGATTGACAGCACTGTGCCTGGGCTTACTACATGCAGGCTCACGCGCGATGTGTATTCTGATAATGGTCATGTGGTTTTACTTGATCGTGGCAGCCAGTTGGTGGGGGAATATCAGGGTGGTTTAACCCAAGGTCAGGCGCGTATTTTTGTGCTTTGGACACGGGCTAAAACCCCCAATGGTGTCATTGTTGCACTAGATTCTCCAGGGACTGATGCACTTGGGCGGTCTGGTCATGCTGGATTTGTTGATCGGCACTTTATGGAGCGCTTTGGTTCGGCGATTTTGCTGAGTTTGGTGAAAGATGGTATTGCCTTAGCAAGAGATAACAACTCTTCACCAGTGACGATTGGCGGTGGTGGGAGTGATCAGCTCGCTACAGAGATTCTAAAAAACACCATTAATATTCCACCTACACTTTATATTAATCAGGGCGATCATATTCAGGTCATGGTTGGACGCGATCTGGATTTTGCCAGTGTTTATGGTTTAGAGTTGAAAGAGTAATGCGGTGTTAAAGACGAGTTTACATGTAGATGATTTGCAGTCATCCGATATGCTGGGTGAATATCTATTGCCTTTGCAAACGTTTATTGAAGACGCATCTTTAACAGAGATTTGCATTAATCGGCCGAGAGAAATCTGGACTGAGGGGCATTCGGGGTGGCAACGCTACGATGCCCCAGATTTGTCTTTCAACCACTGCCGACAGTTGGCTACGTTGATTGCCAGTTACAACGGTAAATCAATCTCGGCGGATAAGCCCGTGCTCTCATCTGCTTTGCCTAATGGTGAGCGCGTGCAGGTGATTATTCCGCCAGCCTGTGAGCCAAACACAGTGTCAATCACGATTCGTAAACCAAGCATGATCGATAAATCACTGGATGAACTAGATAGTGAAGGTGCATTTCATGAAGTTGAGCATCTGGATGCTGGTTTAAAACCTTTTGAGCATGAGCTATTGGCTTTGAAAGGCGAAGGCAGGGTTAAGGAGTTTTTAGATCTTGCCGTGCGTACACATAGAAATATTCTGATTGTTGGTAAAACCGGATCAGGGAAAACAACCATCACTAAAAGTTTAACGCGCAGTATCCCCATTGAAGAGCGGCTGATTACGATAGAGGATGTGCATGAACTCTTCCTGAACCAACATCCGAATAAAGTGCATCTATTCTACGCGCGTGAAGATGAAGGGGGTGCCAAGGTGACCCCGAAGCAGGCGTTGGCATCCTGCCTGCGTATGAAGCCAGATCGTATCCTGCTGGCAGAATTGCGCGGTGACGAAGCCTGGGAGTTTATTAAATCAGTCAATACGGGGCATCCTGGATCAATTTCCACCATGCATGCCAATGGGGCATTTGAAGCATTTGAGCAATTAACGGCATTAATTAAAGATAGCCGAACAGGTGCTCATCTAGATACGGCTTATATTAAAAACCGCTTATTTACAACCATTGATATTGTGTTGTTTTATCATCAGCGTAAATTGCGTGAGTTTTACTATGACCCTGAAATGAAACGCAAATACATGAATGAGGAGTCTGGAGATGAAGCTCGGGTAGTTGAGTCGGTCCCACATAAAAACTCCTTGGCAGAACGTATCGTCCAGCACTTTAATGGCGGGCGCCGATGCACTGATCGGGTTGCATCATGAGCACGATGCAATTAATGCGTATGCCATATGGCAAGTTGATCATTACGCTGCTAGGCTTGGTTTTGATCGGAGTGTGGCTGTTTTTATCAGGGGCAATATTATTAATTGCCTTTGATAAAGACCCTAATAATGCAACGCCACTGACCCTTTATCAGTATTGGTACTATTATCAGGATAATCCTGTAGTTCAAACGTGGATTTATCGCGCAGCATTGATCGCTCTGGTGATCATTAGTATTCCTGTACTGGCATTATTAGTATCTCCCAATAAAAGAAAATTGTTTGGTGAGGCTAGATTTGCAAAACGCGCCGATATATTAAATGCAGGGCTATTGGGAGATCAGGGCATTATTGTAGGTCAGTTGGGTGCACGTTACCTGATGTTTGGTGGGCAGCAGCATGCCATCATCTCAGCGCCCACCCGAAGTGGTAAGGGCGTTGGTATTGTTATCCCCAATTTACTTAACTGGCCTGAAAGCGTTGTCGTACTTGATATCAAGCAAGAAAACTGGGATGTGACCAGTGGATATCGTAAAAAGCATGGGCAGGCATGCTTTTTATTTAACCCCGCTGCCGCTGATTACCGTACACATCGCTATAATCCGCTCGCTTATATCAGCAGTGACCCTAATTTTCGTATCGACGATGTGCAAAAAATTGCCAATATGCTGTTTCCCGATGTGCAGGGAACGGACGTTATTTGGACAGCAACACCGCGTAGCCTGTTTTTAGGGATTGTGCTTTATCTTGCTGAAACGCCAGAAAAACCACTGACCCTTGGTCAAGTCGTACGTGAAACCTTAAAAGATGGTGATGGCTCGCAGTATTTTGCCACAACGATTAACACACGTGCTGCGGCTGGCAATCCTTTATCAAATGCCTGTGTGCGGGCACTGAATAGCTATATTTCGATTTCTGCAGAGAATACACGCGCAGGCATTATGACGTCATTTCGCTCACGCCTGGAGCTATGGATGAATCCGCTAGTGGATGCCGCTACCAGTGCCAATGACTTTGATTTGCGTGATGTACGCAAGAAGAAAATGTCGGTTTATTTAGGCGTTACCCCAGATAATCTGGAGCGTATGGCACCGTTGTTGAACCTGTTTTTTCAACAGTTGATTGATTTAAATACACGAGAATTACCTAATCAAAATAAAAAAATCAAGTACAGCTGTTTGTTGCTGATGGATGAGTTTACTGCAATAGGCAAGATTGGCATTTTATCTAAAGGGATTAGCTATATCGCAGGTTATGGTTTGCGTATGTTGCCGATTATTCAAAGCCCCGCACAGTTGGTCGATGTTTACGGTGCAGATGCAGCGCAGACTTTTACGACTAACCATGCGCTTAATATTATTTTTCCGCCTAAAGCCTCTGAAACACAAGCGGCTAAAGACATTTCAGAGTGGTTAGGCTATGAAACGGTGAAATCAATTTCACAGTCGCGTTCCAGAAGATTATTCAAGCAGGATAACGACTCCAATAGTACGTCTGAGCAGCAGCGGGCATTGATGCTGCCACAGGAAATTACAGGTTTGGGTCAGCGACGCGAACTGATTATTATGGAAAATGTGCCGCCAATTCTGGCAGATAAAGTGATTTATTTCAAAGATACAGTGTTTGTAGACCGCTTAAAGAAAGTATCAAAAACATTGCGTGGTTTAGGTCGCAATTTACCTACACAAAAACAGATGGATGAAGCCATTAGCTTGGGAGAACTGGCGGCAAGTGTACCTATGGTGGACCTTGATGCGCATCACAAGGCAACAGGCGGCGATGAGATGATGACCGTCAGTGTGCCTAAGGCTAGTGGTGGCGGTATGTCTGCAATGAAAAGACCAATCACTGCGAGTGATATTGAAAATTTAGGCAACATGAAACTGGAAGATTTTGCGGTGGATTTTTCATCCGTTAAAAAGCCTCCGCCAGGTGAAATGGATGAAACAGCTCTTAAAGCTTATGCCGATGACTTATGTCGTGCAATGGGAATGCAGGTTTAACTTAGCTTGATGATGTGTCGTGATGCGACTACAAGCTTTAGTGCGGTGATGATTAAAATGGTTTTTTAATCTATTTAAAAAACTCTAATCTATTGTATTTAAATAGAAATTAAATTATGGCATAAGCTTTGCTACTTAATAAATTGAAGCAATTTAAATTTATTTTTTGAATTAAGGGGAACACATCATGGCAACGACATTGGAACAGTTAGCATTGATGCAACAGCAAATGCAAGAATTGCAAACTCAGATCGCTTTATTGCAAAAACAAGCGTTGTTAGAAACTGCTGCACAAGCGTCGAATGTCAAGCCAGTGGATGCCAATAAGCAGCCTGATAATAACCTAATCCAAAATTCAGACAATGAGGCGCACCAGTTATTGGTTAAACAACTGTCAAACCTGGATGATTATGATGCGAAGCTTGCGATTAAGCAGCACGCAGAGAAAGAGGTCGGGCGATATGGAGTGCAGGCAGTGGCAGCGGTTGAAGCGAGCTTGTCTGCTGAGTTTGAGCAATATAAAACAATTCCAGCTTTTGATAATGTGGCAGGGGTGTTTGCACAAAATTCCATTAATACGACGGCAACTTTTAATCGAGATGGCTATGTGGCACAAAATACACAAATTCAGCAGCAAGTGCCTTTCCCAGAGAAAGCAGGTGCCATTTGGGCAAATGCCAATTTAGTGCAGGATGAAAATTTCAATTTGACTGGAGGCAGTGCGGGGGTGAATTATGTCGGAGTACCTTTCCGTGCGGGTGATTTAGATGTGGTCGCGGTCGGTAATGCAACAGCAAGCTTGCCTACTGAGGGTGAATTTAAAGGTGAAAATGTCAGTTTACTCGCTGGTGGGATTGTCAAAGCACACGAAAAAGACAGCGCTAACTACACAGCTGCTGTGATCACAAATGCCGCACTCAATGACTTAAGTGTCTATGGGCGGGTATCAAAACCCTTATACAACGATGGCAAGACTGTTGTAACAGGCTATACAGAAGGTGCTTACAACATACCCAGCGAAACATTGGGTGCAGGGGCGGGCGTGCGCCTTGATCAGAGCTTAGGCAAAGGTAATGGAGTATATTTTCAGGCTGCCGCTAATGTGCCTGATGTATCAGATCCTGCACTAACCGCCAGCCTGCGTTTAGGATATATGTGGGGAGGTAGTGAACCTAAAAGTGAAATTGAGCAAAGATTGTCACAATATCAAGTTCAACCAGTGGTAAGTCCGCACCAACATGCCGATACAGTCATTACCTATGCCCAAAGTAATCAGCCAGTAGCAATGGCTGCCAGAGCTGCAGATACTGAAAAGGCAGCAATGGGCGCAGTGGGTAAGGAAAATCAAACGTTGGAAGATACGCGAATAGCAGAAATGAGTAAGGTTTATTTCTCTTTAGCGGACGATCAGAAATCTCAAACGGCATATTTAAATGAAGCGGCTAAAACATTCTCCAAGAATAGTGGTTTTGAACTTAATGCAGCAAAAGAAGTAGTGCTTAATTTATTTGAATATGAGCACGAAAAACGCCAAGATTTGCATCACACGCTCTAATTATAAAAATGAATAGTTGTTGATGACAGGCATCATGAAATTATCAGGAACCTCTAAACTAAGTGCTTTGCAATATGATGCAAATTCTGGCGAGGTGTTAGGGTTTGATGTAATCAACCCTAATCATAGTTTGTTACATATTGATTTGCACCAATACAGAAAAAAAGCTGGCGATGTCATGAGTAATCATGCACTCAAGCTTGCTGTTTATGAGTTGTATCAATTTTTAGCAGAAAATGTTCCAGCAGCAACGGCAGTGTTTGAGAGCGACGCACATACTTTTCCAAAGGGGATTGTTTTTAATCATGCGGATGAGCCCCATGTTGCCAGCACATTCTCTTATTTGAAGGGTGGCGAACCAGACACTAAAAAACCATTCGTGATTACAGGAGATTTATTTTTAAAAGGCCGTGCGTACCGTGGCTTGGAAGATGTGTTTAACAAAGCACAAGGTGGTGCTTGGTATGCTTCCTTGCCTGCTGAAATACTGCTACACGAGCATGTGCATGCATCTTATGAATTGCAGGATTGGAAGAATCAGCCTGTTGATGGTTATCAGAAAGATTTGGATAAAAGACGAGTGCCTGAACGAGAGCGATTGGCAATTTCATTTGTGAATGAGGTGTTACGCAAGCCGATAGGTCAGGTAATCAGGGACGAAAATGACTACTTCTTGCCAGGTATGCCCAAAAACGGCATGTTAAAAGAGCGAGTGGAAATGGATATCAACAAGTTAAGAATGGGCGCAGTTCCTGATGCACTAAAACATTATAGTCACCCCGTACTTGTGAAAAATCTGGATGACGTGATGCAGTGGCGCCTGTTAGACACACTACTGACAGAAAACAAAAGGACAGCAATTCAACAGCAGTTATCCACCTTTTTTAATGCTGAACAGCAGAGCGTAATTTATGAAAGATTGCATGCCCAATTAATGCAGCATAGACCAGCGCCAGATGGTCACGAAGCGTTGTTGATGATGCAATAGATAAAAGCAATGCAGCGCAAGGGAGACATCATGATGAACCGTAACATTTCCACGTTGGAAGAGGCCTATATTGCCACTACAGATGCAATGGATGAAGTGTCATCTCGTGCAGTTGATAATCTTGGGGAATGGGCACAGCGAGGCACTCAAGTTGCCACAGAGCAGACGAGTACTTTGCTACAAAAAACGCTGGAAAACAGTACTGAGAATCTAAGCACACAAGCAGTGATTGATGATCGATTAGCAGAAAGTCAGCCCAATGTGGCAGTTACATATGCAGCGATGACGCAAGCAATTGGGCAAGATAGCGACTTTACGCCAGACCAAAAAAAGATAGTTGAGGCGCGCATCAAGGAAATTGCGCTGACTCAAGAAAAAGATATAGCGCAGGAAGATATGCGTGTTACGCGTGTTGAGCAACAAGTGCTTGGGTCAAAACCAACCGACAGAGAATTGTAACTCTTTAACTTGTTAAAATTAATTGAAGTTCAAAAATAACCGTGAATACTAGGAATACTATGAAAATAACCCCAGTTTTACTGATGGCAGCGTTGATATTATCGGCTGGATGTGCGCCAAAAACACTACAGTTGTCCTTGGATGAATCGCCTAAGAGGGTTAGCCGAGATTATGAGGCCATTGGCGATGCCTCAGGCATTCGTCCTTACGTGTATGGGAAAAGCACTTTGATTAAGCTTGATAAAAATGCGCCTACAAGTCTATCAATCAAAGACGAGGCGGGTGTTACAGTCAATTATAGATATCAGGCAGGTTATTATATTTTAGATCGTCAATTAGAGCAGTTCACGTTAAGTGGCTCAGGGCGACTGGTGCAGTTTAACCGTATACAGCCAGCACCAAGGGAAAATCCACAAGAGAGTATTACTGAATCTGATGATGAAAATTTTGTGCTGATGCAGGATGAGCGTTCACTTGTGCAACCTACGAAAAAAATTGCAGCCAATGACCCCATTTATTCAGTAATGAAAGAGCAGTTGCTAGTACAGCGTAAATTGCTAGCAATCGCGAGTGATAACCCTAGGTATACGGGCAAAGAACTGTTTAAACTCAATGAGCGTCTGGACATGATTGAATATTCGATAACACAAGGAAATAGAGCGATTGTTCATGTTTACTTTCCATTCAATAACACGGTATTTAACCCAGAGCGGCCGCTTTTAGACGCGCTATTGCCATTAGCAAAAATTGCATCCAGAATTAATTTATATGGTAGAACAGATTCAAAAGTCAGTGATGACGGTAACAAGATTATTGCCCATGGCAGAGCCGATGCGGCTAAAGACTTTTTAGTTAAGCAAGGGGTTTCTTCAGACGTGATTAGAGCCTCCTCAGTCGCATCAGCTGATTTTATTGCACCTGCTGATATGGAAGAAAGTAGAACATTAAATCGGCGTGTGACGATTGAAATTATTTTGTAGATGCTAATTGTTAACGTTGAATGTGATTCAAGCTGAAACTATCAACGACAACACTAAAATGAAGGCGCTAGAAATTAACCTGTAGAGAAGCTGAAAAGATATCAATAATTAGTCTGAAACGAGACATGTTGAGTACAGAGAGGTATGTTAAACCCAGATTTTCAATTAGACGATTTTGCATCTACTTGCATGTCAACTTGCCCATTTAGCTTCTTTTTTGTACATATTTTCTGTCAATAGAATGACTATTGCCCATAAAATCTGCACAAAAAATCCATCAAACTGTGCGGTGTTGCCACTGCAAGTTCTAATGAAAAATCTGGGTTAAATCAATTGATTTGGTTATAATCAAACTCAAGCGGGTTTATGTTTAAGGTTGATTGATGTTTTCCAAGCAGGAGCTACTCACTGCAATTGATACTGCCAAACTGGCAGATTTTGACGCATGGCGAGGTAGACTCTTTGTTTGGCTGGCTGCCGCAACGACTGGTTTTGTGATTGTGCTTTTTACATGGCTAGCTGAGTACGCCAATGCCCTGTTTTTTAGCCTGCATAAGTCATACGGGTGGCTACCGTTCATATTAACACCCCTGACGGGAGTGTTGATTGTTTGGGTTACTAGACGCTGGTTTGCAAGCGCCAGCGGCAGTGGCATTCCTCAAACCATTGCGGCGTTGAATACGCATGACCATGTGCCTACTGGCCTTATTTCTCTTAAAGTTGCAATCGCAAAAATAGTGTTAGGGGCAGGTGCGCTTGCAGGGGGATTTTCTACAGGGCGTGAAGGGCCGTCTGTGCAAATTGGCGCCAGCATCATGCATGCATTCAGACGCTTTTTACCAGCAGGGTTTTCTGTCAGCGCCAGACATTTAATATTAGCGGGTGGCGCTGCAGGGATTTCAGCTGCGTTCAATACGCCATTGGCAGGCATTATATTTGCAATTGAAGAACTCAGTCGTAAATTTGAACAAAAAACCAATGGCATTATTATTACTGCGATTGTTTTATCAGGATTGGTTTCAATTTCTTTGCAGGGTAATTACACTTACTTTGGTAATTTATCTGTAGGCATTATTAATCGAGAAATTATTATCCCGGTACTCGTGTGTGGTGTGGTATGCGGTGTTTTTGGCGGTATTTTTAGCCGTACATTAATAGAATCTTCAGGGCGTTTAAGTGGCCGCCTTGGCGCGTTAAGAAGATTGCATCCATTATGGTGGGCAGCGTTTTGTGGCTTGATGGTGGCATCGCTCGGAGCCATAAGTGGGGGAGCGGCACATGGTTCTGGTTATATTGCGACACAAGAAATGCTCAATGGCGATATGGCAGAAACCTGGCAGTATGCCCCCATTAAATACTTAGCGACAATTTTTTCATATCTCAGCGGTGTTCCAGGTGGTATTTTTTCACCATCACTTTCTATTGGAGCGGGCATCGGCAATGATTTACTACCGTTATTTAGCAGTCATCTTGCCACGGCAATTTACGCACTTTGTATGGCTGGTTTTTTAGCTGCAGCAACGCAGGCACCGCTTACTTCATTTATTATCGTCATGGAAATGATCGATGGCCACGAAATGATCACCAGTTTAATGGCAGTTGCAATGATTGCGTCTATTATTTCAAGATTGTTTAGTAAACCACTTTATGCAACGCTGGCAGAACATAGTATGTCTGCTAATAAGGTTCCGACATAATTTAAACCTAAGCAAATACGGCATCCGTGCCGCGCTTTCACATCGACTATCTCTCAGCGGTTTGGGCACTACTTGAGGTAGAGGCCTGATTCAAATGACTGACTTATACCGCTTACATAAAATTCAGTCATCATTTTTTAAATAAAGTGTAAGGGTTCCGCGTTTTTGACGTCTAACTGTCGTAACACTATGCGCTATTGCATCATTAAACGATACGACAAGGAGTAAAATAACCATGAGTCACTTTAAGTTTAAAAAGTCATCGGCAGCACTATTATCTAGCGGGCTGCTAACAGCAAGTTTAGGCTTGTCCATGTTTGCTTGGGCTGCCCCTTGCAGTCCATGTGCTTCACGTTCAAGATCCAATGTATCGGCTAACCCATGTGCTGCTAAAAACCCATGTGCCGCTAAGAATCCGTGTGCGGCAAAAAACCCATGTGCTGCCAAGCATCGATGTGGCGCAAAAAATCCTTGTGCCGCTAATCCTTGCGCGGCTAACCCATGTGCCGCTAAGCACGTTGACTCTAAACTTGTGACTCGCCCAGCAGGCTACAAGCCCTACAAAGGTAATAAAGCTGAGTTGGAAAAGTATGGCGAAGCCTTATTTAAAGATCCAAAATTAAGCACCAATGGGGTGTCTTGCTACACCTGCCATCAAGGCAATAATATGTATCAACCAAGCTTTGCTCAGCCATATCCACATCGGGTGCAAATGGCGGTTGATAGCTCAAATATTAAAACTGTTCATTTGGATGAAATGGTGCAGTTCTGCTTAGTGGTGCCTATGGAGTCAAAACCACTTAAATGGGATTCTAAAGAGCTAGCGGCATTGACAGCCTATACGGCAAAGGTACAGAAGACTTATAAACCTAACCCATGTGCCGCTAAGAATCCATGTGCTGCGAAAAATCCATGCGGTGCGAAAAATCCATGCGGTGCTAGAAACCCATGTGCGGCCAGATAATCTTTGCTTTTTAGCAGGCTTATCTATCAGGTTGTATCAGCATTACCCCGCTAAAATAGCGGGGTATTTTTTTAACCTGGATTTAACAAACCTGGTTTTACCATTGGGACTTGGGGTTGGCACTGGCAGTAAAGCATAGTTTTATGGATTTTTTGTGCAAATTTACGGGTGTTGTACATGGTTCTTGCGACCAAGAATTACCATTGCCACACCGCCCAAGATCATGCTGCTTGCGATCACTAAACGTGTTGTAATGGATTCAGACAAAAATATCACACCACCAATGGCCGCCATGACAGGCACCATTAATTGTAATGTGGCAGCACGTGTGGCGGTTAATTCACGTAATGCAGCGTACCAGACTGCATAAGCTACGCCAGAAGCGATGCTGCCAGAGGCAATTGCCAGTATTGCGCCTTTATAGGTAAGCTCAATGTGTTGGAATGACAGTAAAAGAACCAGCGCAGCCAGTGGGGTGGCGCGTATAAAGTTGCCAGCGGTTGCTGCCAATGGCGCGCTATTATTGCGCCCCTGTAATGAGTAAAATCCCCATGCAACACCTGCAACTGACATCAGCATGGAAGCCAATAGGGGTGGGGCAGTCAAACCTGGCATGACAAGATAAGTTAACCCAGTAAGCGCTAATACTAAGCCTAGCCATTCTAAAGTATTGGGGCGCTCTCCTGAAATGATTGCTTTTATAAGCATGCTGGCTTGCACCGCGCCAAATAGAATGAGCGCACCTATACCTGTATTCAGATGGATATAGGCAAACGAAAATCCAGTGACGTATAAAAACAAAAAAAAGGCAGATTGCCAGTTGCCTGCGTGCACGAGGCGCGTGTCTTTTTGAGTTATCACTACAATCAGCCATAAGATGATTGCACCAGACAATAGCCTAATCATGGAGAAACTGGCCGCATCAATGGAGGCGTTAGCCAGCGCCATTCTGCAAAGAAGTGAGTTGGCAGCAAAGGCGGTAAGCGCCAGCAAGGTAAGCCAGATTAGCCGCTTCTGCCTATGCAGGCTGCTATGCATTGCGCTTGAGTGTTATCAGGCGGTCAAGTGCTGCGACCATGTCATCCACATCGATTGCAATATGACTGGTGAGGTCAAGTGTGCGGTCTTCAAATACATCTTGTCCAGGATGTTGTTTTGCCCATTGCCAGATAATGCGGTCTCGCTGTAGAAGCAGGGCTTCGATATGCGGGCGATATAACACAAACATGGCGCTTATCCAGCGATTCACAGGCCAGGATGGAAAGGCGTGGTCAATGATAAAGTGATCCAGCATGCGGATGACTTGGTCGGCTGGATACCAGGCTTCGGCGGTCACCCAGCGGTTCACAGTAAACAGGCCGGTTGGGTAGCCATAGGCATCCATGGCAATGGCAATCAGGTGTGAAAGTGCCTGGTCACCTTCTGGCCATGGGTCAGTGGCTGTGTATTTGATAGGTGCGACACCTGCAGGCATACCTTTGGGACGCAGAAATGTGTGGAAATGCCCATGTTCGCCTACTTCGCTGCGATGGGCGTGGTAATAGTATTGGGCATGGCTGTCTTCGTCATACACATCATCTGGAGGGTAATGCTCAAGTTCGTAGAATGTTTGGCCTGCATTGAGGCTGTCACGCAATACTTCACCTACCAGATTTAGCCCTGATTTTTTGAGTACACGGTAACAGGTTAAAACCTCATCTCCTGCCTTACGCATTGCAAGCAATTGTTGCAACGGTAGCGTGGTAAGGTCGGGAATTGCAACTTCCCCCGCCGTGAGAGGGGCGACGGGGGAAGTTGCAGGTTTGATTAATTTCAATCCGTTAGTGCGCGGAGAGTGTCCCGCAGTCATTTAGCGGCGCTTAGCAGCACATGGGTTCTTAGCTGCGCATGGGTTTTTGGCGGCACAAGGGTTTGCAGTGCATGGATTAGCTGCACATGGATTTTTTGCTGCACATGGATTAGCTGCACATGGATTTTTAGCCGCGCATGGGTTGTGTTGATGATGCTTGTGTTTAGCTGCACATGGGTTTGCACCACAGGTGGCTGCAACAACAGTGCCAGTAACGGCCATGACCATAGTGCCAGCAGATAGTAAGGTTTTTGCGATCGATTTTAATTTCATTTTAGACTCCGTAAGTCAACATTTAGATAAATAAAGCATCATTGAAGAAATTTCAATGATGTTGCGCATTAGACGTCAGATTGAATGGAACCTTACATTATGTTTCTTCATTTTTATGATCGGTATTGTTTCTGTAAAGAATCAAGCGCTACTTCGTCTAACAAACGTAAGGATGGGTGATATTAAAATTTAATTTATTAACCACCCTTTAGGGTTAATATAGCAAAGCGACCTTTGGCCTAGGTAAGTGCAAAAAAATCATTATACATAGGAGTTTCAAATGAAAGCAAAGTTGCCTGATGTAGTGCATTTTGAACGTGATCTCTGTAATGATTATGTACAGTCCTCTAGTCGAGAATGGTGGTTGGCTAATGGACTTGGCGGTTATGCCGCTGGCACGATAGCCCAATCTTTAACGCGACGATATCACGGTTTGCTGATCGCACCGACCAAGCCGCCACTCGGACGTCATTTAGTTTTTGCCAAGGCAGATGCCACTTTACATGATAGCAATCAATCTTACCCATTATTCAGCAATCATTGGGGTAGCGGCGCAATTGAGCCACAAGGGTATGTGCACATGGCTTCTTTTCGACTGGATGGCAGTGTGCCAGTGTGGCGTTATGTGATTGGCGATTTGATTGTAGAGCAAACGATATGGATGGAGCATGGTAAGAACACAACTTATATTGCCTGGCGTTTAGTCAATCAAGTTGATCGCCCCATTGCGCTATCGGTTAATTTATTAGTGAATCAGCGTGACCATCATGGTGAGTCGAGTATGTGGCATTTCAACCCTGTAATTGAAGGCGATGAAACGCATCTCACCGTGCAGCAACACGGGCAGGCTAGGCTGCATTTTAAAACCAACGCAGGCAAATTGCGCAGCCGTCATGATTGGATAGAGGATTTTGCACTTGCAATTGAAACAGAGCGCGGATTGGCAGATAGAGATGCTCACCTGTGCGTGGCAAGTTTCAATATGCAGGTGTGGAACGAGTGGAGTGGCCTTGTAGTTTCACTGGATGAAGATGCTTCACCGTATATCACAGAATCTATGCGTCGCAGACAGGCGCATGATATTGCGCAGCTAACGCGCGCAGGGATGTTAATCCCTGAGCTTTGTGAAACACCTTGCTGGATTAGGCAGTTATTGCTGTCGGCAGATAATTTTATTATTGATAGACCATTGGATGACTTTCCATATGGAGAATCTATCATTGCGGGTTACCCTTGGTTTAGTGATTGGGGCCGGGACTCCATGATCGCGCTACCTGGGCTAACGCTTAAAACGGGTCGTTTTTCTTCCGCGCATAATATTTTAAGTACTTTTGCACATTTTGTTAATCAGGGCATGTTGCCCAATACTTTTCCTGAAAGCAATCAAACACCTCAATACAACACAGTGGACGCCGCACTATGGTATATCGAAGCATGGCGCTCATATTTATCTGCCAGCAATGACATTGCCAGCTTAAAAGCAGTTTATTCCACATTGCAGGAGATTATTGACTGGTACACCAAGGGCACGCGCTATGGTATACAAATGGATATCAAGGATGGTTTGCTGATGGCAGGGGAGCAGGGCCTGCAACTGACCTGGATGGATGCTAAGGTCGGTGATTGGGTGGTGACGCCACGCCGAGGCAAGGCGGTTGAAGTCAATGCCTTGTGGTATAACGCGCTGAAATGTATGGAGAACTTTAGTGATTTAATGAAAAAAGAAAATACACCTTATGCAGCACTTGCTGCAAAGGTTAAGGCGAGTTTTATTCGCTTCATTAAGCCACAGGGTGGGCTGTATGATGTGCTGGATGTTCAGGCAGAAGACGGCACCAAGCATCACTGTGAGCGCATACGCCCCAACCAGATATTTGCTGTCAGTTTACGGTACTCCCCATTAGAAAAAAGAGTGCAGGCACGCATTGTGAAAGAGGTCGCTAAACATTTGCTGACCCCCTATGGTTTGCGTACCTTGTCCCCTGAAGATGCGGATTATCAACCTCGCTATACAGGCGGTGTTCTGGCGCGGGATGGCGCTTATCATCAAGGCACGGTCTGGGCTTGGTTGCTGCCGCATTTTGCTTTAGCCGAGTTTAAAGTTAGCAATGATGCGGCGTTGGCGCTCTCACGTCTTGATGAAATCAGAAATCACTTGATGGAAGCAGGTTTGGGCACTATTTCAGAGATATTTGATGGTGATTATCCGCATACGCCACGTGGTGCACCTATGCAGGCCTGGAGTGTCGCGTGTCTGATAGAGGCATGGGTGAAACTTGAGCGTGCGCGCAACGGTGCCCCCGTTTTGTCACCACGTAATATAGAAAGCCAAGATCATGAAACATCATAAAACAACAATCAATGCAGAGCAGGTCAGGTTAAAACAGCAGGCTAATCATGAGGTGAACTGGTATTTATGGGGCCCTTATCTTTCAGAAAGAGCTTGGGGTACCGTGCGTGAAGACTATAGTGAAGCGGGTACTGCTTGGGAATATTTTGATCACGATCAATCACGCACTAGAGCGTACCGCTGGAATGAGGACGGCTTAGGCGGCATTTCGGATGAGCAGCAACGGTTATGTTTTTCCATAGCTCTTTGGAATGGTGAAGATCCGATATTGAAGGAGCGCGCCTTTGGTTTGACAGGTAACCAAGGCAACCATGGTGAAGATGTTAAAGAATATTATTTTTATCAAGGTGCATTGCCTTCGCATGCCTGGTTGCAATATTTGTATAAATATCCACAACGCGAATTTCCCTACCAAACCCTTATTGATGAGAATAAACAGCGCGGCCGAGATGCTAGCACTTATAGTTTGCTGGATACAGGCGTCTTTGCAGAAAATCGCTATTGGGATGTGGAGGTTAAATATGCCAAGGCTGAATTTGATCGATTGCATATCAGTGTAGAAGTAACGAACCGAGGTGATGCGCCTGCATCTGCGTGGGTACTGCCGCAATTATGGTTTCGTAACACTTGGTCTTGGTCAGAGCATGCTATAGAAAAACCCAACTTATCTGCAACGCCTGCACCAGAGGGGGCGAAATGGGCTGTAATGGCAGCGCATGCTGAATTAGGATTATATGCGTTATATGGCATGCAGGATGCTGATCCGCTTTATACGGAGAATGAAACTAACCAGCAGCAATTGTGGGGTGTTGCAAACGAGAGTCCTTATGTAAAAGACGCATTTCATCGCTATCTTATCCATCATGAACATAAAGCGATAAATCCTCAACAGCAAGGCACCAAATTTGCGGCAGCTCACAAACTCATGGTCGCGGCAGGAAAAACCGAACGCATCGATCTGGTGTTAACCAGCGTCAAGTCAATAGAAACACCTAATAAAAAGCCTTTCTTGCAACACAAAAAAATCATGGCGCAGCGAGCGTCTGAATTTGAAGCGTTTTATCAATCATTACTGCCTGATGCCACGCTTGAAGATAGCCGTATTATGCGCCAGGCGTTTTCTGGACTGATATGGAATAAACAGTTTTATCATTATGATGTTGAAACCTGGTTAAAAGGGGATATATCAGCACCACCAGCCTCGCATAAGCATGGACGCAATGCACATTGGCAACATTTGAAGGCATCCGATGTGATTTCAATGCCAGATAAATGGGAGTACCCATGGTTTGCAGCATGGGATCTGGCATTTCACTGTGCGGCATTTGCACCCGTAGATGTGCATTTTGCAAAAAGTCAAATTGAGTTATTGGTTTCAGAACGTTACATGCACCCTAATGGGCAAATTCCTGCCTATGAGTGGGCATTTGGAGACACCAATCCACCTGTACATGCCATGGGCGCGCTTAAAGTGTATCGCGCTGAGCGTATACAGGCAGGTAAAGGAGATGTCACGTTTTTGAAGCGAGTGTTGCATAAGTTGTTACTCAATTATGCCTGGTGGATTAACCGTAAGGATGCAGAAGGTCAAAATGTGTTTGGAGGTGGATTTTTAGGGCTGGATAATATTTCTGTTTACGATCGTTCACGCCCGCTGCCTGAGGGATATATGTTGAAACAGGCCGATGCTACGGGCTGGATGGCCATGTTCGCGTTGAATCTTACCGCCATGGCGTTGGAAATTACCAATGAGGATGATAGTTATCAGGATATTGCCATTCAGTGCTATAGCCAGTTTCTGGCGATAGCGAAAACAATGACAGGCATGAGTGCTTTATCAGTTTCATTATGGGATGATAAAGACGGTTTTTTTAAAGATTTGGTGACCATGCCTGATGGAAGCATGCAGCGCATTGATGTGTTTTCATGGGTAGGGATTATTCCCCTGTTTGCATGTGAGGTTATCGATCCCAGCATGCTGAAAAATGCACCCAGGTTTGTGGCTGTCATGAATAAAAACAGAGGTGGCATGTTAGATGGTCATACCTATTGCGCCTGCCCGACGCACACCAATGAGAGAGGCGAACACATGCTGGCATTAGTGGATGTGTATATGCTCACCCGCGTGCTTAGCCGAATTTTTGACGAAGAACAGTTTTTATCGCGCTATGGCATACGCAGTGTTTCAAAATTGCATGCCATGCGTTCTGATTTAGGTCATATTCCAGGCATTGGCCAGGCGGTGATTGAATATGTGCCTGGTGAATCAACCAATGGTTTATTTGGAGGCAACTCAAATTGGCGAGGTCCAGTATGGATGCCCACCAATTATATGTTGATACAGGTGCTGGAAAAATATGCCCGCTATTTAGGTGATGGATATACATTTCCTGCGCCCTGTTTAGGTGGGCAATCTATCAACTTGAAGCAGGCGAGCAAGTTGCTGGCAGACCGTGTAGTTGATACGGTTAGAAGAAATGAGCATGGATATGTCCCTGCTTTTCCTGAGAGGCATCCAAAACAACATGACACACATTGGCAAGACTTACTGACATTACATGAATATTACCATGCCGAATCTGGGCAAGGTTTAGGTGCGCAGCATCAAACTGGCTGGACGGCATTGATAGCCAATCTTATCTTTAGGCGTTATCGAGATGAAGTGCCAGCGTATTGGCGAAAATAATCCACCGCAAAACGGCTCACATGCAACCAGATTACATAAAAACACGACCAGCACTTTTGGTGTAATCCACTACACCCCAACCCTTTTTAATCGCGTTAGATGCAATATCGGAGCATTTTTCTCAGCGGTTGCCATAGCTAGTCTGCATGGCTGACTGTGGTTGGTGGTCTCTGTAACGGGTAATGGTTTAGGCGTTAGATTAAGACCATCATTTAATTTGAGAAAATTAGCCCGAGATTGCCTGTTTGATGCGCTCAAGTGCGCTTAATACAGTCTGCTGAGATGTGCCGATATTCATACGCATGAATCCGCAACCTGCGTGACCAAATAAAACCCCAGGACTCAAGCCGACGCCTGCTTGCTGTGTAAACAAAGCCTTTAACTGGCTATCACTCATGCCTAGAGCATTGCAGTCTAGCCACAGTAAATAAGTGCCTTCTGGTGAAATTAGTTTGATTTGGGGTAGGTGTTGAGTTAGGTAGTCACTTACTAAATAACGTGTTTGTGTTAAATATATGAGCAGGGCATCAAGCCATTTCTCGCCATGCGTGTACGCCGCTTCAAATGCGGTAATGCTAAACGGATTGGCAGCACTCGCATGCAAAGTATCAAAAGCACGCGTAATAGCTTGGCGATGATTTGCATCTGGCACAATAAGTGCCGAGAGATTTAAGCCGGGGATGTTAAATGTTTTGCTTGGTGCAACCGCTGTGATGATAGAAGACTGATTATTTGCAAGTTTTGCTAAGACTTGATGCTGATAGTCAGGATAAATTAAATCCGCATGAATTTCATCGGAAAATACGACTAAATTATTTTGTTCTGCAATCGCAAGTAAACGCGTTAATTCGTCCTGGCGCCAAACTCTTCCCACAGGGTTGTGAGGTGAACAGAACAGGAGCAAATCAGATGCAGTGGCGCATTGTGCCAGGTGATCAAAATCTATTTGATAACGATTGTTTGCAAACTGGAGCGGGTTTTCTAACACCTGTCTACCTGTGTGGGTTGCTGCTGTAAAGAAAGGAAAGTACACAGGGGGCTGTATGATAACAGGGCTATCGGCTTGGGTAAATGCCATGACCGCGGCATGCAATGAGGGCACAACACCAGGGCTCATCACGATCCAATCGCGCTCCACATGCCACTGATGTCGGCATTTAAGCCATTGAATCAATGCATCGTACAGGCTTTCAGGGTAAGTTGAGTACCCGTAAATCGGGTGTTCTGCACGCTTGCGTAATGCCTCAGTGACCGCAATGGGTGTTGCAAAGTCCATGTCGGCAACCCACATCGGAATAACATCCTGTTTGCCAAATACAGACTGCCTTGCATCGTATTTTAGGCTGTTAGTATGGTCACGTGAGAGGGGCTGATCAAAGTTGAATAATTCACTCACTTAATGCGTTCCCATAGCGTGACTTCAGAGAGAGTGTGCTGAAATTTTCTCTTTGTTTCTCTAATCACAAACGGCACTTCAATCGGGTTGCTGACTAACTTAAAGTGAACGCCTAATATGGCCTTTAAGCCATCCAATGTACTAAAGTTCTCACCATCACGTTTAAAGCCGCCTATCCACTCTTCACGCGGTGTATGTGTGGTTAGCCATGTATATGGGGATGCAATTACCAGCAAGCCACCCAGATTGAGGCGGGTATGAATGGTTTCCAGTAATTTTCTTGGGCGATATAAGCGGTCTATCAGGTTGGCAGCCAAGATACAGTCGTAACCTGTAAACAGGGGTTTAAGGTTGCAGGCATCCCCCTGAAAAAACTCGACTTTATGGCGGTAAGCTTCCAAACCCAGCGATTTAAGTGAGCGCTCTTTGTAACTTGCAAGCTCACCTTCTTCAATCAGTGTATAACGCAGGATGTTTTGCTGTGCTAACTGCACACCTTGGCCTATAAATCGTGCTGAGAAATCGATCCCTGTGACATGGTCAAAATGACGGGCAAGTTCAAAGGTGGCCCTCCCAGACGCGCAACCAAGGTCTAAGGCTTTGCGTGCGGGTTTGTTACCCATGGCTTCGATGGCAATGTCACTTAATGCTTTAGAAAAATTTGGGACGTGGTAATAAGTGTCACCATAGTGAAACTCCGCATATTCTGAAAGCAGTTGATTGCTTTCGTAATGTGACGTGGCTATGTTGACTGGGGTATCACTCACGACATAGCGAAAGCCTGCATGTTGAAAAAAGTGACGTCTAAACGCATAGCGTGCGCTTTTTAATGCTTCGTTGCCGCAGGATATCCATGAGCCGCCTTTAATTAAATTATGCTTGCCATCAAAAGTGGGGGCGGTGAAATCGTCGTAATAAGGATGCACCTCAAAGCCTTCAAAAGGGTAAATCGGCGTTTCTGTCCATTGCCAGACGTTCCCTATCACATCAAAAAACTCCCCATGCTGGAATTGATGGATTGGGCAGCATGAGGCATAGACGTCAAGATGAATGTTAGCATGGGCTTTAGTCGCCTGCGGTATTTCGGCAAGCTCTGCGACATCGTAGATGCGATACCATTCGTCTTCAGTCGGTAGTCGGTAAGATGCACCTGTTGTTTTTGCCTTCCAATTACAGAATGCTTTGGCCTCATGGTAGTTCACAATAACGGGCCAGTCCCAAGGCATGGGAATGACTTCAGTCATGCATCTGAGTTGCCAGCTGTCATTGACTTTTATCCAGAAAGTAGGGTGCTCAGCACCCGCATGCGCTAGCCAGCCTTGGCCTTCTTCTTCCCAATAGGCTTGGGTTTGGTAACCGCCTGCTAACACAAAATCCAGAAACTCCTGGTTACTTACCAGATAACGGCTCGCCTGAAATGCATTCACGTCTGCGCTATGGTGACCATATTCGTTATCCCAGCCGTAAGTGGCATCGGTTTTTTGTTTGCCCAAATTCACCTGGCCTGCGGGTACGCTCACAAGTTGATTCTGAGGTGGCGTGCCTGACTCATCACAAACCTGCCAATTGGGATGTGGACGCACATATTCAAGGGATTGCTGGCGAATTAAGACAGAGGAGGTTTCGAGGTGGATGCGTTCGTGTTCAATGCCCATCAGTATCACCCACCATGGGCTTTGCCAATCAATAGGCAGTGTGAGTGGCAGTGTGCTGATGAGCGTGTCTACGAATGAAAATACAGCATTGCGATATACGCGCACCTCATGCACTGTTGGCCACTCGTAATGCTGGGTATCAAGGTCATCCCAGCTCATTTCATCCACGCCAATTGCGAACATGGACTCGAATTTTGGGTTGATGCGTTCGTGCATCAAGCCTGCCAAGGTTAATTTGTTCACAAAGAAAGTAGCGGTATGACCGTAATAAAAAATCAGAGGATGCCGTAACGTGATTGGCCTGTGATAATAAGCCTCATTATTTGCCAGTGTTTCAAATAGGGACTCGTAACGGTAAAATGTGTGGTGGAAATATGTGCGAATTTCTTCTCGTGAGATGGCTTCTTCTTTATCAGCCAGTGATGGCGTTCTGGGAAATATGGGTTTAGTCATTTGTTGTTCTGGTTAAACTTAGATTAAGCATTGAAAGATAATGCGCCATCGCTAAAAGCTGAGAACGCTTGGTATCTGGTTTATATTGAGCGGTTTTTTGATTCAAGCGCTTTGGCACCACTGTATGCAGAGACGCAAAATGGCACCATATAGTTCATTAACGCGTGACCAAGCATTAGACTTTGTGCCGCAATAAGGTAATCCCACTGATTAATAAGGTTAAGTAGAGTGCCTACAACAAGACTCACTTTAGCTGCACCCAAGAGCACTTGTCTTGTGAGTATAAAATGTAATAATCGACGCATGGATAACTAACTGATTTTGTTATTTCTTTTCATCTTCTAAACCAAAGGCATGCTTGCAGGCGTGATGAATAAAGCTCACTTGCTTTCTCGCATTTGCACAGCCATCGCATAACGTGACATGGAATTTAAGTGCAGCTAGCTCTCTCCAAGTTAGCTTGCGGTCTAACTCCTGAGACATTAATTGGTTAGCCTCTTTACAGTTCATCATGATTAACTCCTAGATGCTTGAAAGCCCTGCCCAGAAAACCACTTGGTATCTAAACAAAGACGTAATTTGGTGCGTGCGCGATGCAGAATCACCCAGCAATTAGACGTTGATAAGTTTAATTCCTTACAAATGTCATCCACTTCAAACTCAAGAAATTCACGCATCATAAAAATACGTGAAGTTTGCGAGGGTAAATGATTCAGACATGCATCAAAAACCGCCCAAAATTGTTTTTGTTCAAATGACGCATCGGGATTGCTCCAGGTATTTGGTTTGGTTTCCATATTCCACGCGCCGTGGTGGTTAAATAACACTTCTTCTAGGCCGTCATCTTCATCGTTGGAGAGTGTGGAAATATTCACTTCGCGCTTGCCACGACGTAATGCATCAATTGTTTTGTTACGCAATATGCTAAAGAGCCATGTCTTTAAGCTGGATTTATTTTTAAAGCCGTCTTGTTTCTCAATGGCAGTGAGCATGGTTTCCTGAATCACATCTTCTACTGCGTGCTGGTCGCGCAATAGAAGATAGGCAAAACGTGTCATATCAGGGCGCAAGGCATTGAGCACGCTAGTGTCTATTGTCATTTCTTTTTCACTCCAGTCGGTGGGTATCAGCTGGAGTATATTTTAACCCAGATTTTCCATTAGGCGATTTTACATCTACTTGCATTTCAACTTGCCCATTTTGCGTCTTTATTGTGCATATTTTCTGTCAATAGAACGACTATTGCCCATAAAAATCTGCACAATAAATCCATCAAACTGTGCGGCATTGCCATTGCAAGTCCTAATGAAAGTCTGGGTTTAATCTTAGCTTGATAGCGTGAGTAATCTTTTTTTTAAAGGAGCAATTAATCGTGTTAATTAATTTCCAGTAGCTGCTTCAATTTGCCAGAATGTTCTAAATCTTGCAGATCATCAAAGCCGCCTACATGGTAGTCGCCAACATAAATTTGCGGCACGGTGCGCCTTCCGGTTTTTTCTATCATTTCCGTGCGTTTTTGAAAATCCAAATCCACTCGGATAAAATCGATATGCTCTACACCTTTGCTATGCAATAGACGTTCTGCCGCAAGGCAATATGGACAGGTGTTAGTGGTGTACATAATTACTTGACTCATGGTGCTCTATTCCTTCTTATCACTGATTTATAACTGTAATAATTGATGACACATAGTGATGCATTTAATTTTTTTACACTATGCCTAATGCATTATTTTTTATGTTTGTTCGTACTTATTGGCGATGCGGCATATAGCAATGAATTCATCAGCTAACAATGAAGCCCCGCCAACCAATCCGCCATCTATATCTGGCATGCTGAATAAGTCTTCTGCATTTTTAGCTTTTAAACTACCGCCATAAAGTATTCTTACTTTTTTTGCTGCGTCTTGATTGCGCTTTGCAATGCGGTTGCGTATGAAATGGTGCACTAATTGCGCATGTTCGGGGCTTGCTGTTTTGCCAGAACCAATTGCCCAGACTGGTTCGTAGGCAAAAACCATGTTGAGTTGCATTGCCAAGGCAAATTCATGTTCATCCAGCGTTGCCATGACTGCATCCATTTGGCTCGCTACAATCACCTCTGTTAATCCGGCATCGTGTTCAGCCAGTGTTTCACCCACGCAGAAAATAGGCGTTAATCCTGCATTAATTGCGGCCTCGAATCTGGCCGAGGCGGTTAAATTGGTTTCATGAAAAATACTACGCCGTTCAGAGTGGCCCAGCAGTACATATGAGCAACCAAAATCTGTGAGCATGTGCGGTGCAACAGCTCCTGTAAATGCACCTTGTTCATGCTGGTTTACATTCTGCCCGCCCCAAGCGATGTTAGTCTTGTGGAGTAAATCCCTGGTCTGGCATAGATAGGGGTTAGGGACGCATACAACATAGTCAGCTTTATTTAAGTCATGTAAACCCTCGGTCAGTTGATTAAGGAGCACTTGGTTGCTGTGAATGTCACCGTGCATTTTCCAGTTGCCTACAATTAATTTTCGACGCATGTTTGAATCCTTTTGACTGCTTTAAGGTGGTAGTTCATCAGATTTATTTGACGACAGCCTGTTTATTTGACGACAGCTTGCAGTTTTCCTGCCTTGTAAAGATCAGCCATACGTTCACATGGAATGGGTTTTATTTGTGATGCCATGCCAGCCGAGCCAAAAGCTTCGTATCTGGTTTTGCATATATCTCGCATGGCTAATGTCGCAGCATAAAGAAATTTTCTTGGGTCAAATTCTTTGGGCTGTTGCACAAAAAATCTGCGAATTGCGCCTGCAGAAGCCATACGCAGGTCGGTGTCTATATTCACCTTACGCACACCGTTTTGAATACCGTGTACGATTTCTTCCACTGGTACGCCATAGGTTTCACCCATCTCCCCCCCAAATTCATTAATGATATGTAACCACTCTTGTGGAACTGAAGAGGAGCCATGCATGACCAAATGTGTATTAGGAATGCGTGTATGAATCTCCTGAATTCTATCAATGGCTAAAGTTTTACCTGTTGGAGGGTGGCTAAATTTATAGGCGCCGTGAGAGGTGCCAATCGCGATTGCCAATGCATCCACGCCTGTTTTTTCAACGAAATCCGCTGCTTCCTCAGGGGAGGTGAGCAATTGTGATTGACTTAAATGACCTTCCGCGCCTGCGCCATCCTCTTTACCTGCCAAGCCGGACTCCAATGAGCCAAGCACACCTAACTCACCTTCAACGGAAACACCAATCGCATGCGCGATCTCGACCACTTTTTTAGTCATTTCTACATTGTATTGATAGCTGGAAGGTGTTTTGCCATCTTCCAGCAGTGAACCGTCCATCATCACGCTAGAAAAACCAGAGCGCATGGACTGGATACACACTGCTGGAGACTGACCGTGGTCCTGATGCATAACAACAGGGAGGTGCGGGTAAGTTTCAATGGCAGCTAATACCAGATGTCGTAAAAAGGCCTCGCCTGCGTATTTGCGCGCACCCGCTGAGGCTTGCAGAATAACGGGGCTATTGACCTCGTCTGCAGCTTGCATAATGGCGTGCACCTGCTCCATATTGTTGACGTTGAACGCGGGAATGCCGTAATCGTGTTCAGCGGCATGATCCAGCAGTTGACGTAATGAAACGAGTGCCATGATGTTTACCCCTAGTTTAAGTTAAGCCATTACTCAGCTTTATTTTTACAATGACCGCAACAAGTTGCCATGCGCCATATATCAAAATCCCGCAGGAGATAAAGCGTAAAACTAGCGCCTAACATTGGCCATGCCGCAAAGAATAGCAGGTTGTTACCATCGAACGGATTGAGGTACTGTTGATATGAGGCCAGGGTGGAAATACCATGCAGTATGAGTACGGTACCGTAAGTAAAACGCGGCTTCAAGCCTATCAGAAATGCAATTAACAATGCAGCCTCAGCCGTAGCCAACGCATAAACCAAGCTTACGCCAAGCCCTGCGAGCCCATAAAAATGCTCAAAAATTGCCGCCGCATGATCAGGGCGTACAAACTTGTCCATAGTCCACATCGCCATGGTGATAAATATGGTATAGCGCAGGATTGCAAGCACCAGTGCGAGGCGTTTTGAATTGTTGAGTAAAGGTGACATATTGTCTTTGTCCTTAAAGATTAGCTTAAAAAATTTTGGCGTCTGAGCTGCTCATTAGACGTGCGGAAAAGACATTTCTTACAAAATGGATTTTTAGGCGATTGTAAGAAATGGCATGGCATAGGCGTCTAACAATATGCGTCTAACGCTAAGTTAATTTCAGTTTAACCATAAACTAATGCATTGCAAACTTAATTTGGGTTGAATATGTACGCAATTAGCACCTTGGCAGTGTTTAATTTTTTTTATTTTTTTAATCAGTAGGTGGCTGTCAATGGAATCTGTCGCGCATCAAACTTTTGCACTGTTCTTGCAGTATGGATATCTTGCCATTTTTTTCGGCGTCATGCTCGATAACTCAGGCTTTCCTATGCCTGGAGAGATTATATTGTTGTTAGCGGGTAGTCTTGTTGCCAGCGGAGATTTCGCCTTGGCGCCAGCAGTACTGGCTGCAGCAACTGGCGCATTATTGAGTGATAGCCTTTGGTATGCAATCGGTCGTAGCGGTTCGCGCCGCATCATCCAGGTGTATTGCAAAATGAGCTTTGGCTCGGGTGCGTGCATGGCTAAAACTGAAGATCAATTACTGCATTTTGGTGCAAGGTCGCTGATTTATGCACGCTTTATTCCTGGATTTAGAACATTTGCCGCACCCATGTCAGGAATGTCGGGCGTACCTTATCGACTGTTTTGTCTTTACGATGGCATAGGCGCAATTTTATGGGCGAGTCTTGGTGTTTCACTCGGCATGACGTTTGCGAGTCAAATTAATATCATGATCGGGCATTTGGAGCACTCTAGAATTGTCTTGTTATATTTAGCTGGCAGCCTTTTGCTTTTGTTTTTACTCATGAAATGGCTAATACGGGTACGCCATGGACGTGCAAGTCTGGATACCCAATACGGTAACTTTTGAGTCCACACTCCTAGTGAATGGTGTTAAATGAACCCAGTCATCCTTGACTCAACAATTACCTGCCCGCACTGTGGTCATGATGAAACAGAGTGCATGACTACCGATGCTTGCGAGTGGTTTTATGCGTGTGAGAATTGTCACATGTTGCTCAAGCCAAAATCTGGTGATTGTTGCGTATTTTGCAGTTATGGCTCCATGAAGTGTCCACCAGTTCAGTTGCATCGCACATGCTGTTGAGCGATGCTGGCGTGAAGTTGTGTTATGTCCATAAGTACGCAGTGTGAGTATCTGCGAGGATGAGGAGTTTCCCTAGTACCAAAAATCCACTTGAACTTGCATGGTTCTCGCAAAGCGGTTAAAGCCTGCAAATAGCTCAACGACACCGATAACTTCAAGGATTTCAGCATCACTAATACCTAATTGCTTAAGTGTGACTAGGTCAACCTCTTGCATATCTCGCCAGTATTGATTTACTTTACGAGAGAATTGAATTAAGGCGATGTCGGTTGGCGTGCAGCCAGCAGGAAAGAGCCCGATGAGCAGTGCGTCTATCTGTGTTTCTTCTATTTTCATACTTTTGAGCGCTGCAATATGCGCGGCAACACAGTAGCCGCAGTTGTTATCTACAGACACTAAAAGTGCGATCATTTCTTTTGTTTTTCGTTTAACTTTACCGCTTAATAGCACAGCTTTCACCTTATTCCAATTGGCTTCCAGTAGTGCAGGATGCTTTTTATAGGCAGTAAACAGATTGGGCACAAAGCCAAACGTGAGATTAATTTCCTGCATAATCAACGTCATGTTGTCTGATGTTGTCATTTTTTACACTTTTATAGTAAGTTGCATGGGATGAATCGAGCAAGGCAGATGCTGTTGATGAAAATTTCCCGCCCGCCATACTTGAGTTTGTCATTTCGGACAGGTTTTCTGGCAACCCGTTGTTGCACATGTTTGCTCGGGTGCTTCGTGAAGCACTTTTCGTATGTTGTTAAGCGCGGTTTTCATCATTTTCGGAAACATGATGGCTGTGATATGGCGCATCAATAAACCACGCCAGTTGTAATAGTGCTGCCAAGTCAGATGGCTACCGCCCTCTGCAAGTCGGTCGATTTGCATCACTGAAACATGATCGACAGTTGGCATCATTATTTTTGATTTTGCTTCTACCTTAAAAGCGTAACCATAAGGTGGGTTCCACCAGAGTATGGTTTCATCTATACCGCCCATGGCATGTAGGCTGCAATGTCTTACAGAGCCTACGTCGCATGCTTGTGTATTATTTTGCTGATGCTCCATTGATACCGACTTCATGAGTGGCACCCAGTTCAGCACGGCGTTGTGATCAGAAATGGTTTGAAATAGTGCCTCGGGGGATGCGTTAAAGTCCATTTCATAGGCAAGTCTCAGTGGTGCTTGTGTATGTTGTTTGATGTTGAACTTTATTAACTCAGACATATTGGTTTCTCCTTATAGTTTAAGCATGGCAAATGCTATTCCAGAGCTTACGTCACTGGAATAGCAATACTAAAACTGTTGTTAAGCCGTGCATTTGCCTGTATTGCAGGTTTGTGTATGGCTTGTTTCTTGCCATGCACGCACTTTAAAAACGTCATCTAACGGTGTTTGAAACAGGTGGTTAGCATAGTTGCTAAGCACTTTTACGCTGATGGCCTGCACGATGTTTAGAATGTCTGATTCGTGATAACCCGCTGCAAAGAACGCTGCCGTTGATTCTTCACAAGGATGGCCGCGTGAGTTAAGCAATATCTTGGTATATACGCTAAGTGCTTGAAGTCTTGTATCTGGAATAGTGATGCCTTCACGAATGGCGTCTGTGACTTCGGTAGGCACTTTGCTCATCGCATCGCCCACAAAGCTGTGTGCAGCTACGCAATAATGGCAGCCGTTTTCTTTGCTGATGGTTAAAAATATGACTTCCTGCTCAACAGGTGTAAAACCAGATTTTTGGCGAAATAATGCATAGGCGTATAAATAGCTATCCAAAAGAATGGGGGCGTTAGCCATGTATGCGTACATGTTGGGGATAAACCCCAAGTTCTTTTTAGCGCTTTCGAGCAATGATTTTGCTTCAGGTTCAGCATTGTCTATTGTGAGCGCTGAAAGTTTAATTTTGTAGTTTGATGACACGATATTCTCCTTGAGATTGATTGAATTTGGTTGCTAACTGGATTGCGCAACGAGTTGTTTAAAGGCCTCTGTTGTGATCGGCTGTCCGCCAACCCCCCATGTGCCTGATGGCACATCTTCAACAATGACCCATGTCACAGGTCGCGCACCTTCACCTTCGACAGCTATGACGGCATCAGTAATGCGTTTAATAAGATCTTGCTTCTGCACTGTATTTAAATAACTAGCGATCCCTTTAATTTGTACTAATGGCATATTGTTTATCCTTTAATTTGTTAAAACGTAACCAAGCAGCACTCACATCACTGCTATTTATTTGGCATGGGTGGAATAATATTCTTATACCTTTGTAATAAAAATGATAAATAGTGCATAATTTATGTGTATTAATACGGAATTATAATAATGGACGCACTAACTAACATATTGAAGGCGATGCGCCTGAGTGGCGGAATTTACTTTAGATGTGAATTGTCGGGTCCTTGGGGCATGGATATTCCGCAAACGCCAGTCGCAGAATTTCACGTAGTGACGCGTGGTACTTGCTGGATGGATGTGGTAGGTGAGGCGTTACCCGTCTGTTTGAATGCGGGGGATCTGGTTTTATTTCCACATGGTCATGCGCACCTGTTGCTTGACTCCCTCTCTGCAAAAGCAATTCCGCCAGAAGACATCATTGGTGAGCAGTCTATTGAGCATTATGGTCCTGTTGTTTATGGACAAGGTGATCATCAAGCCAATATTCTTTGCGGTTATTTTGAATTCGACCGTGATGAAAAATCTCCCTTACTGCAAGCTTTGCCTGCATTCATTCATATTAAAGGCACCGATGCTACGGAGTTTTCGTGGTTGCAGACCACGATTAACTTTATTAGTCATGAAATCCGAAACACGCAACCTGGTACTGCCGCTGTTGTGAATCGATTGGTGGAGGTGCTATTTACGCAGATTATTCGTGCTTATATCGCACAAACACAAACGCCAGCAGGGGTGTTGGGCGCGGTAGCTGATGCTAAATTAGGATTGGCCTTAAATGCGATGCATCAGCATCCTGAATACGCATGGTCAATCGAGTCGCTTGCCAATAAAGCTGGGATGTCACGCACCGCTTTTGCGCAGCGTTTTCACACGCTGGTGGGGCAGACGCCTATCAATTATCTAACACGGTGGCGCATGCAAAATGCCAGGAAATTGTTAGAGACAAGCCATATTTCCATGCAGGCGGTTGCTGAGCAGTCTGGTTATCAATCAGAGGCTTCTTTCAGCAAGGCGTTTAAAAAATGCATGGGGGTTAGTCCAGGGGCATGCAGGCGGAAAAATAAAGCTTAATAATTGACTTTAGCTTTCATTCCGCCCGTCTATTGGAAAATACTATAGATAATTGGCGCTTAACTGTTTTAGCATTGTGATATGGGTCAATTATTGGTTATCTACAAACCTAAATCACTTAAACCAGGATGATCATCAGGACGACGACCTTGTGGCCAATGAAATTTACGTTCTGATTTTGTAATGGCTAAATCATTGATGCTGGCAAAGCGCTTTTGCATTAGACCATTTTCATCAAACTCCCAGTTTTCATTACCATACGAACGAAACCAGTTGCCTGCCGCATCATGCCATTCATACGCAAAGCGAACGGCGATTCGGTTGCCTTCAAAAGCCCATAATTCTTTAATTAATCTGTATTCATTTTCGCGAACCCATTTACGGCTTAGAAAAGACTCTATCTCTGCACGCCCACGTGGAAACTCCGAGCGGTTTCTCCAAACGCTATCAAGCGTGTAAGCAAGCGCAACGCGCTTAGGGTCGCGGCTGTTCCAGCCATCTTCAGCCATGCGTACTTTTTGTGTAGCAGTTTCCCGCGTGAATGGAGGGAACGGTGGGCGGGCTTCAGTAGTTACATTCATGCTAATTCTCCTTTATGGATAAGTGGTTTAGTCATTATTTAGGTAAAAATCATGCTACATCCCAGGCATACTGACGTATCCAGGTAATGCTTTGAATCTTGCTAACCAAGCAACTGTAGAAGAAAAGCGCGATAGATCAACTTTTCCTTCATGGGCAAGGGCTATGTACGGATATAACGCAACATCCGCAATCGTTGGTACATCCAACGCAATCCAGTCGTGATTAGATAAATAATCTTCCATGATATTAAGTATCGTTTCAGTCACTGTCAGGGCATCTTCAATGTTAATTTGACGGCCAAATTTATGATGTAGTCTTAAAGCGTTGGGGCCTCGTGCAATCTCATTAGATACCGTGAAAAGCCAAGCGCTAATCTTGGCTAAAGCCTCTGAGTCTTGCGGCCACCATAGTTCACCCCCATAGTGATGTGCCAGGTATAT
>JAQTXW010000019.1 GCA_028688575.1 Methylotenera sp. | reverse complement strand
TCAAGGCGAGCCTCAGCATTTAAAATGAGCGATTGTTTGGCGCCTTCGGCCTCAGTCACTACGGCAACGCGCTCACGCTCAGCCGCGGCTTGTCTTTCCATGGCATCCTGCATGTTGCGTGATGGTTTGATGTCTTGAATTTCTACCGATTTAACAGTCAAACCCCAGTCTAGTGCTTCATCAGCAATTGCAGTTTTTAATTCTGTTTTAATGCGCTCGCGCGAGGTGAGCGCCTGGTTTAAATCCATGCCGCCGATAATCGAACGCAGGCTGGTTTGTACCATGTTGCGCATGGCTTCACGGAAGTTTTCAATGCCGTAAACTGCGCGCTCAATTTTGCTGACTTTAATAAATGCAATGGCATTGGCTAAAATTACAGCATTGTCCTTGGTGATGACCTCTTGCTCGGGCACGTCTAGAATAATATCTTTAGTGGTCACTTTGTAGCTTACTTTAGTGAATACAGGGTTAATCACATGGAGTCCAGGCGTTAAGATCCCAGCAAACTTACCTAAGCGTTCCACCACCCACTCTTCACCTTGTGGCACGATGCGCACACCTTTGACGATAGCGACGATTACTAGAAATATCAGTACAAAACTAAATTCTGTCATTTGGAATTCCTTTTGTTGAGGTTGAAAATGTTGAGGTTAAAAGGTTAGAGCGATTTGCTGATACGCAGGATGTTGCCTTCTACGGCCACTACTTGGGCACTGCTGCCAGTTTCTATGACTTCATCAGAAATGGCGGTCCATTCACGGCTGCCCATGAGACCTTGGGCAAAGTGAATCATGCCCGTTTGGGTTGGGCCTGTGGGTTTCTTTACAATACCAATGCGGCCAATTTCTTCGCCACGAGATTGACCGATGGCAAAATTTTTGTCAGTTTTTTTATCATATTTTTTCCACACCCATAGTGAGCTGGCCGAGAGTATGGCGAAAGCAATAAACTGAACGGTGTAGGGCAGCTCAGGTGCGAGCCATGTGGCAAAAGATAAGCAAAGCGCGGCTAAACCAAACCATAAAACATAAAGCGTGCCGATTGCTAAAATTTCAAAGGCGATTAAAACAATACCAAGTACTGCCCAAAACCATACGGGTTCTATCATTCTTGTTCCTTAATATTCATAAAATATGCATAGCCGATATGAGCGATTATTATTGCATGATATTTCATTATTTTTGCATATAAAAATTTTATTACCTGCAATCGGGCTGTTGGGTGAAATGCAGCGGGGTGGTGTACACTTAAGCAAATTTATCGGAAATGCAGCAATGCGGCCAATACAAAAAATTAAATTGCCTCATGATCATATAGAACGTTTGCATTATATTAAACGGTTGTTTCCCGAGGCCAAGGGCATGGATTTACGCTCAGAGTGGGCGGGTGGCCGTATGCAGGCCATTAAAAAGCTGAATGATGTCGATGCCATCGCTTATGCTAAAAATCGTAATTTTTTGAATGGTGCAGTCACGCACTTATCCCCCTATTTACGGCATGGTTGCATTACCTTAAATGAAGTGCTGGTATTTGTTAAGCGTCGTTTTGGCGTGGTTGCGGAAAATATGCTGATGCAGCTGGCTTGGCGCGACTATTGGCGGCAAGTCTGGTATGCAAAAGACAATGCGATATTGAGCGAAATGGAGCCCGCAAAGGTCATGCTAGAATATCGACCCTTGAGTGATGCAGTCAGGCAGGGAAAAACAGGACTGCCGTGCATGGATGGGTTTATTCAGACATTATTGAGTGAGGGGTATTTGCATAACCATGCGCGTATGTGGCTCGCAAGCTACATTGTGCATCACTTGAAAATGGACTGGCGCGAGGCTGCCGATTGGTTTGAGTTGTGTTTGTTAGATGGTGATTTGGCAAGTAACCATTTGTCATGGCAATGGGTGGCGTCTACATTTAGTTCCAAACCCTATTATTTCAATAAAGAGAGCCTGGCGCGCTATACAGGCCAGAGATACTGCGCAGACTGTCATGTCACCTGTCCATTTGATGATAGCTATGAAGCGCTGAGCGTACGCTTATTTAAGCAGGCCACGGCAGGGTCTGGTAAGCAATATGCAGTCAAACCAATGCCGATGCATGCATCATCAGATTCTAAAACAATTGCCGTATTCGTACATGACGAAATGTTGTGTGCCAGTAATCTTTTAATGCAAAAGCCTTTCCCCAAGATTTTTGTATTTGATCCTGTTTTATATGAAGATTGGCCACTTAACCGATTGCAGTTTATGGCAGACTGTTTAAGTGAAATGATTGATGTGGAAGTATGGCTAGGTCACACTTATGACGTGTTGCAACAAAAGGGCGTGGGGCAACTGGTGACGCAAGAGACGCCGAATTCAAAAATAAAGACATTATTGAGGCCATATGCAACAAGATGGGAGCCCGTGGCTAAATTGGTGGATGTGGAAATTAGCGAGCAGCGGCTAAAGCGCTTTTCCCGTTATTGGGAGAAGGTTGGCCCCACCATACTCGGTGCCTTATAAATAAGGTGGTCTATAATTTATCAGGATTTATAGGAATAAAAGGGAGCTAACGATATGATATTCTGGATTGTTTTAATTATTATTGCATTTTATTTAGTGGTAACTTACAACAGTTTAATCAATATTAAACATAATGTGGAAAAAGCATGGGCGAATATTGACGTGTTGTTAAAGCAGCGAAATGATGAATTGCCGAAGCTGATAGATACTTGCAAGGTTTATATGACGCACGAGGCGCAAACCTTGCAAAACGTGATAAAGGCGCGAGCTGGTGTGGATTCCGCGCGAGAAACACATGACGTTGCCGCATTGAATTTGGCTGAATCCGCACTCACCACGAGCTTAGGTGGTTTGTTTGCGGTGGCAGAGAATTACCCCAATTTAAAAGCGGATCAAACTTTTTTAAATTTACAGCAGCGCATTACAGGCTTGGAGAATCAGATTGCGGATAGGCGTGAGTTCTATAACGACACGGCTACTAATAATAATGTCAGGATTAAACAGTTCCCAGATGTGATTGTGGCGGCATTGTTTGGCTTTGAGCGTGCAGAGATGTTGAAGTTTTCATCCGAACAACTGAAGGACATCGACGTTTCTGCCAGATTTAATCGACAATGACAGGGCTTTTACAGTAATTACGATAAGCAAATGTTAGCCATTCTATGGTGTATGCTTGGCAGTGATTTTGTTTAAGCGATTAAGCAGTGTTTAACAGAATAAATACTTATGTGGTTAATTTGATAGGCGTTGCGTTCCCGTTAGGGATGTTGTACGCGGCCTATTTGCTGCATTTAGACACAGCACAGAAAGCAGCCTGGTTGTTTTTAATTTTACTGGCATTGGCTGCCAGCACTTTTGCGGCTTATTTTAATTATTGGCGGCTGCTTAAAATCACCGAAGCACCTGTTTCTACAATTGCCGCTGCGGCGCAGGGTTATGTAGAGTTGCAAGGCGTGGCGTCAACAGATAAGCTACTTAAAACGCCTTATCATGGCATTCCATGCGTATGGTATCGGGCATGGGTCTATGCTAATCGCCGTGAACAAAGCTATTCAAGCAAAATAGTTGATAACCGATTGCTGGAGTATGTTGAGAGTGATGTTTCTTTTCAGCTTAATGACGATACTGGCACTTGCACGGTGGACCCTAGGGGGGCAGAAATCATTTTTGCCGAACAGCGTACTTTTTTTAAAAATGAGCACCGCTATGTGGAAGCGTATCTGCCAGCAGGAAAGCCATTGTATGTGCTTGGACAGCTGGATACGCGCCATGAGTATTTCAATGAAGATGCGGTTAACCGTGATGTACGCGCAACACTCGCAGAGCTGAAGCGCAACCCGCAAAAGCTCCTGAATCAGTATGATCACGACCGCAACGGGGAGATAGAAATGTCTGAATGGGAGTTAGCGCGCCGAGATGCCATCGCTCAAGTGCAGGCCAGACATGCCATGCATGCATTTCAAGGTGACTTCACCTTGTCAAAACCCGCAGATGGCCATTTGTTTTTGATTTCTGCTCAATCTCCACAAGCGCTACTTGAGAGTTATCGTCACTGGGCCATGGTGCATTTTGCAATGGTCGTGGTGCTGGTATTGAGTATGTTGAAGTTTTCCTAGTGACTTTTTATACAACGCATCATATGCGTGACTAGCTTTAGATAACGCTGAGGCCTATGTTAAAATGCGCGCTATGAATACTCAACATACAAGCACACCCAATCAGGCACCAGATCAAGTACTGGCTAAATCCTTTGACCCCAAAACCATAGAAAACAAATGGTATACATTTTGGGAGGGTAAGGGTTATTACAGTGCGGGCTTAAACCCTGAAGTCAAAGATAATTTTTGCATTTTGCTGCCGCCACCCAATGTCACAGGTACCTTGCATATGGGGCATGGGTTCAACCAAACATTGATGGATGCGCTGACGCGTTATCATCGCATGCGAGGTGATAACACGTTGTGGCAGCCAGGTACAGACCACGCAGGAATTGCTACGCAAATTGTCGTGGAGCGCCAGTTGGATGCGCAAGGTGTGTCACGTCATGATTTGGGCCGTGAAAAATTCTTGGAAAAAGTCTGGGAGTGGAAAGAGTATTCAGGCGGCACCATTACCCAGCAGATGCGCCGCTTAGGCACTTCGCCCGATTGGAGCCGCGAACGCTTCACCATGGATGCTGGCTTGAACAAAGTAGTGACGGAAACCTTTGTGCGTTTGTATAACGAAGGTTTGATCTATCGCGGCAAGCGTCTGGTGAACTGGGATGTAAAGTTGGGCACAGCGGTTTCTGACCTGGAAGTGGTACAGGAAGAAGAAGATGGCTTTATGTGGCACATCAACTATCCGCTTGCCGACGGTTCTGGAAATCTCACGGTGGCCACAACTCGTCCTGAAACCATGCTGGGTGACGTAGCAGTGATGGTACATCCAGAAGATGAACGCTACGCACATCTGATTGGCAAAAACGTTAAATTACCGCTATGTGATCGTGAGATACCGATTATTGCTGATGAATATGTGGATAAAGATTTTGGTACTGGCGTGGTGAAAGTAACGCCTGCACATGACTTTAACGACTATGCGGTAGGTTTGCGCCACAAGTTGCCGATGATCGGTATTTTAAACTTGCAAGGTTTTGTGAATGAAGCAGCGCCAGCACAATACCAAGGCCTGGAGCGTTTTGCTGCGCGCAAGCAGGTGGTAGCCGATTTAGAAGCGCAGGGTTATTTGGTTAAAGTGGATAAACACCAGCTCAAAGTGCCACGTGGCGATCGCACTGGGGTAGTCATTGAGCCTATGTTGACCGACCAATGGTTTGTGGCCATGAGTAAACCTGCGGCGGATGGAAAATCTATCACGCAAAAAGCGTTGGATGTCGTAGCGAATGGAGAGATTAAGTTTTACCCAGAGAACTGGGTCAATACTTATAATCAGTGGCTGAATAACATTCAGGATTGGTGTATTTCACGCCAGTTGTGGTGGGGGCATCAAATTCCCGCTTGGTATTCTGACAATGGCAAAGTCTATGTGGCACATGACGAAGCTGAAGCAAAAACCTTGGCGGAAAAAGACGGCTACACTGGTAATTTAGTGCGCGATAACGACGTGCTGGATACTTGGTATTCAAGTGCCTTGTGGCCTTTCTCAACGCTTGACTGGACTGGCGATGAGGCTGTGGACGCGCAGAATCAAGCCTTGCAACAGTACTTGCCCTCAAGCGTATTAGTCACAGGTTTTGATATTATTTTCTTCTGGGTAGCACGCATGGTGATGATGACCACGCACATCACAGGCAAAATCCCGTTTAAGCACGTCTATGTACACGGCCTGATTCGCGATGCCGAGGGGCAGAAGATGAGCAAATCCAAGGGTAACGTGCTTGATCCAATTGATTTGATTGATGGTATTGACTTGGATGCACTTATTAAAAAGCGCACCACGGGCCTGATGAATCCCAAACAGGCCGAGCAGATTGAGAAGCGCACGCGCAAAGAGTTCCCCGAAGGGATTGCCGCTTATGGTACCGATGCGTTGCGTTTTACATTTGCGGCATTGGCATCTCCTGGCCGTGACATTAAATTTGATTTGCAGCGCTGTGATGGGTATCGCAACTTCTGTAACAAGTTATGGAATGCCACACGTTTTGTATTGATGAATACAGAAGGTCAGGATAACGGCTTTGATGCAGCAAGCTGTGGTGAAGGTGGCCGCAAATTCTCGCAAGCCGACCGCTGGATTGTGAGTATATTGCAGCGCACGGAAGCTGAGGTTGAAAAAGCCTTTGAAGATTATCGCTTTGATTTAGCCGCAAAAGCGATTTATGAATTTGTGTGGGATGAATACTGCGATTGGTATCTGGAGCTGGCAAAAGTACAAATTCAACATGGAGATGACGCTGAACAACGTGCGACACGCCGCACATTGTTGCGAGTGCTAGAAACGATTCTACGTTTAGCGCATCCGGTGATGCCATTTATCACCGAAGAAATATGGCAAACCATTGCGCCGATGACAGAAAAATACGGTGCCAGCATTATGCTGGAAGCTTATCCAAAAGCGCAGGCAGACAAGCTGGATGAGGCCTCGGAGGCATGGGTGGCACAGCTCAAGCAAATGGTCGATGTTTGCCGCCGCCTACGTGGTGAAATGGCCATTTCCCCTGCGGCACGTGTGCCATTGATTGCCTCTGGAGAAGCTGAAAAATTAACGGCATATGCACCTTATTTGCAAGCCCTTGCGAAATTGGAAACGGTATCTGTTGTCGCAGAACTGCCAGAAGACGATGCGCCAGTAATGTTGGTCGACGATTTTAAACTGATGTTGAAAGTTGAAATTGACGTGGCAGCGGAAAAAGAGCGTCTGGGTAAGGAAATTGCAAGGCTGGAAAATGAAATTAACAAGGCCAGTGCTAAATTAAACAATGAAAGCTTTGTAGCGCGTGCGCCAGCAGCCGTGGTTGAGCAAGAAAAGGCGCGGGTGGCAGACTTTAGTGCGAGCCTTGAAAAACTCACCATTCAACTTAACAAATTACTGAAATAGGGCAAACACCCCATGACTAAGCCATCGGCACATATACCTTTCAGCCTGATCATGTTAGATGTGATGGGTGTGCTGCTGCTTGCCTTGGGCGTGGCTAAGCATTTTACAGCGGTGGATATTATCCCTGAGCATTATCAATTTGAAAGCTATGGGCTAGTGTTCATTTTTGTAGGGGTAGTGCTGATGTTGCCCATGCTGCTGCATGTTTTAAACTGGATACGTGCAAACAAAAAAATGTAGCTTAGGCGATGGCTAACCATGCCGTGAGGCTGTTGTTGTTAGTCAGCGCGCTTTTTGATGTAAAAAGTAAAAGTTGCCGCGTCCTCATCCAATTGCAGCAAGGTGTGGCCAGTTTGCACGCAGAATGCATTAAAGTCTTTTACTGCGCCTGGGTCGGTTGCAATAATCTTAAGTACTTGTGAGGCAGAAAGCTCATTTAAACCTTTTTTGCAGCGCAAAATAGGCAACGGGCAGTTAAGACCTGAAGCATCCACTTCTTTGTCAAATTCCATTTTAAATGTCCTTTAGTGATGAGCAGTGCTATTTTTTTGGCACAAAAGGGTAGCCTGCTTTAGCCCACGCCAGCACGCCGCCAGCCAGGTTGTACACGTTTTTACAGCCTTTATTGGCCGCAAAGGCCGCCGCATGTGCAGAACGAATACCGCTATGGCAGTAAAACACGAGATTTTCAACTTTGGTTAAAGTGTCATATTTCACAGGCAACATGGCAAGGGGTATGTGCACCGCGCCTTGAATGATGCCGCGCGCCACTTCATCATCATTACGCACGTCGACTAAAAGCAGAGGTTGCGACGTGAGCATGACAGATAAATCATGTGCGTCGATTTCATTATAAGTGCTCATTAAAACAAACCTAAATTAGTTAGCGCTAATAATAGCAATTTTGCTGGTATCCCGCACTAATAATGTCAGTCTGGCACAGATATTATATTGATATAGCGCAAAGCAGATGTAACACGATTGGGCTAGAATACGTGGTAAGCATTATTAATTATTACCCTGAAAGGCTTAAATATGTTTCCAGAATACCGTGACCTTATCACACAACTCAAACATGCTGATTTACATTTCACCAAGCTGTTTGAGCGCCATAACGAAATAGATCAAGAAATTAAAAACATTGAAGCACATATTACCAATGCAAGCGCTGAAGAGACTGAAACGTTGAAGAAAGAAAAGCTACATCTCAAAGATGAGATCTATGCAATTCTAACCAAAGCAGCCAAGCATTAAAATAACCTTCAAGCAGTTTCCGCCTAATCCAGTCACAAAGCGCCAGCCATCATGGCTTGAGTGGCTAGGTCTCGTTGCAATGAAGATTCATGGTGATGGCGGGTAAGTTTGATTGCAATATGCTTAAGCCACCCTACTTCTGGCGACACTGGTTAAGTGGCTAAGTGTGCTGGTTGTAGCGTGGTGTGCTAGCCGCACCGCGCTGTAACCGCAAACTATGATATTCGTGGGTAGGCCAAGCATCGCTTCGCATTTGGCCCGCGCCAAATTGCGAAGCTGGTTTTTTAGTTTCTATATGGGTGCTGTAACTATTGATATAGCTTGTGATGTGGTTTAGGTGAAAACGTGGCAAATGTTTGGATAATCGGAGTTTTGGTAGGCTATCCAAATAACTGACTGAACTGTTGCGTTTTGATTTTAATGTTGTCTGCATTAAAAATTGCACTGATAACAGCCGTGGAGCTTGCGCCAGCAGCAATCACTAGCGGTGCGTTGTCTAATGTGATGCCACCGATTGCTACAGCAGGAATATTAAGTTCTGCTTTTGCGCGCGTGAATAAATCTAGCGCAGCCACAGGCGCGTTGGGTTTAGTGCTCGAAGCAAAGCAGGCGCCGAATGCCACGTAGTCTGCGCCTGAGTTTTGTGCAGAAAGCGCCAAGTCGTAACGGTTGTAACAAGATGCACCCAGGATTTTATTGATTCCCAATCTGGTTCTAGTTTCGGTTAAGTTGCCGTCATCTGCACCCAAATGCACGCCATCTGCATCCAACTCCAGGCATAATTTTACAGAGTCGTTGATAATTAATGGCACATTGTATTGGCGGCATAAAGGCAGCAACGTGCTGGCTTGCTGGACTTTTAGCGTGTGACTTGCAAGTTTGTTACGATATTGCAGCATCCTGATGCCACCCTGCAAGGCTTCCTCAACTTTGCAAAGAAGAATGTCCGTGTCCTGCTCGTCTGGCGTAATGGCATATAAGCCATAAATTTTTAGCATATGATGAAACTTAAGAAAATTTTATGGAGCGAGCCGAGCTAGTGCGCCTTGATGCTGCCATCACCTGAATTTAGCTCAGGGTCCTCTTCATCGCGCGCCCAGAACATGCGGTCGGGAATGTATTGCCCCATGCCTGGCCTAAAGCCGTTCTTGAGTGCTTGCCAAGTATATTCCTGCGCCTCCAGCACGGCATCTTCAACACTCAGACCGTGCGCCATGCAGGCAGCAATTGCGCTGGTGAGCGTGCAGCCAGAGCCATGGTAACTCCCAGGCAGGCGTTCCCATCTGTAAGCTTTAATCAGCTTGTTATCACCATATAAGGTATTGGTGACGTCTGCGGTGCGCTCATGCGTGCCAGTAATCAACACATACTCGCTACCCATAGCCAGCAGGTGCGCCGCACTTTCATCCAGTGAGGTAAGGGCGACTTCATCTGATTCATCCAGGAAGGCAAATCTGCGTGCTTCAAGGCTATTGGGTGTGATCAGTGTGGCTTGCGGAAACAGCAGTTCAGCCATAGCCTCCATCATCTCCTCACTGCTTAAATCGTCACCGCGGCCTGAGGTTAAAATCGGGTCAATCAGCAGCGGAATATCAGGGTAGTCTGCCATGATTTCAGCAATCACCGCAACATTTTCAACCGACCCCAATAGGCCGAGCTTAAACGCCGACACTTGTACATCTTCTAAAATCGCGCGCGCCTGATCATTCACCCACTCGGGATCCATTGCCAACACACTATCCACGCCTACGGTATCTTGTGCGGTAATGGCCGTGACTACCGATAGCGGATGGCAGCCAATGCTGGCAAATGTCAGAATGTCCGCTTGCAAGCCAGCGCCACCACTCGGGTCTGTGCCTGCAAAGGTTAATACTGACGGAGGGGTGATATTGGGCATAATTTTTTAAGATGTTTGATTGAGGTTGGAGCGGGTGACGGGAATCGAACCCGCGTATCGAGCTTGGGAAGCTAGCGTTCTGCCATTGAACTACACCCGCCTATGATGGGCTATTTTACTGCATTTTTCTGGCTGACTGTTATGAAGGTGCATTAATAATTTTGGAATTTAGAATTCCAGAGGGTTCACATCTATTGCCCAGCGCACTTTGTTTGCCAACTTATCTGCTCTTAGCGTAACAACCAGTTCAGCAAGCAGCTTTTGTAGTGCGGGTCTTTGCTGCGCATGCATGAGTATATAACCGCGCTCCATGCCCTTTAAACGCTCCATTTGCGGCCGCACGGGGTCATATGTCATGACCGCATCACTCAAGTGGCGGGCGTGAGCAAACGCAAACTGTAAAAACTTCTGCACGAGTGCATATTCATTGGCTTCTGCGCGCAATAAAGCGGTAAATACAAACGGCGGAAATTGTACTTGCTCGCGTTCCTGTAACAAGGTGTTGGCGTAGCTTTCATAATCCTGAATCCGTAATGCATTAAATAAAGGATGGTCAGGAAATGCCGTTTGAATTAGCACCTGACCTGGTTTGTCAGCACGGCCAGCACGCCCTGACACCTGCATCAGCTGTGCAAACAAGCGTTCACTTGCGCGAAAATCTGGGCTATGCAAAGCGCTGTCGGTATCAATGACCCCGACTAGAGTTAAATTAGGAAAGTCATGCCCTTTGGCCAGCATTTGCGTGCCAACCAAAATATCAATTTCCTGATTGTGCACACGGTCTAAAATCTCAACCAAAGCATGTTTACGGCTGATACTATCTCGATCTACCCGTGCGATACGAGCCGCGGGGAGTAACTGCGCCAGCGTCTGCTCCAGGCGCTGAGTACCATGCCCTGTGGGGTGCAAGTCTGCATTGCCGCAGCTTGGACATTGATGGGGAATACGTTGCTCATGGCCGCAGTGGTGGCAACGCAATTTTCTTTGCCCTAAATGCACGACCAGCTTGCTGCTGCATCGCGTGCATGGCGCTATCCAGTGACAGGCTGAACAAAGTAATACTGGCGAATATCCACGGCGGTTAATAAACAGGAGTGATTGCTCTTGGCGTTGCAGTCTTAATTTAAGCGCAGCAATAAGCTGAGGGGTAAGGCCATGTTGCAAATGGACTTTGGTGGTATCAATGCAATTAATCTGCGGTAATTGCGCAGCGCTGACAGCGCGCTGTTTTAAGCGTAGCAAATTGTATTTGTTGGCATTTAAATTGGCGGTGGCGTTATGCCAGCTTTCAAGTGCGGGCGTGGCGGAGCCTAGCACCACAGGAATATTTAACCGTTTGGCGCGCACCAATGCTACATCGCGCGCATGGTAGCGCATGCTGTCTTGCTGCTTGTAAGAGTTGTCATGCTCTTCATCAATAACAATAAGTTTTAAGTTGGGAATGGGCGTGAAAATAGAAAGCCTTGTTCCGATAATGATGTGAGCTGCACCTGATTGTGCTAATTGCCAGTGATGTAAGCGTTCACTTTCACTTAAGCTGCTGTGTAAGCTGATTAAGGTGAATTGTGGAAAGCGGCTTCTAAAGCGTGCTTCAAGTTGTGGTGTGAGATTAATTTCAGGGACTAGCACCAAAATCTGCGCTTGGGCCTCTTGCAAAACCTTTTGCATCAGTCGCATATAGACTTCGGTTTTTCCACTGCCCGTGACGCCATGTAATAACCAGGGTTTAAACGTGCTGATTTCACGCGAAATGAGCGCTACAGCAGCAGCTTGCTCGGTATTTAGTTCAGGTTCTGGCACAATAGGTGCTAAAGCGATGCGAGGCGTTGCCAGCACTTGTTCAGTGTTCGCGTAACTTAACGCAACGAGTGCTTTGGCCGCCTTGCGTGCAGAGCTGGAGATTGCATCCAGATCTGATTCGGTTAATCGTGTTTTCAGCTGCATTGCCGCGAGCACTTCGCGCAAGATGCGTTGCCGCTTGGGGATTTCATCTATATTCACAAGCCTGCCAACTTCTGTGAGCAAATATGCGTATTGCTTGCGAGAAGCGGCAGGGGCAATTTGACGCAACCTTGCAGGCAGAGCAGACAGCAAGGCTTGCCCATAGGGGTATTGGTAATAATCAGCGCTAAATTTAACTAAACCTAACATTTCGGCATCCAACGGCGCTTCTTTAACAAATGCCTGTTTGATGGGTTTGAGTTTTTCGGGGTTAACCTCACTGACGCTACTCACGTCGATGACGATGCCGATTTGCTCACGACGGCCAAACGGCACCAGTACGCGATGCCCAATCTGAATGTTTGTGTCATTCGCCAGATAGTCGAATAAGCGATCTAGCGGCACATCCAGAGCGATTTTTAATATGGATTTAGTCAAGGTATTGTTTGATTAAAGAAAAAAGATCACGAGTAGGTTAAAATATCGCTTTTAGCATTTTATGCAATTACTGTGAAAACACATCTTACCCAATTACTCATCGCTGCTGCAAAAACGATTGCGCCAGATCTTGCAAATTTAAATATAGTATTAGAGCGCCCAAAATCTGCCGAGCACGGTGATTTTGCCACAAATCTCGCACTGGTTTTAGCTAAACCGCTAAAACAAAATCCGCGCGTGCTGGCAACACAAATTATTGATGCCTTGCCAGCCAGTGACTATATCGCTAAAACAGAAATTGCGGGTGCGGGTTTTATTAATTTCTTTTTAAATGCTCAGTCCAAACAGGCGGTGATTAAAGATATTTTTAAAGCAGGCAGTCAATTTGGCCGCAACGCTAGCGGCAACCATCAAAAAGTACAAGTAGAATTTGTTTCTGCCAACCCAACTGGTCCACTGCATGTGGGTCACGGCCGTGGCGCAGCGGTAGGTGATTGCTTAGCCCGCTTATTAGATGCAAACGGTTGGGATGTGACCCGTGAATTTTATTACAACGATGCTGGTGCCCAGATAGATAACCTCACCACTTCTGTGCTCGCACGCTGCAAGGGCATCTCTACCGAGCATGAAAGTTTTCCCGAAAATGGCTACCGAGGTGAATATATCAACGACATAGCCGCAGCGTTTCTCGCTAAACATACCGTAGTGGCCGATGATATAGAAGTAACCGCGAGTGGTGATATGAATGATCTGGAATCAATCCGCGCATTCAGCGTTGCTTATCTACGTCATGAGCAGGATCTGGATTTAAAAGCATTTCAAATTCAGTTTGACGTGTTCTCCCTCGAAAGCGCGCTCTACACCACAGGCAAAGTGGAACAAACTGTACAAGCATTGATTAACAGTGGCCACACCTATGAAGCCAATGACGCGCTTTGGCTTAAAACCACAGACTTTGGTGACGACAAAGACCGCGTGATGCGTAAAACAGATGGTGGCTACACTTATTTTGTGCCAGATGTCGCTTACCACACCGATAAGTGGAACCGTGGTTTTGTGCGCGTCATTAACGAGCAAGGTGCTGACCATCACAGCACTATCACGCGTGTGCGCGCTGGCTTGCAGGCTATGAATATTGGCATTCCAAAAGACTGGCCAGAGTATGTACTACACCAGATGGTGACCGTCATGCGAGGGGGCGAAGAAGTCAAACTCTCAAAACGTGCAGGTAGTTATGTGACCTTGCGCGACCTGATTGAAGAGGTAGGTTGTGACGCAACGCGTTATTTCCTGGCTGCGCGACGTGCTGATTCGCAGTTGGTGTTTGATATTGATTTGGCGCGTAGCCAAAGTAATGACAACCCTGTTTATTACATTCAATACGCGCACGCTCGCATTAGCAGTGTGTTGAGTCAGTGGAATGACGACGCTGCCAAACTGGCACACGTAGATTTGACTTTGCTGCACAATACGCATGAAACAAGCTTGATGCAGCGTTTAAGTGAATACCCGGAAGTCGTAGCCAATGCTGCCACAGAATTGGCGCCGCATGTGATTGCCAACTATTTAAAAGAGTTAGCGAGTGATTTGCACAGCTACTACAATGAATATAAATTCTTAATTGATGATGAAGCGCTTAAACTGGCACGTTTAAGCTTAATTAGCGCAACGCAACAGGTGCTTAAAAATGGGTTGAACCTATTGGGCGTGAGTGCTCCTGAGAAAATGTAAATTAGGCCAGTGAGTGTTTATGTGATGCAACACTGCGTTAACGAGATGCGGAATAAAATTGAATGCATTAAATTAGGATAAAAATGAGTAGAGATTACAAACCAGGACCTGAGCGTAGCAAGAAAACAAGCAAGGGCAGCCCTTTTTTGAGTGGGTTGTTAGTAGGTTTTTTGCTGGGCGTTGGTGCATCGCTGGCGGTAGTGATGTATATCAAGGGGGTAGATAGCCCATTTGCTGAAAATACAAGCAACAAAAAGCCATTAGCTGAGCGCATCGTAGAAAATAACAAACAAGCGGCTGCCAATAAAGCGGCGGAAGCCAATGTCATTGAGCCTGACAATCGCGTAGATGATGCTGACGATAAAACGCGTTTTGATTTTTATACGATTCTGCCAGGCAGTGAACGTAAAGTGAACACCATAGACCATCCGCGAGATAATGCTAAGTCGCCCTCAGCTGTGCAATATGATTATTATCTGCAAGTCGGTGCTTTTCAAACAGGGGAAGAGGCCGACAACATGAAGGCGAAGTTAGCATTGCAAGGCTTTGAAGCTGTGGTGCAAACCGCTGACATTCCAAATAAAGGAATTTGGCATCGTGTGCGCGTGGGGCCGCTTAACGATTTGGATCAAATCAATAAAGCAAAAACAGATTTGTTAGGTAGTGGGTTTAAAGCGGATCTCATTAAAATTAATACTGAAAACTAATTGGATGCACTTGTTGTCTATCTACAAACTTGTGCAATCATTAACGTGTCAGCGCAATTTGCGTGTGATGCGTTAACCAGAAACTGTAACCTGATATTGATAAAAATTACTTGTAAAAACCAACCACTTTCTTAGGGAAAATCGAATGAAAAAACTGCTTACTGCCTTAATGTTTTTGATGACGTTTAATGTAATGGCTGCTGACCCGCAACTAGGTAAAGATTTTGATAAAACAGCGCAAGCCATCAACACAGACAACCCAAATAAAATTGAGGTGATTGAATTGTTCTGGTATGGCTGTGGCCATTGCTATCACATGGAGGCGCCGCTGCACGCATGGGTTAAAAATTTACCAGCAGATGTTGTGTTTAAACGCGTGCCAGGCTTACCTAATAAGTCATGGGCGCCTATGGCAAAAGCTTATTATGCGATGGAGATTTTAGGTGTATTGGATAAGTTGCACACCCCATTGTTTGAGGCGATTCACAAACAAAAGGCACTGAACCCAACCGATGAAAAAGCTGCCATTGAATGGATTGCAAGGCAAAGTGGCTTGGATAAAAAGAAAGTTGAAGAAGCATTTGGCTCATTTTCTACCAACACAAGCTTAAATCGCGCGGCGAATATTTTCCGCGCATCAGGTGCCACAGGTGTGCCAAGTTTGGTCATAGATGGCAGCTATATCACCTCAAGCACGATGGCAGGGAATAACGACCTGGCCTTAAAAACAGCCGATTATATTATAGCTAATCTACGCGCAGATAAAGCAAAGGCAGCAAAACCTGCAAAAAAGTAATGCAAGCTAAAGGCTGGTTTGAAACGTTTTATCAAAAACTTTTAGATTGGCTATTAAACTGATCAGCATGTAATAAGCCCGTTTAACCTTTAAGGTAAGCGGGTTTTTTATTGATTTAACCCAGATTTTCCATTAAGACTTGCAGTGGCAAGTTGACATACAAGTAGATGCAAAATCGCCAGATGGAAAATCTGGGCTTAACCCTATGGAGTTGTGTGATGAAGGTTTTTATAACAGGTGCATCCAGCGGTATTGGTGAGGCGCTGGCACATGAGTACGCAAAACGCTACCAAGGCGAGGGCGTCATAATCGGGCTGGTGGCAAGGCGTGCTTCGCATTTGCAGGCACTGAAAGACACTTTAGAGCGTCAATATTCAGCTCAATGTGTTATTTACCCGTTGGATGTGCGTGATGCTGTAGCACTTACACAGGCAGCTTCACATTTTATTACGCAATTTGGAGCGCCCAATGTGGTGATTGCCAACGCAGGCGTGAGCAGCGGTACTTTGACAGAAAACGTGGAAGACGCCGCGGCATTTAAAGCAGTCATGGACATTAACGTGTTGGGCTTGGTGTATAGCTTTCAGCCATTTATCCATGTGATGCGTGAGGCAAGTGGCGCTGGTCAGCCCGCGCAGTTGGTGGGCATCGCCAGTATGGCGGGTGTTCGCGGCCTGCCGGGTGCTGGCGCCTACAGCGCATCCAAAGCGGCAGCGATTGCTTATCTTGAGAGTTTGCGTGTAGAAATGCTGCATTACGGCATTACAGTAACCACCATTGCCCCAGGGTATATTCGCACCCCAATGACGGCAATCAATCGTTATCGCATGCCATTTATAATGGCGGCAAATATTGCTGCAGCTAAGTTTGTAAATGCGATTGAAGCCAAGCGCCGCTTTGTGGTGATTCCCTGGCAGATGGGGTGGGTTGCAAGATTGATGCGCTTGATTCCACCCGTGTTGTGGGATTTTTTAGCTAGAAATGCTCCACATAAGCCGCGGATTAATCTGGATTAACGCGCGGTTCAAAAGGCGTCTCAAGTTTTTGGTAATTTAAGAAGCAGCCAGCATACGCTCTAAAGTAAGCTTGGCAAGCTTGGCTTCATGCGCTGGTACTTTGATCTGGTTGACGACATTTCCTTCAGCCAGATTTTCCAGTACCCAGGCTAAATGCTGTGGGTCAATACGTGCCATGGTGGAGCATTCGCACACCACATGACTCATAAACTGTACCAGTTTGCCTTGCGGTTTCATTTGTTCTGCCAGGCGATTGACCAGATTCAGCTCGGTACCGACCAGCCATTTGGTGTTGGCGGGGGCTTCACTTACGGTTTTTAAAATATATTCTGTAGAGCCTACATAGTCTGAGTGTTGGCATACTTCAAAAGGTGCTTCAGGATGTGAAATTACAAAGCCGTCAGGGTGCTGCGCGCGGAACCGCGTGATATTTTGCAGGCGGAACATCTGATGCACCGCACAATGCCCTTTCCATAGCAGGATTTTTGCATTTTTGATTTGCTCGACGGTTAATCCACCCAGTGGCTGATCTGGATCCCACACTGGCATTTGTTCTAATGGGATGCCCATTTTATAACCACTCCAGCGTCCAAGGTTTTGGTCGGGAAAGAACAATACTTTTTCACGCTGGGCAAAACCCCACTCTAAAATCTTTGGCGCGTTGGTGCTGGTGCAGACAATGCCGCTATGTTCGCCACAAAAGGCTTTTAAATCGGCGGCTGAATTAATATACGTGATGGGAGTGACTTGCTCATCAAAGTTAAGCACCTTGTTGAGCTCGCGATAGCTGCGCTCAACTTTGGCAAGGTTAGCCATGTCGGCCATTGAGCAACCAGCAGCCATGTCTGGCAATATGGCAATTTGTTCAGGGCGGCTTAAAATGTCAGCTACTTCTGCCATAAAATGCACACCTAAAAAAACAATAAATTCGGCATCCAGATTTTCTGCATAGCGCGAGAGCTTGAGTGAGTCGCCAGTAAAATCCGCATGGCGATACACGCTTTCATGCTGGTAATGGTGGCCTAAGATAACCAGGCGTTTACCTAATTTTTCTTTGGCTGCAATGATGCGGCGCTGGCAATCTGTGTCGTCAGCGGCTTGGTATTTCTCAAACTTAATCGGCGAAACTTGCATGGTATGGTCTATCGTATTAAATCAAAGTTTTTTGGAACTAGTTTACTTATATTATTTTACAGCGTCAGTTGATGAAACTCACCTAATCTTTTTAATGCATCTACATTTGTCCATGAGAAAACACGTTTGGCGGCCTCTCGCCAATCCACCCAGTCATAGCGCACATGCTCATCGGGCGCCAGTTGAACGGGTAGCGCCGCTGGCAACATCAGCCCAAATAAATGCTCGGTGTTTTGCGTCACGCCTGGTGCATAGCGGTGACGCCAGTGTGGATATATTTCATAAACATTTGAAGCGTGCCAATCGGTTAGCGCATATTGCAAGGCATCAAGCCCTGTTTCCTCGCGCACTTCTCTAATGGCTGCCTCGTAAGGGGTTTCATTACCTTCTACACTTCCTGTAACCGATTGCCAGAAATCAGCTTTATCAGCCCGCTCCATAATCAAGACTTTCAAGTCAGGCGTGTGGATTAATACCAGTGCTGAGATGGGTGTTTTAAAAGTGCTCAAGATTTATTCAACCACATTACCTGGGAGTGGCATTTGTCAGGTTCTTTGGTAGCTGAAACACAACACTTTCCACCACGCCTTGTAGTTCGGTAACATTCTTCGCGCCCAGAAGCTGCAATTTGGCAATGACTTCCTGCACTAAAATTTCTGGTGCGGAGGCGCCCGCAGAAACGCCGATTTTGTGTTTGCCAACCAGCCAATCGGGTTTAAGATAGCCCGCATTATCCACCATGTAGGCCTCAACCCCCTGATTTTGCGCTACTTCACGCAGGCGGTTGGAGTTTGAGCTGTTCGGTGAGCCGACAATAATGACCAAGTCGCAATCTTTGGCCATTATTTTAATGGCATCCTGGCGGTTTTGTGTGGCATAGCATATATCATCACTTTTAGGTGCGCGAATATGAGGGAACCTTGTCTGCAAAGCTTCAATCACCTTGGCTGCATCATCCATGGATAATGTGGTTTGGGTGACAAATGCAAGTTTTTCCGGGTTTATAACTTGTAATGCAGCCACATCCTGCGGAGTTTCAACTAAATACATCCCGTTTTGCGCTTGGTCACCCTCTGCTTGCCCCATGGTACCTTCAACTTCAGGATGGCCTTTGTGACCAATCATAATGATTTCAAGGTCGGCCTTACGCATTTTTTCAACTTCAATATGCACTTTGGTGACGAGTGGGCATGTGGCATCATAAGCGGTCAGGCCGCGCGCCTCGGCCTCAGCGCGCACAGCCTTAGAAACCCCATGCGCGCTGAAAATGACAGTGCTGCCCGTGGGTATCTCGTCTAGCGCTTCAACAAAAACCGCACCTTTGGCGCGTAATTCGTCTACTACAAACTTGTTGTGTACAACCTCATGGCGCACATAGATAGGCGCGCCGAATTTTTCTAAGGCCTGCTCAACAATAATGATGGCGCGATCAACGCCCGCACAGAATCCGCGTGGATTGGCGAGTGAAATACTGACATCGTTTAAATTATCTGCATTTAATTTTTTAGGGGCTAGGTTCATATCGGGTTCAATATTCAAATTACATCAGGTGATAGGCGCATCAGGTATAATTGCGCAATCTTTTTAATTATTTAACTTGTCATTCACTTAAGCGCGAAATGTATTTTTCGCCTAAGTGACTCACAAAAATATTACTATGAAAAACACCGCAACATTACTGATCACATGTCCAGACACCAAAGGTATTGTCGCAGCCATTGCCGACTTCTTGCATCGGAATAATGCCAACATTTTACACGCAGACCAGCATCAGGATGCGGAAAATAAGCTATTTTTGATGCGCGTTGAATGGGATCTTACCGATTTCAGTGTCGATATCAACCACTTTGAGCAGGCGTTTTCACCAGTCGCTCATCAATTCAGCATGCAGTGGCAACTGAAACTATCACAACACAAAACGCGCGTAGCTATCATGGTGTCACAATATGACCATTGTTTAGCAGATTTGTTGCATCGCCACAAAAGCGGCGAATTGGCTTGCGAAATTCCATTGGTGATTAGTAATCATCGTGATACTGAAGCGCTGGTCAAGTTCTATGGCGTTGATTTTCACCATGTCGCCATTAATAAAGAAAATAAAGTGGCGGCAGAAGCCGCACAATTTAAATTATTTGATGATTACAAAATTGACTTGATTGTACTGGCGCGCTACATGCAAATTCTGTCGCCAGACTTTGTCGCACGCTACCCGCAGCAGATTATCAACATCCACCACTCGTTTTTACCAGCATTTATTGGGGCACGTCCTTACCATCGCGCATTTGAGCGTGGTGTTAAATTGATCGGTGCCACCAGCCATTATGTGACAGAAGTGCTGGATGAAGGCCCCATCATTGAGCAGGGCACCGACCGCATCTCGCATCGCGATCAAGTAGAAGATCTGATTCAAAAAGGTCGCGATCTGGAGCGAGTAGTGCTATCAAAAGCGGTACGCTGGCATATTGAAAATCGCATCTTGTTATATGCAAATAAAACAGTGATTTTTGATTAACCAGCTTGTCGATGTAACGAAGTGAAATCGAGGTAATGGCTAGTCAAATTTGTAGGTATTCAACATTTAGCATTTCCTCGATTCCGTTACTCTGCATCGAGGCTACTTATTACATGTAGCTCTGGTATGCCTATAGAAATCAAGCAAAAAAGACGCAAAATGGGTAAGTTGACATGCTAGCAGCTGCAAAATCGCCTAATGGAGAATCTGGTCTCAAGCTCCCGGCAACACGCTTTCACCAGCAAATAAATCAGCAACGATTTCGCGTTTTCTAATCAAATGGCATTGCTCACCATCCACCATCACCTCGGCGGCGCGCGGACGAGTGTTGTAGTTGCTGGCCATGCTCATGCCGTATGCGCCCGCAGACATTACGGCTAATAAGTCACCTTCGGCCAGCGCTAAATCCCTGTCGTGACCTAAAAAGTCGCCACTTTCGCAAACTGGGCCAACAATTTCATAGTTGCGTGTGGCTTCATCTCGTGGCTTTACCGCTTCAATTGCGTGGTAGGCATCGTAGAGTGCGGGGCGCATGAGGTCGTTCATGGCGGCATCTACAATCGCAAAATTTTTGGATTCAGTATGTTTTAAATATTCGACCTTAGTCAGCAGAATGCCTGCATTGCCTACTAGCGCACGGCCAGGTTCAAACACCAGTTTGATTTTGCGCGTGCCTAATTTTTCTTGCATGGCTGAGGCATAGGCGAAAAAGTCAGGCGGGGTTTCATCGCTATAGCAAATGCCAATGCCGCCGCCTAAATCAATGTGCTGAATATCAATGCCTACTTCATCGAGTTTATCTACCAGTGCCAGCACGCGGTCAAACGCATCTAAAAATGGCGATAGTTCTGTGATTTGCGAGCCGATATGGCAATCCACCCCATGGATGGAAATGTTAGGCATAGTGGCGGCTTGTAAATAAATATCCAGCGCATCTTCGTAAGCGACACCGAATTTATTATTTTTAAGTCCAGTGGAGATGTAAGGGTGTGTTTTAGCGTCTACATTTGGATTTACGCGTAATGATACTGGGGCAATTTTACCCATGTAACCTGCAATGTCGTTTAAGCGTACCAGCTCGCTGGCAGACTCCACATTAAAGCAAAAAATGCCAGCCTCAAGTGCCGCACGCATCTCGTCTGCCGTTTTGCCCACCCCTGAGAACACCACCTTGGCAGGGTCGCCACCTGCGGCAATCACCCGCGCCAATTCACCACCTGAGACGATGTCAAACCCAGCACCTAACCTTGCAAACAGGTTCAAAATCGCCAGGCTGGGGTTGGATTTCACCGCGAAGCAAACCAGATGCTGGCTGTTTGCAAAGCCTGCATTAAAAGCCTCAAACGCATCAGTGAGGGCCGATTTTGAATAAACATAACAAGGCGTGTCAAAAGCCTCGGCGACTTTATCCAGCGCGACATTTTCAATATGCAAGGTATTATTTTTAAATGTAAAAGTATTGGCAGTGGTCATAAAGCGGGTTTCAATCCATTATTTTGTGCTGTTGGTCTTCGAGTTGTCAGTCGGTTGCGGGTATTGCTGCTCAGGAATGTACAGCGGGCCTTTCGTGCCACAGGCGCTTAACACGCTGCTGAGTAATGCCAGCAATATGATTTTATTTGAGAGTGGTTGCATAAGTGTAATGGTTTGGTTTTTGAATGTTCACCGCATTCAAAAATGCGGTGAATGACTATAAGTGATAATTCTATCATTAATGTTTTTTTGTGCATGGTTTTCGTTTTAATTTGCCGTTTGTATATCAGTTTTTACCGATTATCGGCTACTCATAGACAATAGACTTTGTTACAGTGCAATATTCATTTTACTAAAAAGGGGAATTGTCATGTGCACCTTACAACAACCAGCTAAAATTGAAACCAGCGCAAAATCTACAAGTCACAATGTGCAGCAGCGCGGGTTTACGCTCATCGAATTGATGATTGTGGTGGCCATTATCGGCATTCTAGCTTCTATTGCATTGCCTTCCTATACCGATTATGTAAAGCGTGGCAAGGCGGCTGAAGCAACTTCTACAATTGCCGACGGTAAGGTAAAGCTGGAGCAGTTTTATCAGGATAACCGTACTTATGCTGGTGGCCCCTGCCCTGCGAATGGCAAGTATTTTGATTATGATTGTACAAATCTAACAGACACCACTTTTTTAATCACAGCCGCAGGTCAGGGTGATATGAGTAATTTCGAGTTTAGTGTTGATCAGGCTAACGTTAAGGCGTCAAAGTATGATGGTGTTACTGGTGCAGGCTGTTGGTTAACGGGTAAAAATGGATCATGTTAAATAGCGCTAGACATAACAGGGATAGTGGCTTTTCTTTAATAGAGCTGATGATTGCCGTTGCTATTTTTGGCATATTAGCCTCTATAGCAGTCCCTAGCTATACCACCTGGTTCCAAAATAGCCGCATTCGTAATGCGGCGGATGCTATTCAAACAGGGTTGCAAAAGGCCAGAGTAGAGGCGATTAAGCACAATGCGGATGTTGAGTTTGAATTAGGCGCTAACTCGGCGTGGGTGGTGCGCTGTGTCAATGTCACCGCAGACTGCCCTGACCCGATAGAGTCGCGCGCTGCTGGCGATGGTTCGTCAGTGAATATTACAGTAACCCCTACGCCTGCTGGCGCCGATACTGTGGTTTTTACCAGCTTAGGTCGCGTGCGCTCTGTGGCTGAGGGTGCAGCAACGACACCATTTGACCAGCTTGATATTGATAATAGTGCACTGTCCGCAGCGGATAGCCGCGAGTTGAGGGTGGTGCTAGGCGTGGGTGGCTCGGTGCTGATGTGTGACCCATATTCTGGGCTGTCATCCACAGATCCGCGTAAATGCCCATAAGGACATTAAAAATGACTCATTTTAAGCAAAAAATAAACGCAAAACCAGTTAAATTAAAAGTAGTTGGTTTTGGGCGTGCCCAACGGGGCATCGCTTTATTGGAAGCGCTGATTGCAGTATTAATCTTTTCCATGGGCTTGCTTGCGTTGGCTGGTTTGCAGGCAACGATGATAAGTAACACGACCTCATCCAAATATCGTGCGGATGCCAGCTATTTAGTGCAGCAGCGTTTAGGTATGATTTGGGCTGATCCTGCAAACGCGGCTGTATTCAGTACGGATGCAGCATTGGATGATATTTCAAATTTACTGCCAAATGGCGTGCGTACGGTGACCGATTTGGGCGGCGGGCAAGTGAGGATCGTGATTACATGGCAAGAGCCAGGCAGCCCTGATGTGCATAATGTGACGACCGATGCGCGCGTGAATTTGTAGCTGAGATAGGTGTAAAAAAAGCGATGAAAAAACAACTAAAGCAATTGACTCACAAAAAAATCTCGATGCGAGAACTCCACCTCTTGCAAAAAGGTTTTTCATTGGTGGAGTTATTGGTCGGTTTGATTATCGGCTTGTTAGTGACGCTTGTGGTGATGCAAACTTTTTCTGCCTTTGAGGGTAGTAAGCGTACCACTTCAGGTAGCTCTGATGCACAAACCAATGGCAATGTTGCGTTGTACAGCATTAGTCGTGATGTGCAGCAAGCAGGATTTGGTATGCCTGTGATCGCTTCTGAAAACTCGCCTTTTAGCTGCGTAACGATGCGCTCAACGGCTAACGCAGTGATGCCCGTAAGTGGTTTCTCACCCGTGGTGATTGTAGATGGTGGTGGTGGCGCCTCAGACACCCTAACCGTGCGTTATGGCGATAGTCCTACAGCGGGTATGCCGATGATAGTACGAGATCAATTAATTCCGCCTCTTAAGCTTAAAGTTGACAATAACATGGGTTGCCGTGTGGGTGATTTAGCTCTTTATGTGAACTCTGGCAACTGTGCGTTAAAAACTGTGAAGCCTTACGATGTTCCGCCTACAGGTCATGTGGTGATGCATGATGCTTCACACTTAGGGTCGGTTGGGAGCCTGTATTGTTTAGGCAACCTAACAGAAAACACTTATAGCATTAATGCGGGTGCCTTGCAGCTAAATGCGGCACCAATGATAGGTGATATTGTCAATATGCAGGCGCAATACGGGGTTTCCGATGCAGCCAATACCAACGTAATCACCCAGTGGGTGAACGCGACAGGGATTTGGGCCGCCGCCGCGCTAACGCCGACAAACCGTAATCGGATAAGAGCGATCAGGCTTGCGGTAGTGGCACGCAATAATCTGCTGGAAAAAGACAATGTAACGCCCTTATCTTGCACCACCGCGAAAGGAACTGCAAGTTCAGGGCCTTGTGCATGGGATGACACCAATGTAAGTGCCGCACCACAGATTGATTTGTCCACACTGGCTGATTGGCGCAGATATCGTTACCGCGTTTATGAAACGATCATCCCTGTGCGTAACATGATCTGGGCAAGTGAGGGCTTAACATAATGGCGAGTGGTTTAAATTTGAAGGCTATTGGTAAGCATTTAATGGTTGTTGGTATGAAATTAATGAAAAATAAACTAGCAGTGTTGGGGTTTGTGAACATGAAGGTCATTCATATTGCTGTAAATAAAAGGTCACCGAAGCATGCGCAAGCTGGCGTAGTGCTTTTTTTCGCCTTGATTGCATTGGTGGTGATGTCACTGGCGGCGGCGGCTTTGATTCGCTCAGTTGATACGGGAAATCTGATTTCAGGTAATTTAGCGTTTAAGCGCTCGGCTACCATATCGGCAGATTCGGGCACTGAAACGGCGATTGCCTGGTTGCTGGCAGAAGTGCCAGCCAATTTAAATGCCAATAATCTGGGGCAAGCCTATTATGCGACCTCTGTGGATGATCCATTAACACCTTTGGTGGATGAGGGTGACCCTAAAGCACTGGTAGATGCAGCGGCAAAAAATGCTGAAGGGAGCGGTGTTGTAGCGGGCAAAGATGTCAGTGGAAACACCATTACCTATGTGATACAGCGGCTATGCAATGCCCCAGGCACGCCTTTGCCAGACACTTGCCTTTTTGGCCCGAGTAAAGACAAAGCCTCGTTTGATAATGCAGGTATGGCATGCCCTAATCCAACCTGTTCTTCAGAGGCTGGGCCAATTTATCGGGTGACGGCAAAGGTGGTTGGGCCAAAAAATACGGTGAGCTACATTCAGGCCTTTTTGAGTTAGCTTGCGTGCGTTATGTTTTTTACCATTTTAAAGCATATGTTAGTAGCAGGGTGTTTAAAAACAAGGAGCTAAAAACTCTGGATGTTAGAAACCAAGTTTAAACAAAGTTTAAGTTAAAACCGAGCGGATACAGCGCTTGCATTAAGCAAGTAAACCAGCAAGTAAAAAAACTATTGAATATTAAACAAGACAAAAAACGAAGCAAGACCAAGCTTGTTTCGCATTAATAAAGAGAGGTGAAGCATCATGATAAGGACGACATTGATAAAAGATAAGCTACAGCGCTTGAGTGTTGTGTTGGCACTATTGTCAACATGTTTATTACCCTCTTTTTCTGCACATGCTGCAGTGCTTAACTTACCTTCCGCTCCGTTTGACGGTAGCACTAATGCAGTAAAGCCCAATTTTTTATATGTGCTGGATAATTCCACAAGTATGAATGGCAATCGTGTGACGGACGCTACAGAAGATGCATCACAGTGTAAAGTTGCCCCTAAGGATCGTAATGGAGATAGCATCACGCAGCTAGAGCGTGATGGTGATGAACTCACCATTACATTGAGTTCAGGTGATTATCGTGTGAATCAAGTTGTGATGCTGGCGATCCCAGGTAACACGGATTTTTCAGGCGTATACAAAGTAATTGAGAGTAATTACGCTGGTGGCAGTAGTGGGAGTGCCGGCACTTGTCAGGGCTGGACAGTACAGGAGCCAACCAAGTACAACCAAAAAGCTGCTGGCTGGGTTACTCCTAGCGGTGAAACTCCGCCTTATTTTGAGCAGGGGTGTGCTGTTACATCCCCTATGCCAGCTTATAGCAATACATCTACAACCAAGAATCTGGGCGGTGGCCAAAATCTTACTACAGGTGCTGCAAGTGACGTCTGTTATTGGAGGCAAGTAGCCGATGTGTGTACTGGTGGCTATACAGGTGGCACCTCTGGCACTAGCGCAACACCTGGGCGCGTGCTCAAGGTGAAGGTGGCTAATGCTGGCACCAGTGGTGTATTTAGTGCCAGTGAAACCTTGGACGCTTCTATGATGCCAATAAGCAATGAAACCTCAAGTTGCGCTACCAATGCACATGAGCCACCAAGAGCTGCGGCAAAGATACAGCAATTATTTTACGACCCTACGGTAAATTATGAACCCCCGCCAGCACCCAATGGCTTGAGCAATCCCTACCCCAATAATTTGTTGCCTTCTATGAATAGAGCCAATACAGTTAACTGGACCAAGATCAGGGAAGATGGCACAAAACTAAACGCAAGTGGCAATCAGAATAGCGGATTGAGAAATCTTGCGGTGGGCACATTTATTGATATGGTGTTTTGTGACACGCCCAATCGGCCAGCAGCATTTAGTAGTGATCAGGCATGGTTCGAGTCAAGCCGTTGTAAAAAGAACGACCTCACTAGCAATGCAGTGGCTTCTTCCCCTAACCATCCTTACAAATATCCAGCCAGAACTAACGGTGGCTCTAGTTTCCCATCAGTCACTATCAGTACAGGGGCTAACTCTGTGGAGCATCAGAATGGTCAGTCTAAACTAGGCAAAAACCCAGTGGCGGATCTTTATACCTATGGTGAGCGCTATCGGCATTCTGCCCCGTTTTATTACAATGTAAGACCCATCGAGTATTGCACTAACACTAAACTTACCAATTGCAAACTTGTCAGTGATGGTGCGCCAGATGCCACTTATAACGTGCCCAGTTATGTGCGCTATTGTAAGCGTGATTCGACTAGCCCAGTAGAAAAAACGGCGACTAACCTGACTGTTTCTCCCGATGGTACAAAATGTCAAGCCAGGTACACAGGTAATGGCAGTAACGACTATCGTGTTGCGCGCTATGGCTTGTTTGAGCGTGTAGATGTGAAATCAGGCAACACATTTGAAAAATATCCAACGCGCACCGATTGCAGTGGTGCCGTGGGGGCGGGTGGCTGCAGCTACGATGAAGAAATGACGAATATCGGTAATTGGTATGCCTACTATAGTAACCGTATTAAACTCATGAAAAGCGCATCTGCTCATGCGATGTTAAGCCTTGATGAGAATTATCGTGTAGGGTTCATGACCATCAATTCCCCAGAAACAGCTGGGCGTTATTTGCCGATTAATGATTTTACCTTGGCGCAAAAAAAGGACTGGCTGCTGAAACTCTACGCAATTGTCCCTGATGGCTTCACGCCACTCAAAGGGGCTTTATCTAAAGCAGGCCAAATATATGCGGGTAAGCATCCTATCACAGGTTTTGCCAGTGATGACCCCGTACAGTTTTCTTGTCAGCAAAACTTTACCTTGTTAACCACTGATGGTTTTTGGAATGACGCTGTCACTGGAGTACAAATTGATGGATCAACGCCTGTTGGTAATCTGGATGGCGCACCCACCTTGCGACCTAAACTGGATGCTGTAAATGAGAGTGGCACGCTGGCAGATGTGGCCAAGTATTATTTTGATACCGATATCCGTGACCCAGCATTTAATAATTGTACAGGCGCAATATCAGGTGAGGATGTGTGTTTTAATAAGCCTACATCCACCACACCACAAACCCAGAAAATGGTGACATTTACATTGGGCCTTGGGGTGGATGGCGTGCTGGATTATCAAAATGCTGATTATGAAAATGCAAGCTCTGGTGATTATTATGAGCTGAAAAATGGCCTGAATGGCGTCAATTGGCCCAAACCATTGGCTAATAAAGCTTCTACCATTGATGATTTGTGGCATGCTGCTGTGAATAGCAATGGCACTTATTTTAGTGCTAAATCGCCACAGGAATTGAAAAATGCTTTGGTGGATACACTGGCAGCAGTATCAAAATCTGTAAAATCAGGAGCACCTCCAGCTGTGAGTAGTTTAGAGCCTACGGCAGGAGATAATTTTGCCTATACGACGAGCTACGTGGGTGGTGAGTGGAGTGGCAACGTGATTGCACGTGAGCTTTCATTGAATGTTGGGAGCTTTTTTGATAATGCAGCGCCAGTGTGGTGCGCTGATAACGTGTCTATTCTTGATACTTCAGTCACACCAGGATGTGTGGGTGATTTAGCATCAAGAGCATTTAATGACCGTAAAATCTATACCAAGAAATTTGGTAACAATGATCTGATTGATTTTGATTACGGCGCTATGCATACTTCACAGAAAAAGTTTTTCAAAAAAACTTACCTGAATGGAGGTAGCGAGACTTTAGGCTCTGGGGCAGGCGCCATTAGTTTCTCTGGCAGTTTAAGCCAGTATCCTGGCTACACCCCTGCGGAGCTTGCAGTGGTAGGAGAGGAAACATTGGTAGACTTTTTACACGGTCAGAAAACCTTTGAAGATCTCGCTGCCAACCCTGCGTTGGATCATAGAATTTACCGTAAGCGCGAGTCAGTGCTGGGTGATATCACAGCTTCTGACCCCGTGCATGTAGGTAAACCGTTGTTTGACTATCTGGATAATGGCTATGCCGCATATAAAACAGCACAAGCTGGCCGTGCAGGAACGGTTTATGTAGGAGCCAATGACGGCATGTTACACGCCTTTGATGCAAGCAATGGTAAAGAGCGCTGGGCATACATTCCGACCATTCTTTTACCTAAGCTACATAAACTTGCAGATAAGAACTACGCAACACAGCACGTAAATTACGTGAATGGCGACCCTGTAGCAGGGGATATTTGCGCGAGTGCTTGTAATAGTGCAAGTGCGGACTGGAGAACCATTTTGGTCACAGGTTTGGAAGAAGGCGGCCGAGGATTCTTTGCCATGGATGTCACCAATCCAGGCAATCCTACTTTGTTGTGGGAGTTTGATGTGACTGAAGACGCGGATTTAGGCTTTAGTTATGGCAAGCCAGTCATTACCAAGTTGGCAGATGCCAACAACACTTGGGTTGTGCTACTGACTTCTGGCTATAACAATGTTTCTCCAGGTGATGGAAAAGGCTACCTCTATGTGCTAAATGCCAAAACTGGTGCACAAATCGCCAAAATTGGCACAGGCGTGGGTGGATCAAGCGGTTTGGGGCATGTGTCTGGCTTGGCCATGAATAACCAGAAAGATAACACCACAAAATATGCCTATGGTGGTGACCTTGAAGGTAATCTATGGAAATTTGATTTGCTGGCAGGCACTTCACAACTGTTGGCAAAATTAACGGCTGGCGGTAATAATCAGCCGATTACAACACCGCCTTTACTATTAAATTATGGTACTGATACGTTGGTGTTTGTAGGCACAGGTAAATTGCTGGAGGCGGCTGATGTTGTAAACTCAGATACGCAAACACTGTATGCGATTAGAGATGATCATTCAGGCACGACTTTAAATCCTCACGGTTCTAGTGATTTTATTGAGCAGGTATTTACGACCGATGTCAGTGCAAAATCACGCACAGTGACCAACAATGGTGGTGGGACATTAGGTAATAAAAAAGGATGGTATATTGACCTGATGCCAGGTGAGCGCCAGACAGTGATGGGCCAGTTGATTGATGGTGAGTTGACCATTCCAACCTCTGTAAACTCAGGCAGCGTTTGTGAGCCCGAAGGTTTTGGGTGGCTGTTAACGCTAGATTACGAAACAGGTGCATCCGTGGATGGTGACCCCGCTACGACTATCTCAACCTATCTAGGTGCTCCAGTGACAGGGTTAACTACCTTGCTTAAAAAAGGCACTGATGGAAAATATAACTCCGAAACGACAGCATCGACACGAGATACCGACACTGTTACTAAAGATCCAAATGAGCTGGAAGATGCGGGTGCATTTGGTGGCAACAGGCTCATCTGGCGTGAGTTGCCTGTGGACTAGTTGAGCTTGCTTACCTGGCTATTAAGCGCCGTTATTAGCGCAATGTAGCCAGCGGCGCTTACGTATGCGTTTAAGGTGTTAACCTAATACCACCCAGCTTTAGGTTGTTAGCTGGGTGAGTATTGTCTTGGTTTTGGCATTTGTCAGCTGGTGTAACCTCGATGAAATGCAATGCTATCGAGTATAACTAAATAAAGATGCGGATAATTTAACAACGCAAACCCCTTGATTTCGCCATGCTCTATCAAGGCTACGTGCTGTTCACATTCAACAGAATACGCAACCGAAGGCCGCAATGGTAAAAAACCTCTTTGGGGCGGGGAGTTTATTGGGGGAGGGCTGAGATTTTAGTGGCTATTTGTTCTATATAACTGCCATTTTCTTCTGTTTTACGGATTTTTACTGGAATAAATTGATAATCTACGGCAAGCCAGAGTTCTGTTTTTTCTTGGTCTTTAGATGTTTTGGTAATATGCAAGGTTTTTAATAGGCCAACCCCAGTATCAACCTCTTCTTCCCCATCAAAGCGGTAATGATAAACGCGCAGGTTCTTGCCGTTAGTGATTGATAACTCCATGTTGTCTAGAGGTGGTGATAGCGAAAAATTATACATAAAACTTAACATATCCTGTACGCCATCTTTTAACGGTACTGTCTGAGTTCCTTTACTATTTTGTAGTACCACTAAACCATCAGTCCAGGCAAAATTAGCCGATTGGCTTTTGTTTTGGTTGTTGCCATAGTTGTAGGTGTAATGGTTTGGTTTAAGCGTGTCCTGGTTGAATGTGCCTATGCTTTTTTGAGTTAATGTATCAAAAAAAAGTGTCGCCAAGCCTCTTGCGCTCGTCTTGCTTTCAATTTGATAGGTATTATCGTCATTTTGACTAAAGCTCACCTTGACATCGCCAATGATGCCCGCGTTGCCATTGGCATAGATTGCAAAATCCGTTTCAACATATTTGTATCGGCTTGTTTCTACTGGTGTTGGTGCAGAGTGTTCTTTAAAATAGTTTTCGGTTGTTTCCGCATTGTTGCTGGAAATGTCACTTATAACGATGTTGTTATTTGCGATTGATGTCTCAGCTTGTGTATGGACGTCATCAAGCTGATTAGCGATGCTGGCGGGTGAGTGGTCAGGTGCTGGCGTGTCAGGGAGCAATGCTTCGTCGGTAGCTAAGGGCTCATCGACCTGAGATTGTTCTGGCGCAAAGTCTTGCTTTGCCTTGTCAGTATTTGCTGTGTTGTTTTTCTTTTGTGGTTTTGGAGTCGGCGCTTTTACGGTTTTTGATGAGTCTGCAGGCGTTTTATCTTCAGCAGGCAACATCACTAAATTTGCCTCTATGATATGAGGTGAAGATTTAAAAAGTGGCAGGTTAATAGAGATGTTGATTAAAAATAAACTGTGAATAATGAGTGAAAGAATAATCGCGATTAACAACGCATGATTTTGCTTGATACGCAGTTTTAAGGTGTTAAGCATGATTAATTTTAGCTAAAATTTCTGGCAAGTCACAAAGTTTAATTGTAAATGCGGTAGAATGTTTTTGTGGATTTATATTGTGCTTTTAGTGGGCTTTTAATGTTAAAAATACGCGTTAAATGTTCGGAATAAAGACACAAAGATTTTAAAGTTTGTTCTCTACGGGTTGGTTTAGGCTAATAATTCCTTGAACTAGTCTATAGCATCGGTTTTAGTCATTCGAGTAGCTGTGTGCGCGCTCTAAATTGAGGTCTCTTTTAAGAGCTTCTTGGCGGGTGTACCTAATGCGCTCTAGGCTGTTACCACTTGAGCCTTTTTGGTTCAGGATGCTGGCCTAGGCTGTATTCGTAGAGAACTCCTCAATTGGCTGAGGCAGCAATGCAGCAACCTTCATTCCATTCCATCGAACCTACGCTGACTGACGACTACGCTGGCTAAAGATCACTGATCTTACTGGTTTTTATTTATCTTAAAGCGTGATACTTTAAATCCGCCAGTGAGATGAGATTTAAACATTTTTCGTGACTGGCCTCTAAAATCACAGGTGGTGCAAAGCCAGCTTCAGCAGCCTCTAACCAGCGGCTTGCGCATAGGCACCAGCGGTCGCCCGCTTGCAGTCCTTCAAATCCGTATTCAGGGCGAGGTGTGCTCAAATCATTGCCGCGTGAGCGTGAAAAAGCCAGAAACTCTTCTGTCATTTGTGCGCAAACGGTGTGGCTTGCTGTATCTTCTGCGCTTGTTTCACAGCAGCCATTGCGGTTAAAGCCTGTCAAGGGGTTTAAGCTACAAGTTTGTAATGGTGTGCCAAGTACATTTCTGGCTAAAGATTTATTCATGTGTGAGCTTCGTTATTTATTATTCGGGTATAGGTTATCATAAGCGCTTAATGTTTACAGGGAAAATTCAAATGCGCTATTGGCTCATGAAATCAGAACCTTCGGATGTTTCTATTGATGATTTGGCAGCCATGCCGAATCAAACCGTAGATTGGTATGGTGTACGTAATTATCAGGCGCGCAATTTTATGCGTGACCAGATGCAGGTGGGAGATGGTGTGCTGTTTTACCACTCCAACTGTGAAACGCCTGGAATTGCTGGGCTTGCTGAGGTAAGTGCGTTGGCCTATCCTGATCGACTGCAGTTTATAAAAGGGCATAAATATTTTGACCCTAAAGCCACACCTGAAACGCCACGCTGGTTTAATGTGGATGTCAAATTAGTTAAAAAAACCCGTTTAATAAGTTTAAAAGAAATGCGCGAAACACCAGAACTGCAAAATTTACGCATATTGCAGCGAGGTAACCGTTTATCTATTACCCCTGTTGATCCGCGTGACTGGGCGATTATTTTAGAAAAATTAAAATAAAAAACCCCGCAAATTTGCGGGGTCTATTTTGTATCAAACAATTATTAAGTTTATTCTTGGGTAGCGATTTTTGTATCCAGACTGCCCATGGCTTTGGGGTAAGTGACAACACCCCAAGGCATATTTTTAACCTCTATTTGTTTTGTGACTTCCAATTTTTCTGCATCAATCACAAACACTGCATCTGATTTACCGCAGGCAAGCAAGATTTGTTTGTCGTCGGGGGTGAAGCTAAAATGCCAGCAGCGGTTGCCTGTGGGGATGTCTTTAATTTTTTCGTAGGTTTGTGCGTCAAACACCTGTAAGGATTTTTCTTTATTGGTAGCAACAAAGATATGTTTGCCTGTGTGGTCATAAGTAATGCCATAAGGTGTTTGGCCTGTGTCCACATTGCGCACAAAGTTAAAGTCTTTATCCAGCACCATGAACTTATTGCCATACTCAAGTGTAGCTAGGTAGGTGCTGCCATCTGGTGAAACTTTAATGCCACGCGGGCGGTCGCCATGCTCATGGGTGTGAATGGTTTTTAACAAGCTACCATCAGCAATATTATGCACGGTAACAGTGTTGTCAGCCTCGTTGGTAATGACCAGATTTTTGCCATCAGCCGAAAATTCAATGCCTTCTGTTTCTGGGCCGCCTGTGATTTCACGCACTTTTTCGCCCTTGGTTAAATCAACAACGGCAATTTTAGCGGGAATCTTTTCTTCATCGTCGTCATCATCATCTTCCTCAGTACCTGGTTTGGGTGGTGGACCGCCTACTGAACTGGGCTCAGAAGAAATATAAGCAAAATTGCCATTGATACGGACGAATTCCGGGTTTTTGCCAACATGAATCTGCTGCAGCACTTCGCCTGTTGTGGTGTCTATCACTGAGATGCTTTCATTCTCGCGTGTTGCAACAATCAGTTTTTTGCCGTCATCTGTTACCCCGAGGCCACGAGGACCCTCAGCTTTTACATCAAACTGTTTAACAACTTCCATGGTGGCAAGGTCAATGACGCTGACGCCCGCATCCTGACTGGTGACATAAGCAAAGCCGCCTGCGCTTACGCTAGCGTCGGCAGCCGCTGTGCTGTCTTCGGATTTTTTACCACAGCTACTCACAGTTGCCAGCATAGCCAGCAATACCAAGCTAATTCTTACTTTATTCAAGGTGGGGGTAAACTTCATTGATTCTCTCCAAAGTGTTTTTTTGATGTAAGGATGGTGCTATTTATATAGTTTTTTAGGTATTTAAAAACATAGTGCATGCAAGAATTGTGCTTGCTAGCATGACATTGTAATTTGTGCTGATGCTAGGCATTAGCAGCTGCGCCAAGACTGTCTGGTTGATATAAGCCAACCAATCTGGCTGATATCAACCAGCAACATTGCATTAACCTAAAAACAGTTTATAAGCTGGATTTTGTGTTTCATCCCAATAAGGGTAACCTAAATTGTTTAAGAAATCAGAAAACTCAATAAGTTCATTCGGGGGTACCTGCATGCCAACCAGTACACGACCAAAATCGGCACCGTGATTGCGGTAATGAAACAGGCTGATATTCCAGTCATGCCCCATGCTGTCTAAAAAGTTCATCAGTGCGCCCGGTTTTTCTGGAAACTCAAACCTGAAAACAACTTCATTTTCAGCTTGTGGCGCATGGCCGCCTACCAAGTGCCGTAAATGCAGTTTGGCGACTTCGTTATCTGACAAATCAAGTGCGGGCAGGCCTTGTGTTTGCAGTTCTTTGACCAGATTTTCAGACTCTTGAGGATTGGTCACTGCAACCCCCACAAAAATATGCGCTTCTTTAGGGTCTGAATACCGATAGTTAAATTCGGTGATGCTACGGTTGCCTAGCAGGCGGCAAAAGGTTTTAAAAGCACCTGGCTTTTCAGGGATAGTGACTGCTAACACTGCCTCGCGCTTTTCACCTAATTCTGCCCGCTCTGCAATAAAACGCAGGCGGTCAAAGTTCATGTTTGCGCCTGATGCGATACCAATTAAGGTTTTGTCTTGTAAGTTCTCTCGGGCGGCATAGGCTTTAAGCCCAGCGGTGGCGAGTGCCCCTGCGGGCTCCAGAATGCTGCGTGTGTCTTCAAATACATCTTTGATGGCGGCGCAAATGGCGTCATTATCTACCACAATCATTTCATCGACATATTGCTGACACAAGGCGAATGTATGCTCGCCAACTTGCTTAACAGCAGCACCGTCTGCAAACAGGCCAACTTGCTCCAGCATCACACGCTGGCCTTGTTTGAGTGATTGAGTCATCGCCTCGGCGTCACGCGCTTCTACGCCGATGATTTTAATTTCTGGCCTGACCGCTTTCACATAGGCCGCAATGCCAGCAATCAGCCCACCACCGCCTACACAGCAAAAAATAGCTTCTATAGGTTCAGGGTGTGCGTTGAGTATTTCCATCGCAATGGTGCCCTGGCCTGCGATGACATCAGGGTCGTCATATGGGTGCACAAAAGTGAGTTTTTGTGTTTTTTCGAGCTCAAGTGCATGTACATAAGCATCTGAGTAACTATCGCCAAACAAAACGACTTCTGCACCACGGCTTTTAACTGCATTAATTTTAATGAGTGGCGTTGTGGTCGGCATCACAATCACTGCGCGACAGCCTAATTTTTGCGCAGAAAGTGCAACCCCTTGGGCATGGTTGCCAGCACTGGCCGCAATTACACCGCGCGCAAGCACATCTTTGGGCAGATTTGCCATTTTGTTATAGGCACCACGCAGTTTGAATGAAAAAACAGGCTGCATGTCCTCGCGCTTTAATAAAACACGGTTATGAATACGCGCAGATAAATTGGGCTGAAAGTCCAGCGGCGTGTTATGCGCCACGTCATATACGTGTGAGTTTTGTATTTTTTCTAGGTAGTTGATAGACATGCGTTATTTTGTATTCGCCAGTAGCGGTGTATAGTTATGGTTTGATTGACATTATAAAGAATTTATAAGGAATTAAGTAAATGGCGTTTACACAAGATGAATTGAAGCAGCAAGTTGCCAAGGCCGCAGTGGAATATGTGAAGGGCGGGATTATTGGCGTGGGTACGGGTTCAACCGCTAATTTTTTTATTGAGGAATTGGCCAAGGTTAAGCATAAAATTGAGGGTGCAGTCGCCAGCTCAGAAGCCACAGCGCAGCGTTTACGCGGGCATGGGATTGAAGTGTTTGATCTTAATTCGGTTGATAGCCTTGATATTTATGTCGACGGTGCCGACGAGATTACTGAACATATGCACATGCTAAAAGGCGGCGGCGGCGCGCTAACGCGTGAAAAGATCGTGGCAGCAGTAGCTAAGAAATTCATTTGTATTTGTGATGCAAGTAAATATGTGCCAGTGCTGGGTAAGTTTCCACTGCCTGTTGAGGTGCTGCCTATGGCCAAAAGCTATGTGGCACGTGAGTTGGTTAAATTGGGTGGTCAACCACAGTTGCGTGATTTTACAACCGATAACGGTAATGTGATTCTGGATGTGCACGGTTTGGCAATTGCTGATCCTGTGGCATTAGAGGCCGCTATTAACCAAATCGTAGGCGTTGTGACTAATGGTCTTTTTGCGGCACGCCCCGCCAATGTACTGTTGCTGGCAACCGCTGAGGGTGTGAAGACTTATCAGAAGTAATGTGATTATGGGTGTGACTTGTCATTAAACTGTCATATTTGAGCGCTATGATTAATGTAATAGTAACGATTGGAAAAAAACATGCATTCGGAACACACCTTTAAACAGTATGATGCAGAGTTAGAGTCTTTGCGCGGCAAAGTGCTTGAAATGGGCGGTTTGGTAGAGCAGCAAATCATTCAGGCGCTTGAAGCATTGGTTAAATTAGACACCAACCTCGCTAAAGAGGTGATGGTTAATGATGCACGTGTCAATGCGCTGGAAGTTGAGATTGATGAAGACTGCAGTCATATTATCGCGCGTCGGCAGCCTGCGGCCAGTGATTTGCGTATGGTGATGATGATGGTTAAAACCATCACTGACTTAGAGCGCATTGGTGATGAAGCGACCAAGATAGCGCGTACTGCACAAAAAATCTTTGATGAAGATCGCATGTACAAACCACGCTTTAATGAGATTAAAGCCATGGTTGCACTTGTGCGTGAAATGCTGCGTACCTCATTAGATGCTTTTGCGCGCCTCGACGTGAGTAAAACCGTAGAAGTGGCGAGGCAGGACGAGCAGGTGGACGAGCATTTTCGTGCGGCGATGCGTCAATTGATTACGTTTATGCTTGAAGATCCGCGTACGATTTCAATGTCGCTAGAGGTATTGTTTGTTGCCAAAGCGATTGAGCGGATTGGCGACCACGCTAAGAATATCGCTGAATATGTGGTTTATATGGTCAAAGGCAAAGATGTGCGCCATATTTCAGTGCAGGAGATGGAGCGCGAAACACTGCAATCGTAGTGGTTTAACCCTGACTTTTATCAGCGAAACATAGCCTTGTGCGTGTGAATTGTTGCATATAAAAAATCACAGTTTGTTAACACAAGCATAAAAAAAGCGCCATCAAGGCGCTTTTTTTATGCTTGCAGGTTATGGTGCGGGTGGCACATAGCCACTGGCGGTGTCGGCACCACTACCAAAAAAATATTTTTCAGTTTGCTCTGCCAGATATTTGCGTGCAGAGGGGTCGGCTAAGCTTAATCTATTTTCATTCACCAGCATAGTTTGTTGTTTTAGCCAAGCTGCCCACGCCTCTTTAGAAACATTGGCATAAATACGCTTACCGAGTTCGCCAGGGTAGGGAGGAAAGTCCATGCCCTCGGCTTCTTTGCCTAATTTTATGCAGTTCACTGTGCGTGCCATGATCGTCCTTTGATAAAAACTGTAATGTAATTGCTAAAACGTTATGATAACGCATGTTCACTCTGGATTTTATATCGGAGCATTTAAATCTTGAGTGAATGCAGGTGCATGATGGCGTGGGGGTGGTCATAAGTAATAGGGTCATCATTGGTGAGCGCTGCCTCATAAAATATGCACAAAAAAAGACGCAAAATGGGCAAATTGGCATGCAAGTAGCCGTAAAATCGCCGAATGGAAAATCTGGGTTCAATATAAAATCTGGGGTAAAATTTGCACTGTGCAATTTGCAATTTAATATAACCTGAAAGCTGATGATGCAAAGTCCTGAAACCAATCAAAAACCATCCAAACACTTGGGGCTGGCTGTGAGCCCGTTTAAAGGTAAAACAGGACTGCGCAGGTTGATTAATGCGTTTGGTTATTCTTTAGAAGGTTTTAAGGCGGCGTTTGTGCATGAAGATGCCTTTAGGCAAGAGGTGTTTTTGGCCATGGTGTTGATCCCACTGGCAATATATCTGGATCACACCCCAGTCGAGCAAGCCTTGTTGATTGCCAGTGTGCTGTTGGTATTAATTGTTGAGTTACTTAACTCTGCGATTGAGGCGGCGGTGGATCATACATCTACTGAGCATCATGCACTTGCAAAGCAAGCTAAAGATATTGGTAGTGCTGCAGTATTTATTGCCTTGGTGATAGTGGCTGTGGTTTGGGGGCTGGTGTTACTTGGTTGAAAGTAAAAACAGGGGTGTCATTTTGACGCCCCTGTAAAGTACTATCGCTTAAAAATCAGCGCGTGCGCCAATCAGCAGTGCGCGCTCACCCGCAGGTGAAATGTCTTTTAAGAAGGAGGCATGCTCGCGTATCTCATCATCCAGCAGATTGTTGGCTTTTGCAAACAGTTCTACATTCAGTTTTGTAGGTAGCTTGTATGCCAGCATTGCAGTCACATTGGTGTAGCCGTCGGTGTCCAGCTCATTTTCAGCCGTATTGTTTTGCTTAAATGCGCGCAATACGTCTAGACGTGCACTGAAACCATTGAGGCGATATTGCAAGCCTGCGCCCAGTCTTAACGGTGAAATGCGTGGTAGATAGTCATTGTTACGCTTGTCTTTAGCGTGCACATAGTC
>JAQTXW010000018.1:3726-40350 GCA_028688575.1 Methylotenera sp. | reverse complement strand
TACCAATAGCCGATGTCGAAGCTTTTAGTATTGATGACAGCACGACGACTGAAATTGACGATGCGCTTTCAATTAAGCAGATGGCAGACGGCGTGACGCGCGTTGGTATTCATATTTCAGCCCCTGCCTTAGGTATCTCGATAGATAGCCCGTTGGATATTGGCGCCATGCAGAGACTTTCAACGGTGTATATGCCAGGGCATAAGATTACCATGCTGCCAGAAACTGCAATCAGGCCGTTTAGTCTGGATGCTGGCGAAATTAAACCAGTACTATCTTTGTACCTGCATGTAAATGCTGACCTGACAATTTCGCACCGTGACAGTAAAGTTGAGCGGATTAAGGTCGCCGATAATCTGCGCCATGATGCATTGGAGCCGTTTTTTAACGAGCATACCCTGAACGAAGACAGCGGCCACCCGTATTGGTCAAAACTCTTGTTCTTGTTCAGCTTGGCAGAAGCGCTGGAAAAAGTACGTGGCAAATTCGACCCGACAAAACCGCCGCAGGTCGACTATAACTTCTACGTGACGGATGGCAAGGTAAGCATTGTGGGCCGCCACCGTGGCTCACCTATGGATAAAGTGGTCGCCGAGCTGATGATTGAAGCCAATCACCAGTGGGGAGCATTATTAGCTGCGCATGAAGTGCCAGGCCTCTACCGCGCGCAATCTGGCGGCAAGGTTTACATGACAACTAAAGCCGAGCCACATCAGGGCTTGGGCGTGGCGCAGTACGCCTGGAGTACATCGCCGCTACGCCGTGCTGTAGATTTGATTAATCAGCGGCAAATTATCAGCGTAGTGCAGAATGCGACACCAGCATACCCGATGAATAGCGATGCCTTGACTACGCATATGCGCAATTTTGAACTGACTTACAAAGCCTATAACGAGTTTCAAATTCGCATGGAACGCTACTGGTGCTTGCAGTATTTGATTCAGGAAGGTATTCAGGAGGTGCATGCGACTGTCTGGCGCGAGAATCTGGTGCGTTTGGATAACTTGCCTTATATGACTAAGGTTTATGGCCTGCCTGAGCTTAAAGCTGGCACACGCGTCAGCTTGCAAGTGCAGGAGGTGGATACATTGATGATGGAGTTACGCGCTAAATTTAGCCGTGTCTTAGAGGAAGAGCCAATTCATGAGGTGGTGCTGAGCGATGATGAAGGCACTGAAATGGAAGTGGATTTTGAAGAGCAAAAATCGGAAGCTTCTCAAGAAAAAACAGAAACTGAAATAAAAGTGGAGGCAGCGTAGTGTTTCGTGTTGCAAAGCATCTATTGCGCGGTATCGGCAGTACCGCAGCGGTGAATGACAATGTGGATGTGAGTGAAATTGATGGTGTGCGTGCGTTGCATTTAGGTTCGGCTACGGTACAAAGTGCCATGCGTATTCGTGATCCATTTGCCCTCGAGCTAAGGTATACGCGTGCGATTATGTGTTTTCTATTGTTTCATGATCAGGTGAAAAATATGTTGACGATAGGCTTGGGTGGAGGCTCTATTCCCAAGTATGTTTATGCAAACTGCCCTGAAATTACCAGTAAAGTCGTTGAAGTAAATCCACGTGTGATTCAGGTCGCCCGTAATCAATTTTGTGTGCCGGAGAATGATGAGCGTTTTGAGGTGATCGAAACAGATGGGCTGCAATATCTAGTGGATCACAGTGAAGAAACAGATGTACTGCTGATTGATGCATTTGATCGCAATGGCATCCCGCCCGATTTTTGTAACCAGACTTTTTTTGACAATTGCGCGGCGGCGATCAAGCTTGATGGCATTTTTGTCATGAATCTATGGGGCAGTGATAAAAACTTTCCCGTATATTTCCAGCGGATTGAAACAAGTTTTGAAGGGCGCGCGCTGATGCTGCCTACAGGTGCGCCTGGTAACATCGCAGTATTTGCGTTTAAATCCAACTTGAATAACCTAAAAATCAGCAGCCTGCGCCAGCGCGCAAAGAAGCTTGAGCAAACGCATCAGATAGAGTTTTTGCAATTTCTGGATAAACTAATTGAACATAACCCTGGCAGCCAAAGCCGCCTATATATGAAAAGTGATTTATGAATAAAACATCGCCTCCCAACCGTTATTTTGCAACCTGCCCACGCGGGTTAGAGCAATTGCTCGCAGATGAGCTTAAGCAAGTTGGCGCTAGGTCTATCAAGTCCACCGATGGCGGTGTGAGCTTTGATGGCGATTGGGCAGTCTGCTATGCCGCAAATTTACATTCACGCATCGCTACGCGTATTTTGTGGCAGGTAGGTCGTGGCAAGTACCTGAATGAAGAAGATTTATTTAATGCCGCTTATAAACTAAACTGGCCTCAGTGGTTTGAGGTTAAACATGACTTTATGGTGAAAGTGACAGGTGTGAAGTGTCCGCTCAAAAGCCTTGAGTTCGCCACCTTGAAAATTAAAGATGCTGTATGTGATAAATTCAGGCAGGCTGTGGGTTCTCGCCCTTATATTGACACCAAAACACCTGCGGTGAGAATTCATGCCTATTTAACGGCAGATGAGTATCAATATTATGTGGATACCTCTGGTGCTGCGCTTTATCAGCGCGGTAATCGCGGGGCAAGTATTGAAGCCCCGTTGCGAGAGAATCTGGCAGCGGGCATTTTGAAGCTCACTGGCTGGGAAGCAGGACAGCCATTACTCGATCCCATGTGCGGCAGTGGTACGTTTTTACTGGAAGCGGCCATGGTAGCGCTAGATATGGCACCGGGTCTTAAAAGAGATTTTGGTTTTGAAAAGTTAAGAACATTTGAATCTGACACTTGGAAGAAAATTAAAAATCAGGCTTTAAGTAAAGTAAAAAAAGTCACTTTTCAAAAAATCTATGGATCGGATATCGATTTACGTGCGGTACGTGTGACCAAGCAGAATCTAGAAGCCGCAGGGCTGCTTGAAGCCGTGCAGGTTGCACATGTTGATATGCTTAATGTCATTCCCCCAGCGGATAGCGGCGTATTGGTCGCAAATCCACCATACGGTGTGCGTATTGGTGAGGACGAAGCGCTAACGCAGCTATACCCCAAAATGGGTGAAACGCTAAAGCGAAAATTTGCAGGTTGGAATACTTATTTTCTCACCAATGATTTACGCATGCCTAAGTTGATGCGCCTTGCACCGAGTAAAAAGACACCATTATTTAACGGCCCATTGGAGTGCCGTTTGTTTGAAATTAAAATGGTGGCAGGTTCAAACCGTAAAGACAAAGCAGACGCATAAGGAAACAGCATGGCAGACTCATTGGATGCGCTAAGAAACAGAGTAAACAGTTTTGTGACTGAGCGGGATTGGGCGCAGTTTCACTCACCTAAAAACCTTGCCATGGCCATGATTGTAGAGGCAGGTGAGGTGGTTGAGCATTTTCAATGGATGACAGAGCAGGAAAGTCGCAATTTAGACACAGAAGCTAAGGCGCAGGTAGGACAAGAGTTATCGGACACCTTTGTATATTTGCTACGCATCGCGGAAGTATGCGGTATTGATTTGATTGAAGCTGCGAATAAAAAAATAGACTTGAATGCTAAAAAATACCCAGTAGAAAAATGTAAGGGCAGCAACGCTAAATATACGCAATATTAGAATTTTGCAGGTGCGGCGACTGAACGCGCCTGCAAAGTAGAAATCCTAGACATTATTCATAAATTCACTAAAGTGATACCTGTTATGGCTACACATCAAGGAACCGATATGACTGATATTCACTCTCCTGTAGTTGATTTACTGACCTCCCAAAGTATTGCGTTTGAAATCATTGAAATACCGTTAAGCGAAGACCGTAAACCCATCCGCAATCTGGAAGACCTGCTCTCAGCCAAAGGCTTGGATCCAAGCTCCGTCGTGCGTAGTGTGGTATTTAAGGCCGACTCGGGTTTATATACCTTGCTGGCTGTTGCTGGCGCTGGTCGTGCGGATTGGGGCGTGCTGCGCAAGCATTTGGGTGAACGTAAACTGCGCATGGCAGAATATGACGAAGTGTCTGAAGCCACTGGCTATGTGGTAGGTGCTGTGCCGCCGATCGCTTTACCTGACACGCTGCGTGTGCTGGTGGATAAAAGCGTGCGCAATTATCAAAACGTAGTGATAGGCAGTGGCGTGCTAGGTTACGCACTTGCACTAAACTCGCAGGATTTACTCGCTATGCTTGCAGCTGCGGACGAAGGCGAATTTGTAAAGACGTGAGCTTTAGCTCAAGTCACTTGTGCAATGCCTCTATTGACCAGGGCGCCCATGTACAGTGCAGTGGGCATCTTTATAAGGGCCATTTAATTGCAACCAGCCTTCACCAGGCGGTACTTGTGTGCACAAAGACACACCATCCAGCTTGCTTTTCCACAAATACCATGGCGCAGGGGCAGCAACTGCGGTGAATGAAGTCAACACTACAATGGTTGCAAACAGCATCATTTTGATCATCGGTTTATTGCTCTATGGTTGAATGTAAACCATAACGCATGAGTAGTCATTATGTTAACGTGCAAGGTGGGTTTTAAACTCAATGCGCTAGAGATAGGCTCACTTTGCGTTGCCATTGCCCTTAAAACATCAAAAAATACTCAGCATTTGACCATTATGTATCAACATAAATTATGTATAAAACTAAGAAAGCCCAGCAAATAACCTGCTGGGCTTTCTTATTCGTGCAGGCTACTTATAAAACAGCGAGTGCTGCATCATAGTTAGGCTCATTCGCAATTTCGCCGACTAGCTCACTGTGCAGTACTTTATTGTTTTCGTCCAGCACCACAACTGCGCGCGCGGTTAAGCCTGCTAGGCTGCTGTCGGTGATAAACACACCGTAATCGTTTGCAAATTTTGCAGTGTCACGGAATGTAGAAAGTGTGACAACGTTTTCAATGCCTTCTGCGCCACAAAAGCGGCTTTGTGCGAATGGCAGGTCGGCTGAGATGCACAGCACAACCGTGTTAGCCACGCTGCTTGCTTTTTGGTTAAAGGTGCGCACAGAAGTTGCGCAGGTTGGGGTATCGATACTTGGAAAAATGTTTAACACTTTGCGTTTGCCAGAGAATGCTTCCAATGAAACTAGCTCACGTTTGGCATTGGCGAGTGCAAAATCAGGCGCTGTTTGGCCTGCTTGCGGCAGGTTGCCACCAATGTTGACTGGGTTGCCTTTTAAAGTCACGGTTGCCATGTTGAATTCTCCTGGAAATATTAAAGGGCTTAACTGTATCGTTAATGCTAAAAGCAATCAACCACAAGCTAAATGTGGATTAGCGAGGTTCTTAGCTGACCGACTCAACGACTTACACTATGATGGACTGGCTACTAAGTCATTGTCTGTGCATTAAGCGAGCAAATCTTCACTCAGGTAGCCAATGGTCATGGTTTGATTGTGCAAAACACTGTCGCTGGTATCTGGTCTTGGTGCAAACTCACCATAAGAGTAGAAGCCTGTAATCGCAGTTTGCGAACCCAGAATATCTTGCACCAGATTGATCTCATCTGTGACTAAGTCGGCCATCACGCCTTTGCGACCAACGCAGCTCACGCATACCGCAAGCCCGTTATGATTGGTGTTTGCATGTTCAGCAACCAGATGGGCAGCATCGCCTGCGCCTTCAACTAAACGGTCGTGATTTGCCTGACAGAAGCGTACAGTTTCACCTTCATCCACGTTGCCTGCGAAGGTGAGGCTGTTGTTTTTTGGGTCAATCGCCAATAAAGTGCGAATTTTTTCTATTTCGCGTTTACCTTCTTCAATAATTGCAAAAGGGAAGTTGAGCCCGCTGCCAGGCAGGCCTTTTGCGGAGTGCGCGCCTATATACATATTATAGAGTGGTAGTGCTGGTTTGCCGTCCAGTTCCAAGACGACGTTCTTCTCAGATTTGGTCACCTTGCGGGGCGGGCCGTAGGGCTTCCAACCGCGACCAACGCCAGTTGCAGTAACGATATTATTGCCGTATAAGCCCACAGCAATTACCAGATTGTCAGAAACGGTATCGTTAAATAACTGTAAAGTTTTGCTAAAGTTAAAACCATCTCCCGCCATGCCGCCCATCACGGGGGTTTCGCCCAAAACGCTTTTGAACCCTTCTAGTAACTCAGAACCGTTTACGTTAAGGCCATCTGAGTAAACCAGCACAGCTTTTAAGCTGTCAGATTGCAGTTGTTTGGCTAAACTGACTGCGGTTTCAAAAGAGTTCTGCATGCCTGTCATTTTGGTATGAGTCACGCGTTGGATGGTCTTTTCCCAAAGGATTGCAGTGATTTGCAAAGTTTCATCCACCACACCATTGGCCGTTATTTCACCAGAGGTTGAGCAGCCGACAATCTGCGCAGTAGGGTAGCGCTCTTTGAGCGTGCTGCTTAACTTAGGCTCCCCCAAACGCTTTACTGAGCCAAAAACCAGCACCAAATTAGCGGTGGGTAGCGGGGATGTGGATGGTAAATCCTTGAGCCCCATTTTGGCAGTCAATGACTCTTGTCTAACTATCATGTTGAACCCCTAGATGCTTAACTAAAACTAAAAACTGTGTTAATTTAATACAAATTGTAAAAAAATGTAATATTTATTATAAATTACCCTTAAGGGTAGGTGCGATAATTATACTATTTTTTTTAAAATGCTTTAAATTGTGTTGCTAATTCATTGAAACTGTATATAAAATGTGTGTGATACAAATGGTTACAACAAGTCGCAGCATTAAAGTCTTAAGTGATATAAAAATATAAGGAGCTTGCTGGTGTCCCAGGAAAAGCCAAATCAAGACAAGTTAACGTTGGATCAGTTATCCCAAGTCAAAGTGATGGTGATTGATGATAGCAATACCATACGCCGCAGTGCTGAGATTTTTTTAAAAGCCTCTGGCTGTGAGGTGATTCTTGCCGAAGATGGTTTTGATGCCTTGGCCAAAATATCGAATGAGCACCCTGATTTGATTTTTGTCGATATCATGATGCCGCGCTTGGATGGGTATCAAACCTGCTCTTTAATCAAGAGAAATTCTCGTTATAAAACGACCCCGGTAATTATGCTATCTAGTAAAGATGGCTTATTTGACCGTGCGCGTGGGCGCATGGTCGGCTCTGATCAATATTTAACCAAGCCTTTTACACAAGAAACGCTCATAGAAGCAGTGCAAATCTATGCTGCACAAAGTAAGGCTCACCAGAAACAAGAGGAATAAAGATGGCGATACAGAACATATTGGTAGTAGATGACTCAGCAACCGATCGCTTTTTTTTAACGGAGTTGCTGGAAACTGCGGGTTATCAAGTAACAGGGGCCGAAAGTGGTGAAGAGTGTCTGGCTAAAGTAAATGCCAATCCACCCGATTTAGTGTTATGTGATGTGGTGATGCCTGGACTGACTGGTTTTCAGGTGACACGTACCCTTACAAAAAATCCTGCAACCACGCATATTCCAGTGATTCTGTGTACGGGAAAATCTCAGGCAACAGACTTGGCTTGGGCGCTTAAAATGGGCGCTAAAGCCTGTGTGACCAAACCCGTGGTCAGTGCTGAGTTGTTGTCCTTAATCAAAGGGTTGGAAACTTAAATGCCTGACAATTTTTTACCCGCCAGCTTAAATAATAAGTACAGAATACTGGCATTTTTAACTAGGGCTAATTGACTATCGTGGCACAAACTTCAAATTTACGCGAGTTTCAAGAATCGATTCTGGCAAAGCTTAAAGAGGCAAGTCATCAGGTGGATGTGGAGTCCACTTCCAGGCTTGGTGTGTCTGTAGGTGGCAAGAAGTTTTTAATCAACTTAGGCGATGTCAAAGAAGTGTTGCCCGTACCTCCATTACAACTGGTGCCGCTAACCAGGCCTTGGTTTTTAGGTGTTTCCAATGTGCGGGGGAACTTGTATAACGTTACTGACTTGGCGCAGTTTATGCGTTTGCCTCCAACTGCAAAGTCAGTCGGCAATCGCATTTTACTGTTGAGTACTGAAACCACTATGCAGGTGGCACTGTTGGTAGAAAGCCTGATTGGCTTGAGAAATATTAAATCTATGCAGTTGATTCCTTCAAGCAATATTTCTGATGTTTATGGCATGAATGCCTACGCAGATGAAGATGGCAATGACTGGGTAGAACTGGATGTCGAGGCGCTGGTGCAAGATCCCGATTTTGTACAGCCTATCTGAGCAGATAGGCTAATTAGAGATTTTGAGCGGAGATTAGTTTTACTTTAATAAGGCCAAGGCTCTAGCAGATTTGGGGTTGAGGCAAATTATGTGACGATTGTGTTAGCACTTGATTTAGTTTGGGATGTGTTTTAATCAGTATTATTTTAACTTTTTGATTTAAAAAAATAAATTTAGGAATTGGGGTTGAAAATGGCATTAAATTTTGCAGCAATTAAAAGCTTGCCACCACAAATTGGCGCACTGATTGGTGACGTGTTTAAAAATTTAAAAAGTAAAATTTCTAATCTGAGTTCCACAAAAACAGCGTCTGCAGATACGTCAACGTTGAGCGCGGGTTACCGACAACTTTTGCTGCAAATTGTAGCCTTTATCCTGTTTGCATTATTGAGTTTCTGGGTGATTAACCAGGTGCGAGTCAATGGACCGATTTACAATACTCTAAATACCTATGAAACCCTGACAGCTGACACCAATCCACCTCCCATGTTCCCCTTGGATGCTTTTGCCTCATACAATGAGGCGTACGTGGCATCGACAAGCTTTAACAATTTAAAGCGTGATAATGCACTAGCTAATGCGGCAAATTCTGAAGCGCTGTTTAAAGAGCGTTCTGAATATTGGCGTAAAAACTTGGAGAGTCAAAGCTTAAAAGCACCGCTTGAAAACGTGATTAAAGCGGGCGAAAACTTTTTTGAGGTGGCAAATAAACGCTATCTGCCTGCGTTACCACTAGGTACGGTTGCCGCTTCTGCGCCTTTGTCTGATTTGACTGCCGCGTTTGAGCTTTCAAAACAAGCGGGTAACGCGTTTACCAAGGCGATTGAAAAAGAAAATAAATCCCTGATTGAGTCACAAACACAGTTTATCCAGCTGGTGTTGGTGGGCTTGCTATTGTTGGGTTTGACTTTGCTGGCATTGATGTATTTTTATGGTAAGCGCCAGACAGTGCAGTCTATTGCATTGACGAATCAGCTGGCAAAAGAGGGTCAGGAAAACCAGGAAGCTGTGTTGCAGTTGCTGGATGAAATGGGGGACTTGGCGGACGGCGACCTCACGGTTAAAGCGGAAGTGCGTGACAATATCGCAGGTGCGATTGCTGACTCTATCAACTATACGATCGATAGCCTGCGGGACTTGGTGGTTGAGATTAACCATGCGACCGAGCAGGTGACCTCTGCAACCTCTGTGGCGCAGGGCACTTCTGAGCAGTTATTAAGCGCGGCAGAAACACAGGCGACGCAAATCACGCAGACAACACAAGCAGTAAACGACATGACACGTTCGATTCTGCAAGTGTCAAGCAATGCGGAGCAAGCGTCACAAGTTGCGCAGCGCTCACTGGAGGCTGCAGTTCAGGGTTCGCAGGCGGTGCAGAATACTATTTCAGGGATGAATGAGATTCGTACCCAGATTCAGGAAACTTCTAAACGTATTAAACGTCTGGGTGAGAGCTCACAAGAAATTAGTGAAATCGTAGAGTTGATTTCTGATATTACCGAACAAACCAATATTCTGGCGTTGAACGCAGCGATTCAAGCGGCTTCAGCGGGTGAAGCCGGGCGTGGCTTTACTGTGGTTGCGGAGGAGGTGCAGCGTCTGGCTGAACGTTCATCTGAGGCGACCAAACAAATTAGTGCAATTGTGAAAACGATTCAAACCGATACGCATGGTGCTGTGGTGGCGATGGAGAAAAGTACCGAGGGTGTGGTTGAAGGGGCGCGTGTTGCAGATGCTGCGGGTCAGGCACTGAACGAGATTGAATCAGTGACCACTAATCTTGCACGTTTGATTCAGTCGATTTCTGCGGCGACAAATGCGCAGACAGAGTCAGCAACGACCGTTGCTAACAACATGCAGATGATTCAAGAAATTACAACGCAAACCACAGAGGGTACGAAACTCACAGCAGAATCTGTAGGTCAGCTTAATTCATTGGCTGAAGAGCTACGCGATTCTGTAGCTGGTTTTAAACTATAAAAAAATTAATGCTTAGTATTTCAAAGTTAAATGAAGTTTAAAGCATTGCATAGATAACAGAAAACTCCATGAAAAAACTATTTATAAATGGGAGTAAGTAATGCCTGAAGCATTCGATACAGGTCCATTGTCTTGGGTTAAAGATGAGATTGATCAGTCACTTAAAAAGGTGCTGACAAGCTTTCATGAAGTTAAGGAAAACCCCAGTGAATTTGCTTCACTGCGCTTTAATATTGCTCACTTGTATCAAGTGAGCGGCGCGTTGGATATGGTGGGTTTGGAGGGTTGTAAGCGTTACTGCTCAGAAATTGAAAAACTCACGAATAGGCTTGAAAAGCAGATTGTGCCTGTGACAGATGAAGTGATGGCGCATTTGATTCACGCTGTTGAAACATTGTCGCAATATCTGCAAAATTTGTTAAATGGCATGCCAGATTTGCCTACGACACTTTACCCCTCTTTAAAGCCTATTGTGGAGGCACAGGGTGAAACGCTTGAAGAAAGCGAGTTGTTTTTTCCTGACATTGATAATTCAGCACCTAAAGACCTGCCCAACAATCCAATAGCAGAGTCTGCAATTCCGATATTTGTTGCAGATCAGCGCGTTGTTTTTCAACGGCATTTGCTAGATTGGCTGCGCAGTCAAAGTGAAGAGGCCATTGCAGGTATGCGCGAGAGTATCGCCAAGGTGCAGCAGGTGCAGTTGAAAAATGCGCCCAGAACCTTATGGTGGACTGCGACAGCATTTACCGATGCGCTGGCACAGAAAAAAATCGCTGCAACAGCAGGCGCAAAAAAACTGTGCAGCAAAATAGACCGCCAGTTACGTAATCTCTCTATGGGTGAGTCTAAAGTGCCCTCGCAATTGCTGCGTGATTTACTCTATTATGTGGCAATCAGTGAGCCAAGTTCAGAGGCAATAGCAAGTGTAAAAAATGTCTTTGAACTAGATGAGATTTTACCACAAGTGGCTAGCGCGTCTGAAGGTGGGTCTGTTTCCAGCGCAGCTGAACAGGCGGCGTTGTCACAACTGATGGCCGATATCCCGAATATCAAAGATTTGTGGGATAGCATTAGTCAGGATGTCACAGGTGTTGATTACGCTAACCTGGAAGCATTGCTGCTCAAGCTGGATCATATTGCCGACACCGTAGCGCAAAATATTACCAATCAGCACGTGGCCAAATTATTCAATGTCACGCATGATGTGCTGCATGGCTTGCATGCAGATCACACCAAACTCAATGATGTCGCCTTTGTAGAGTTGGCGGCTTCATTGAATCTATTAGAGCATAGTTGTGAAAAATATCAGTATCTGGATGCGGATACCCATCAAAAAATTGCCACTCAAATCGCCAGATTGCAGTCAATTATCAAGGGTGATGCACTAGCACCGGCGGTCGAGGCATTTGCAACAGCTAAACATGATGCGAATGTGATTGAGGCTGTGGCTAAGCAAATTATTGCCGCACTGGCGCAGGTGGAAAAAACCCTGGATACCTATTTCAGGAGTCCAGAACAAAAGGCTGTGCTTGATGATGCAGGTAAGCCGCTGCAACAGATTTCTGCTGCATTTGATATGCTGGAAATGGCAACACCTAAAAACATCGCCATGTTGAGTGCAAGTTTTGTAGAGCACTACAAAAATAAAGATGTCAACCTTGAGGATAATGCCGAATATAGCAATTTTGAGCTCATGGCAGAAAGCTTAAGTATGCTGGGGCTTTATGTAGAAGAGTTACCCAATGTACGCTCAGAATCTGAGCGTGCGTTAACTGATGCCTTAGCACGATTGGAAAAAGGTGCGAGTACCTTAGGTTTGGCAACCGCAGACATCCTGCCAGCAGATTCTGGATCAGTAATCTCACTGGAAAACGCCGCCAGCACAACAGTTACGCCAGCTACAATCTCACAAGCTAAGCCAGCCGCGGCCATTATGGATGAAGTGGTAGACCTAGCTTTGGATGCAGAACTACAGGATATTTTCTTAACAGAAGTCGAAGAGGTTCTTGCCACACTGGCGCAGAACTTGCAGGCATTGCGTGTGAATGTAACCGATACAGAAGCCTTTGTCGAAGTTCGCCGTGCATACCATACCCTCAAAGGCAGCGGTCGCACGGTTGGCTTGCTTGGCATGGGTGAGGTGGCGTGGGCAGTAGAGAACCTTCAAAACCTGGTGATACAGCATAAAGCTTTCCCGACGCCTGCAATTTTAGCGTTTATTGAAAAAGTAAGCGCAGATTTTGCCAACTGGGTTTCTGAATTACAGAAAGACCAGCAAGTAACGTTAAATCCTGGGCATTACCAGCTGCAGGCAACCGAGTTGGCAGAGCAGTTTGAGCGTGACTTGGCTAACGTTAAGCCACAGGTACAAAAAGAAGAAGTGCTCATAGGTGGCACGCGCAAATTAAGTCGTGCATTCTTCAATATTTTCTTAGGTGAAGCGCAGCAGCATCTGCAAGCGCTCATTGATGCGCAGGCAGCATTAAAAGTAGACTCTCATGCAGCTCCCACGGCTGAAAGCTGTCGCGCTGCACACACGCTGGGCAGCAACGCATTAACTGCTGGATTCAAGCCTATAGGTGATTTAGCCAGAGCATTGGAGTATTGGCTGGATGAGCATAATGGCATTTGGACCGAGCAAAACATTGCTTTATACGGCAATGTAGTCAATGCACTGGCCGATGGCCTTGAAAAAGCAAAAGCGCTCAAGAACCCTAAATCAACACGTGCCTTGATTGTAGCGCTGGGTAAATCTACAGCGCAGATGCAATCAAGCGCTGCTGAACAGGCAGAGGCTGCCGTCAAAGAAGTAAATAAAGCTGAAAAACTCAGTAAAAAGCAGAAAAATAAAACAAACTCAGCTAAGGATGCTTCCCCCGAACAGGTGTCAGAGCAGATACCTACAGTGGCGCAGGAAACGGCTGTTTTAGCCGCAGCAGTCGTTGCGGAGCAACAAGCCGAGCGCGTTATTCAGCGCAAAGATACCGCGGTAAATGATGAGCTGGTTGCGCTTTTTGTTGAAGAGGCCCGTGAGCTTGTGCCGCAGATTGGTAAAGATTTGCGCGGATGGCGTGTCACACCTCAGGATGCGGAGTTTCCAGATTCGATTCAACGTTCATTGCACACGCTTAAAGGTAGTGCCCGCATGGCCGGGCAGGCTGAGATTGGTGATGCTGTGCATGGGATGGAAGATCATGTGATCCGTGCACTGAGAAACCAAGTGACGGCGGATGATTTTGAAAGTATGTTCCTTGAGTTTGATCGAGTCGGCTACATGCTTGAGGATCTCATTAGCGGTAATCCGATAGAAGCTGATACACCTGCCATTGCCAGCCCTGGTGTAGCCAAGGTCAGCTCGCCTAAACGCCAGTCTGAACGTAAGACACAATTCTTGCGTATGCGTGCCGATGTGCTGGATAGGCTGATTAATGAGGCTGGTGAGATTTCCATCATGCGCTCACGCATGGACAGGGAGATGCAAAACTTCAAGCAATCTTCCGTTGATTTGACAGACAGTATTGGCAGGTTGCGTGCCTATTTGCGTGAGTTGGAGATTGAAGCTGAAACACAATTGCAATCTCGCATGAGTTTGCTGCAGGAGGCCAATGAAACTTTTGACCCCTTAGAGTTCGACCGATTTACACGCCTGCAAGAATTAACACGTATGATGGCTGAGAGCGTGAACGACGTGGCGACGGTTCAACATGGCTTGCTGCTCAATCTTGATCAGACCGATGCCGCGTTGCAACAACAAAACCGCATGAATCGTGAGTTGCAGCAGGGCTTGATGGGCGTGCGTATGTTGCCGTTTGCAACGATTACAGAGCGTTTGCAGCGGATTGTGCGACAAACAGCACGAGAACTTGATAAACGTGTTGAGATGAGCATCGAAGGTGAGACGATTGAGCTTGACCGTGGTGTGCTTGACAAAATGGGCGCGCCTTTAGAGCATCTGTTGCGAAATGCAGTTGCGCATGGCCTGGAGTCAAGTGAGGCGCGAATTAAGGCAGGCAAACCCGACATCGGTCATATTACGCTTAAAGTCAGCCTGGAAAATGATGAAATCACGCTGGTGATTACTGACGATGGCGCGGGGGTTAACCTTGTCAAGGTTAAGCAAAAGGCTATAGAAAAAGGCATGTTTGCTGAAGATCAGGAAGTGACAGATCAGGCATTAATGACCGTGATATTTGAACCTGGATTTTCAACGGCGGATAATATTTCGCAGATTGCAGGTCGTGGTGTGGGCTTGGATGCTGTGCGTAGCGACATTGCAGCTTTAGGTGGTCGTATTGATGTAAGTAACGCCTCAGGCTTGGGTGCTATGTTTAATATCTACCTGCCAGTGACCTTGTCTGTAGCGCAAGTGGTATTGCTGCGCGCGGGCAATAAAGTGTTTGCGGTACCCTCAGTGATGGTTGAGCAAGTGCAAAAGCTCAAATCTGAAGATTTGACGAACGCCTATGCCAATAACAAGATTGAATGGGCAGGGCGGGAATACCCCTTACATTTCTTGTCTAAGCTGATTGGTGATGCTGAACATACTGCACAGTCGCATGTTTATACGCCCGTTATATTGTTGCGCAGTGGTGCCTACCGCACCGCATTGCATGTGGATGAAATTATCGGCAACCAAGAGGTTGTAATGAAGCCCATGGGCACACAGTTGGCTCACGTGCCAGGTATGATTGGTGCAACCGTGCTGGGTGATGGTGCCATCGTGCTGGTGATCAACCCTGTATTGCTGGCAAACCGTGAAGCGCTTGCAAGCGGTGCAATTAAAGTGACAACAGTGGCGCCTGTAGTTGAACAGGTGAAAAGGCTGGCGCTGGTGGTGGATGACTCACTCACGATGCGTAAAGTGCTATCGCGCGTATTGGAGCGTGAAGACTTTGAAGTGGTCACTGCGAACGATGGCATGGATGCTATACAGAAATTACAGCAAATCACGCCTGATGTGATTCTCACTGATATTGAAATGCCACGCATGGATGGCTTTGAGTTCTCACGCTATGTTCGAGATAACCCTGCAACGGCTACTACTCCGCTCATTGTTATTAGTTCGCGTACGGCTGATAAACACCGCAATGTGGCCAGTGAAATTGGTGTCAATGCCTACCTGGGTAAACCTGTGCAAGATGAAGTATTAATTGAGCAAGTTAACGCGCTGTTGAAATAGTCCACTAAGCCGCAGCACACTCTATGCTGCGGCTTAATCCGCTACGAGATTTCTATCAGCGCGTTTGAGAGATAAATTTTCTTTATCCATATATTTGTCTACACAATCCTGACAATAGCCCTGCTCAATAAGGTAAAATTTGCCTTATGCTAGAAACCGCACCAACACCTCCAGATTCGCCAAATTTTGTTCATCTGCGCTGCCACAGTGAGTATTCGATTGTGGATGGCATTGTGCGTATAGATGATTACGTCAAACAGGCAGTCAGCGATCAAATGCCTGCATTAGCCCTCACTGACCTTAACAATCTGTTCGGGGCAATTAAGTTCTACAAGGCCGCACGTGGCAAAGGTATTAAGCCGATTATTGGTTGCGACATCTGGCTGGAAAACACCGAAAATCGTGACCAGCCTTCACGTTTACTGTTGCTTTGCCAATCACATGCGGGCTATTTGCTGCTGTGTCAGTTATTAAGCCGTGCTTTTTTGCATAATCAGCACCGCGGGCGTGCCGAAGTTAAGCGTGAATGGTTCGGTGAAACAGGTACAGAAGGTTTGTTGCTGGTTTCAGGCGCAATGGCAGGGGATGTTGGACAAGCCTGCGTGCAGGGCAATCTTGAACTGGCTAAAAAGCTGGCAGCAGACTGGCAGCGTTTGTTCCCTAATCGCTACTATCTTGAAGTGCAGCGTACTGCGGCGGATACACAGAAATCAGCAGAGGCGCAGTATATTCACCACGTGCGTTTAATCGCACATGAACTCAATTTACCGATTGTAGCTACACATCCTATACAGTTTATGACTGCCGATGATTATAGGGCGCATGAAGCGCGAACCTGTATTGCTGAGGGCTATGTACTGGCCGATTCAAGGCGTCCACGCAATTTTAGCGCTGAGCAGTATTTTAAAACGCAGGCGCAAATGGCGGAACGCTTTGCTGATATGCCTGAGGCTTTAGTGAATAGCGTTGAAATTGCCAAACGATGTAATTTAACGTTAACGCTGGGTAAAAATTACCTGCCTCAATTTCCAACCCCCAATAATGAGAGCTTGGATGATTATTTAATTGCAGAGGCAAAGTTAGGTTTAAACAACCGTCTGGAAGTGTTGTTTCCAGATGCGCATGTGCGTACCGCTAAGCGTGAGGCTTATGACACTCGCCTTGATTTTGAAACCAATGTGATTAATCAGATGGGGTTTGCGGGCTACTTTCTGATTGTGGCTGACTTTATCAACTGGGCAAAAAATAACGGTGTACCTGTAGGGCCTGGCCGTGGATCAGGCGCAGGCTCGGTAGTGGCCTATAGCTTGGGGATCACCGATTTGGATCCGCTAGAGTACAACCTGCTGTTTGAGCGTTTTTTAAATCCTGATCGCGTATCCATGCCTGACTTTGATATCGATTTTTGCCAAGAGGGGCGAGATCGCGTGATTGATTATGTGAAACAGAAATATGGCATTGATGCTGTTTCACAGATTGCCACTTTCGGTACCATGGCGGCTAAGGCCGTGATTCGAGATGTAGGCCGCGTGCTGGACCTGCCTTTTAATTTTGTAGATGGCATTGCCAAACTGATTCCTTTGGAGTTGGGCATTACGCTGTCTGATGCTTTGGAAAAAGAGCCACAACTGGCAGAACGTCGCGAAAATGAAGAAGAGGTGCGTGAGTTGCTTGAACTGGCACTAAGGCTGGAAGGCCTGGTGCGAAATGTCGGCATGCATGCAGGTGGTGTATTGATATCACCAGGGAAAATCTCTGATTTCTGCCCAATTTACTGTCAGCCAGATGGTGCAAGTTTGGTGAGCCAGTACGATAAGGATGATGTAGAGGCGGTCGGTCTGGTTAAGTTCGACTTCTTGGGGCTGCGTACGCTCACCATTTTAGACATGGCGCTGGATAATGCGAATAAACAGCGCGCCGAGGAGGGACTGCCACCGCTGTCGTTTTCAACCCTGCCGATTAACGACAAGGCTACGTTTCGGTTGCTTAAAACTGCCAATACCACAGCCGTGTTTCAATTAGAGTCGCGAGGCATGAAAGACATGCTCAAGCAGGCGATGCCAGATTGTTTTGAAGATATTATCGCTTTGGTTGCATTGTATCGCCCAGGCCCGATGGATTTGATTCCAGATTTCTGCCGTCGCAAGCATGGTAAGCAGCGCGTGGAGTACCCACATCCGCTCACCGAGCCTATTTTGAAAGAAACCTACGGTATTGCCGTATATCAAGAGCAGGTGATGCAAATCGCGCAGGTGGTGGCAGGCTATAGCCTGGGTGGTGCGGATTTGCTGCGGCGCGCCATGGGCAAAAAGAAAAAAGAGGAAATGGACGCGCAGCGTTTAACCTTTACCGAAGGAGCGGTTAAAAACAACATGACTGAGCGTCAGGCCAGTGAGTTGTTTGACTTGCTTGAAAAGTTTGCAGGCTATGGTTTTAATAAATCCCACGCGGCTGCCTATGCGTTGGTGGCTTATCATACTGCTTACCTTAAAACGCATTATCCTGCAGCGTTTTTAGCAGCGACGATGTCGGCAGACATGAACAACACCGACAGTGTGCATATTTTTTATGATGATTGCGCGCCGAATCAGGTTGAGGTATTGCCACCCGATGTGAATCAAAGTGAGTTTAAGTTTAAGCCAGTGAGCAAAACAAAGATTCTTTATGGATTGGGCGCAATCAAGGGCACAGGCTGGGCGGCCATTGAAGTCATCCTGCAAGCACGTGCACAAGGTGGGCCATTCAAGAGTTTATTTGATTTTTGCAGTCGTTTGGATTTGCGTAAGGTGAATCGTCGCGTGATAGAGTCGTTAATCCGTGCTGGTGCATTTGATCAGCTAGAACCTAACCGCAATGCCTTGCTTGCAGGGGTGGCGCTGGCCATCAGTGCGGCTGAGCACACCAACGCTAACAGTAATCAAAATAGCCTGTTTGGCGAGATTTCAGATCAATCAGTCCACGTGCTGCCAAACGTGCCTGCATGGCCTGAACAGCAGCGATTGCAGGAAGAAAAAACCGCACTTGGTTTTTATTTTAGTGGACACCCCTATTGGTCATATCAAAAAGATTTGAGCCAGTTTATTAGCACTACATTGGCAAACCTTAGTCCTAAAGAACAGCCGCAACTCCTCGCAGGCATTGTTTCAGGCGTGCGCAACCGTATGACGGCCAGAGGTAAAATGGCTATTGTCGGTTTGGATGATGGCACCACACGCATTGAGGTGGTGGTGGGCAATGAGTTGCTGAACCAATCGCAGGGTTTATTAAAAGATGATCATTTAGTGATTGTTGAAGGGCGCGTCAGCAATGATGATTTTTCTGGCGGAATCCGCGTCAATGCGCGCAAGTTGTATGATTTATCCAGCTTGAGAAATGTCCGTGCGAGTTTCTTGAAAATTTCGTGTAATGGTCAGGCAGATGCGATTAAACTTAAATCATTACTCAAGCCTTATTGTTTGAATGTGACAGAAGAGCAGCGTGGCTGCCCGATTAAGGTGGAGTATCACAATCAAACGGGCAAGGTTGAACTGATGCTAGGCAATGACTGGCGTGTTGATTTGCATGATGAGCTGATTGCGAGTTTAACCGAGTGGTTAAGTCAAAGTAATGTAAAAATCCTATATAATTAGCAAAGATCAGGGACTAAGGGCTGGGATTTAGGGGCTAGGCGTTGAGGTGGTAGGTGTTACGGTAACTTTAAACGTAAACTAATTTTCACCATAAACCTTTCAAACTCATCTCCAGCCACTAAACCCCAGCCCCTAACCAGAGATGAAGAGATGAAAATTAGTTACCTAGATTTTGAACAGCCGATTGCTGAGCTTGAAGCAAAAATTGAAAACCTGCGCACCTCACATAGTGATGATGGCGGGTTGGATATTTCTAAAGAGTTGCTGGCCTTGGAGAAAAAAAATAAAAAACTCTCTGAAGATATATACGGCAATTTATCCGCCTGGCAGATTTCACAGCTAGCACGTCATCCACAGCGCCCTTATACCCTGGACTACATTCAGGCTTTATTTACTGATTTTGAAGAGCTGCATGGTGATCGCGCCTACGCAGATGACCCAGCGATTGTGGGCGGTTTGGCGCGCTTTGAGGGTCAACCTGTCATGGTCATAGGCCATCAAAAGGGGCGTGATGTGCGTGAGCGTCAGTACCGAAATTTTGGCATGCCACGTCCTGAAGGCTATCGTAAGGCATTGCGCCTTTACCGATTGGCAGAGAAGTTTAATATTCCTATCATCACGCTGATTGATACCCCAGGTGCGTACCCTGGAATTGGTGCTGAAGAACGTGGACAATCTGAAGCTATTGCCAGAAATCTCTATGTAATGGCTGAACTTAAAACACCGATTATAGGCGTGATTATCGGCGAAGGTGGTTCAGGTGGCGCGTTGGCACTTGGTGTGGTTGATCAATTGCTGATGATGCAATATGGAACTTACTCTGTAATTTCACCTGAAGGCTGTGCTTCTATTTTATATAAGAGTGCAGATAAAGCCTCTGTTGCCGCAGAGTCACTGGCAATTACCGCTGACCGCCTCAAAGCGCTGGGCTTGGTTGATAAAATTGTGCCAGAGCCATTAGGGGGGGCGCACCGTGCGCCTGAAGAAGTGATGCAAACTTTGCGAGGATTGCTCAAAACAGAATTAACCCGTTTTAAATCAAAATCAATCAAAGCCTTGTTGGTCAATCGCTATGAACGTCTAATGAGTTATGGCAAGTTCAAAGAAGTTATTGAAAAATAGCGCTTCCAAAAGAAGGGCTGACATACAAGCCAAGTTTAGTCAGGCAAAATTTAGTCAGCCCTCAATCACGTCAATTGATGCTTTAAACGCTCATCCCCTCGTAGTTTCAGTTAATGCATTTTTAACACAAAACATCACCGCCAATACTCAGTTACTGCTGGCACTTAGCGGTGGGCTGGATTCGGTTGTATTGCTGCATTTACTCGTACAGGCCAGGCGCCGCTTGGTCTTTGAACTGCATGCGATGCATGTTCACCATGGGTTAAGCCCTAATGCTGACACTTGGGCAGAGTTTTGCAAGCAGCAATGTGCGTTGCATGAAGTGCCGCTAAAAATAGTCTATGTAAAGCTGGATCAATCCAGTAAGCTGGGTATTGAGGCCGCCGCACGTCAGTTGCGTTATCAGGCATTATTTGCAGATCAAACAATTGCTGGCGACGATAGATTTGTTGTGATGGCACACCATCAGGATGATCAGGCAGAAACCTTGCTCCTGCAGTTGATGCGTGGTGCAGGCGTCAAGGGTTTATCTGCCATGGCCGCCGTGGATAAAACGCGGCATTTGTTGCGTCCTTTGCTGGATGTGCCTCGCCAGACGCTTGCTGATTATGCAGGGCAGCACGGCTTGGTCTGGTGTGATGATGAAAGTAATCTCGATACACACTTTGAACGTAATTTTTTGCGACATGAAATCATGCCAGTGCTGGTTTCACGTTACCCTGCAGTGCAGTCAACACTCGCGCGCACGGCAGCGCATCTAGCCGAGGCTAATGATTTGCTGGAGCTATTGGCAAGGCAGGATGCCGAAAGCAGGATAATCGATAATAGCTTATGTTTAAAAGGTCTGGCAGAGCTGGATCTTGCGCGTGCTAAAAATCTATTACGTTGGTGGTTAGGTCAAAATCAACTTGCAATGCCTACAGCAGAACATTTATCGGAAATGATTCAGCAATTGCTCCATGCAAAATCAGATGCCGATTTGGCAATTAAATTGCAGGATAAAGCGATCAGGCGCTATCAGCGTCGTGCTTACATAGGCCAGGATAAAGCGCTTACACCCTTTGACCTGGTTTGGAGTGGTGAGGCTAGCCTGGATTTGCCTCATGGTGGAAAATTAAACTTTTTTGCTGTGGAGGGGCGCGGACTATCCGTCAAATATGTGATGCATAAGCTTAGAATCACTCATCGTACAGGTGGGGAGCGGTTTAAGCCGCATGCTGCCAGACCCACAAGAACGCTTAAGCATTTGTTGCAGGAAATCAATATGCCGCCATGGCAGCGCACACATTTGCCATTAATATATTGGAACGACACTCTGGCCTATGTGCCTGGCATCGGTGCCGCGCATGACTTAGCTGCTTCTGGCTCCGAGCAGGGTTACGAAGTGGTTTGGCAATATGATGCTTTTAGCGTTTAAGCATTGACTGCAGTTTTGGCCAGATATTTTCTAATAAAATAACTTGCCCATCGGCGTTGGGGTGCAGGCCATCTTTTTGCATGCGATCAGGACTGGTGGCAATATTTTCCAACATGAATGGCACTAGTGATGCGTTATGCTGTCTACTTAACGATTTAAAGCTTTCATGGAATGAAGAGGTGTATTTTGCGCCATAGTTTGGAGGCATTTTCATGCCGACAATCAGTACTTTTGCGCCTTGTTTTTTGCAGGCGATGATGATTTGATGAAGGTTGTTTTTCATTTCATCAATTGGCAAGCCGCGCAAGCCATCATTGCTGCCAAGCGCCAGTATTACAATGCTGGGTTGGGCGTTTGCCAGCACGCTTTTGATGCGCGTATTGCCACCACTGCTGGTTTCACCGCTGATGCTGGCGTTAATTACAGTGTAACGGTAATTTTGGTCATGAAGTTTTTTTTGCAGCAATGCTACCCAGCCTTGCTGTTGCGGAATACCGTAGGCTGCGGATAAGCTGTCACCATAAACAAGAATTTTAGGATAGTTGGTATCGGCATAAGCCGTGCGTATGGTAAGGCTTAAGCACACTAAACCAAGCCATACTACCCTAGTAAGAAGTGTTTTTAACCTTAAAAGTAAACGGAACAACATGAATGTACAACCTCCAATGATACAAGCGCAGGATTTGTATTATGAAATCAACCACCATCATAATCAATTGCGCATTTTGCATGGTTTAAATTTAAGCATCACTTCGGGTGAGCAGGTGGCCATTATTGGCAGTTCAGGCTCTGGTAAATCTACCTTATTGAGTTTGCTCGCTGGATTAGACGTGCCAACACGGGGTAACGTTCTAGTGAACGGCCAATTATTTAGCAGTCTGAATGAAGATGGTCGTGCTGCGGTACGCGCCAAATACATGGGTTTTGTGTTTCAGTCTTTTCAATTGCTGCCTGCACTCACCGCGCTTGAAAATGTCATGCTGCCTTTGCAGTTAAATGGCACTGCTAACGCTAGGGCGTTAAGTATGGCGGCACTTAATAAGGTTGGCTTGAGAGAGCGCACTTCACATTACCCCAAACAGCTGTCTGGCGGTGAGCAGCAACGTGTGGCCATTGCACGTGCCTTTGCAACAGCGCCAGCTATTTTATTTGCAGATGAGCCCACGGGCAACCTAGATCATGCGACAGGGCAAATGATTATTGACTTGTTGTTTGGCTTAAATAAAGAGGCTGGCACTACCCTTGTGTTGGTGACGCATGATGTTGAGCTTGCTAATCGCTGTGAGCGCAAGTTGCAACTGTCGCAAGGCGTGTTAACGGAAGTAGGGCAGGCATGATGTTAGTGATTAAGCTGGCTTGCTCACAAACCTTAAGCTTGTGGCGTGCTGGGGCGTTGCGGGTGTTGGTGCTGGCCTTGGTGCTGGCAGTGGCGGCTATTACTGCTGTAAGTTTTTTTACGCAGCGTGTTGCCTCGGGTTTGAGTCAGCAGGGCGGGTTAATGCTGGGAGGCGATATGGTGATTGTGGCAGATCATCCCGTTACTCAAGGCTATATACTTGAGGCGCAAGGTTTGGGGCTGGACACCGCCTTGACTTATGAGTTTCCCAGCATGGTGGTTTATCAGGAATCGAATCAACTCGCACAAATTAAGGCGGTTGATAGCAATTTCCCTCTGCGTGGGGATCTAAGCATTACCAGGACTGGCGCTGCGCAGGGGCGGTCAGTGGATCGGGCACCTAATCCTGGTGAGGCATGGATAGAGCCACGATTAGCCAGTTTATTAGAGGTGAAGGTCGGTGATACTTTAGATGTGGGTGAGCATACCTTGCGTGTGGGTGCCATTTTGCACAATGAGCCTTCGCGTGGAGGTAATATTTTTAGTCTTTCACCACGCTTGTTGATGAATGCGCAAGACCTGGCCGCCACCAGATTAATTCAATATGGCAGTCGGGTAAGGCATCAGCTGGTGCTGGCAGGCGATGCGAGCAAGCTCAATCAGTTTCAGCAGAAAGTTAAGCCGCTTCTGAAAAAAGGCGAGCGTATTGAAACGGTCCGTGATGCCAGACCCGAAATAAAATCCGCATTGGATAAAGCGCAACAGTTTTTGGGATTGTCAGCCATGGTGAGCGTGATATTGGCAATGGTGGCCATGCTGCTGGCCAGTATGCCGTTTGTGAAGCAAAGTTTAAATAGCTTTGCCGTGATGCGATGTTTTGGCGCTCAGCAAAAAACCTTGTTATGCGTACTGGCAACTCAGACTTTGATTATTGCTTTTTTCAGTGCGCTGATTGGCGTGTTGGTTGGTTTTATAGTGCAGCTTGGCTTAGCACAGCTGGCAGATAATCTGTTTTTGCAGAGATTGCCGCAAGTGTCATTGCAGCCCGTGCTGGTAGGAATTGCGGTAAGTTTAACGATGCTAACGGCGGTTGTACTGCCGCACGCATGGCAAATGCGCAAGCTCTCAGCGGTCAATATATTGCGGCTTGAAACATTGACCCAGCCAATATCAGCACAGGCTAAATTTTTACCGGCGGCGATTGCGATGATGGGCATGGTTTTTTGGCAGGCAGGTGATATGAACATCGCCTTAGCCACGGTGCTGGTGATGGCAGGCATGAGCTTGGTGGTGCTAATTGCTGTGTATGGCTACACCTTACTTGCTGGCAAGTTTTTTAGCTCGCTACCCGCGGGAAATATGCGGTCAGCCATAAGCTTTGGTGTGCAAGGGCTCAAACGCCGGTTGGGGTTGTCTGCCGTGCAAATGGTCGGATTTAGCCTGGGGCTAATGGTGCTGATGTTGCTGGCATTGGTGCACGGTGATTTGTTGCGTAACTGGCAGGCTTCATTGCCTGAAGACGCACCCAATCGCTTTGTGATTAACATCCAGCCTGACCAGATTGAAAGTGTATCGCAATTTTTTGCAAGTGCAGGCATTAAAGATACTGAAATTTTCCCCATGGTGCGCGCACGCTTAACTAAGCATAATCAGCAAGTCGTGAATCTGGAGCAATTTGAAACCGAGCGTGCAAAACGTCTGGCTGAGCGAGAATTTAACTTGTCCTGGGCGACAAAAATGCAAAGTGATAATCAGCTTGTTTCAGGCAAATGGTGGACGCAAGATGAGCTTGATCAGCCGTATTTATCACTGGAGCAGGGCCTGGCTGAGTCGCTGGGCATTCAGCTCGGGGATACTTTGGTGTTTGATGTGGCTGGAATACCGATGACGCTAAAGGTGACCAATTTGAGGAAAGTGCAGTGGGACACAATGCGCGCCAACTTCTTTGCGGTGACGCCGCCTGATGTTTTAAATGATTACCCTGCCAGTTATATCAGTAGCTTTCATCTGCCGGCAGGCAGGTATGCGCAATTGAATCAATTGGTGAAAACGCACCCCAACCTTACAGTCATTGATACAGAGGCGCTGTTACAGCAAATTCGTACGATTATCAATAGAATGAGTAGTGCGCTGGCTTATGTGTTTGCTTTTAGTTTGGTTGTGGGCCTGTCGGTTTTATATGCCGCTTTAGTGGCAACGCGTGATGAACGTGTGGTGGAGGCAACGCTGCTACGTGTGTTTGGTGCATCCAGGCGGCAAGTGAATATTGCCTATATTACCGAGTTTGCTAGCATCGGGCTTTTGGCCGCGGTAGTGGCTAGTGTTGCTGCAAACCTATTGGCTTATTTTATCAGCATCAAGATATTAGGCATTCCCTTTGAGTTTAATTTAAATCTGGCGCTACTCGTCATGCTGTTGGCTGCTACCTTGATTCCTATGGCGGCATGGCTGAGCTTGCGTGGGTTTTTGAATGTGCCGCCAAGACAATTGCTCAATAGCATTTAAATAATTACAACCAATTTGGTTGTTTTCAGCCACCAAATTGGTTGTAAACAACCAAAATTGTCACAAAGTCTGTTATCATTATTTGTAAATAAATTGTTACATATTGATTAATAATGATTATTTCTCCCAGAATAAAAGTGGAATGTTTATTGCATTTGTATGCCCAGCAGTCAAACTGTGTATATAAAAAAAGGACGATCATGCATAAAACATTACAACCTAAAATCATCTTGGCAGCGATTCTTGCTGCCTATGCGATGCCGCATTATGCTTTGGCCGATGGAAAAGCCAATGCAGTGACCCTGGATAAAATCGATGTGATTGGCACTACGCCATTAGCAGGCGTTGGTTTGCCAATAGAGCAGGTGCCATCCAATGTGCAAGTAGTTAAAGGTGAAGAACTGAAAGAGCAAGGCAGTTTAAGCATTGCCGATTTTATGAACAATAATTTGCTGGGTGTGAGCGTGAATGAAACGCAAAATAACCCTTATCAGCCAGACATTCTGTTCCGTGGTTTCACGGCCTCACCATTGCTGGGTACGCCACAAGGCTTGTCAGTGTTTCAGGATGGCGTGCGTGTGAACGAGCCATTTGGTGATGCGGTCAACTGGGATCTGATTCCAGTTAATGCAATTGCAGGCATTAATTTAATGCCTGGTTCAAATCCAGTGTTTGGTTTAAATACCTTGGGTGGATCACTCGCTGTGACTACTAAAAACGGTCGTACCCATCAAGGTGGCGCGATAGAAACCAGTTTTGGTTCTTGGGGTCGCAAAACTACAGCGGCTGAGTTCGGTGGTGTGTCTGCAGATAATTCCATTGATTACTTTATCGCGGGCAATTATTTTGATGAAGACGGCTGGCGTGATCACTCACCAACAGAAGTGAAACAGATTTTTGGTAAAGTGGGTTGGCAAAATGAAGCCTCTCGCTTGGAACTGAGCTACACAGGTGCTGATAATGACATGATTGGTAATGGCTTAATCCAAAAAGAATTAATGGAAGAGTTCGGCCGTGAAACCATTAACACCAAGCCAGACCAAACAAAAAATACATTGTCATTTCTGAATTTGAACGGCAGTCACTGGTTTAATGATGATGTGCAATTGACCGCGAATACCTACTTCCGTGATTCAAAGCGTAAAACTTTGAATGGGGATGTGAATGATGATTATGATATAACGTCAACGGGGAGTGTTGCCGGTAATGATGCAGCCTGTCCAACAGGCACAGGTGATGAAGATAAGCAATGTAGTGGTGCATTAAACAGAAGTAAAACTGACCAGACAGGCTATGGTTTAAATGCGCAGTTAGCTTTCAATCAGCCTTTATTCGAAAAGCAAAATCAGTTCATCGTCGGTGCAGGTTACGATTACTCACGCATTAAATTTAATCAGTCATCAGAATATGGCATTATCAATGCATCACGTGGTGTGGATGGCGTTAATGTAGAAAATGACGATGCAGAAGTCAATCTGCGTGGTAAGACACAAAGCTACGGCGTGTTTGCGACAGACACTTTATCACTGACTGACCAGTGGCATTTAACATTGTCTGGTCGTTATAACCATATCAAGGTTAAAAACAGCGATAAACTTATTCCTGATAGCACAAACTCCGCATCACTAAGCGGGAATCATAGTTTTAACCGTTTTAATCCAGCGGTGGGTGTGAGCTTTACACCAACTAAAGATTTGTCTGTCTATGGTTCTTACAACGAAGGCATGCGTGCGCCAACTTCGATGGAATTGGGTTGTGCAAACCGTGATCAGCCATGTAAGTTGCCCAATGCGATGGCAGGCGACCCGCCACTGAAAGAAGTCGTGTCTAAAACTTATGAGTTTGGTGCGCGTGGCAACCTGACGCAAGACTTGAAGTGGACAGCAGCTGTTTATCGCACGGTGAATCATGATGACATTCATTTTATTGCCGCCGGTTCTACGGGTAATCCGAGTAACGGCTTTTTTGATAATATCGGCAAAACACGCCGTATCGGTCTGGATGCAGGGTTGTCAGGTGCGATTGGTAATTTAAGCTGGAATGCTGGCTATAGCTACATTAAAGCGACTTATGAAACTGACTTGGAGTTAGCCAATGCACTCAACTCTACCTCTGTAACTTCAGGGCCTGATGATGTGATCAAAGTAAAGAAAGGTGATCGTTTAGCCAATATCCCTGATCATGCATTAAAACTGCGCTTGCAATATGCCGTGACGCCAAACTGGAGTATAGGCACTAACGTTAATACATTCTCTGATGTTTATATCCGTGGTAATGAAAACAACAAGCACCGTGCCAACGATGGTGATGGTGCTCATGTGCAGGATAGCGGAAAAATTGGTGGTTACACGGTGGTTAACTTAGATACGCGCTACAAATTTGGCAATAGCGGCTGGCAAGTGTTTGCTAAAGCCATCAATATCTTTGATAAAGAGTATGCGACTGGCGGCCAATTTGGTGAAAACTGGTTTGAAAATGGTGCATTTTCTGGTGAAGATGAGCCCTCTAAGTTTGTCATGCCAGGCGCGCCACGTGCAGGCTGGATTGGCGTGCGTTATGAGTTTGGCGGCAAAAAATCTGCTGTCGCTTATGACAATGATTAATCGGAGTTTGTAAATTGCAACTGGCGCATCTACATTCGAGTGAGGCTACAATGTTAATCAAGCAACAATCAAAAGTATTGATTGTTGAAGATGAAGCTTTGTTTGCTCGCGCAGTGGTGCGCCGTTTGCAAAAGTCAGGGTATGAATGCGCGCATGTTGAGAGTCTGCAGGATGCGCGCAATATCGTGAAGCAATTCACCCCCGATATTGTTTTGCTTGATATGCGCTTGCCAGATGGTAACGGATTGGATTTGCTTCCTGAGTTTGTGGCAAAAAATGCAGTCGTGATTATTATGACGGCACATGGTGAGATTAGTGATGCGGTGACCGCCATGAAGTTGGGTGCGGTGGACTACCTTAAAAAACCTATTGATCTAGAAGAAATGCTGCTTTCTATACAAAAAGCAGAGGCTGCGACAGTCCAGAGTATAAGTTTAGATTACTCGCGTCAGCGCAATGCACATGCGATTGAAGGCGTTGAGTTTTTGGGTGAAAGCCCCGCTATGCAGAGCATCAAAACGCAAATTCAGCGAATTGCACAATTGGTGTCTAACGACAGCATTCCGCCAACGGTGTTAATTGGCGGTGAAACAGGCACTGGCAAAGATGTGGCGGCACGTATGCTGCATTTGTCTTGTAAAAAAGGGGTAAATGCTCAGGATAAGCCTTTTGTCCATGTGGATTGCGCCTCATTACCCGCTGAACTCATTGAAAGTGAGCTGTTTGGCCATGAAAAAGGTGCTTTTACAGGTGCTGTTGGTGCGCGCCCAGGGCTGATTGAAGCGGCCGAAGACGGCACATTGTTTTTGGATGAAATTGGCGAGTTGCCATTAGGCTTGCAAGCTAAATTACTCAATGTATTAGAGCGCAGAGTGGTGCGCCGTATCGGCTCCACCAAAGAGCGTACAGTGCCTGCGAGGTTTGTTGCGGCTACTAACCGAGATTTGCATCAAATGTCGCTCGCGGGTAAATTTAGACAAGATTTATATTACCGCCTGAATGTCATGAGTATCGCAATGCCACCGCTACGTGAGCGTGAAGGCGATAGTTTGTTGTTGGCCTGGCATTTTGCAGGACACACTGCCAAGCGTTATGGTCTGCCTCAGCCTGATTTTACGCCTGATGCGATTCATTCAATCAAAACTTATAGTTGGCCTGGTAACGTGCGTGAGTTAAAACATCAGGTTAGTCGCGCGGTATTGTTATGTCACAACCAGCAGGTGTCAGCACTTGATTTGGCGCTGCCTGTACATGTGGCAATGCCGTCATCTGCACCCATGGTTGAGCCAGTGGTGACGGAAGACGCCCATCAATCGATGCTGGATGCCACTGAAAAGGCAATTTTATTGCAGGCACTGGAAGAAAATCGATATAACGTATCTGAAGCTGCACGTAAACTAGGCATTACCCGCATGACTATGCGTTATCGCATGGATAAACATCAAATCAAACATTAGCACCCGTTTGGAATTTTGTATAATTTTGCTAGTTAGAATGACGGCAAAAGCACTGCATGGTATGATTTAGCCAATTGTGAATTGGAAAAAATCATGCAAATTGGAACCCCTTTAACTCCCAATGCAACCCGCGTCATGCTATTAGGCAGTGGCGAGCTCGGTAAAGAGGTGATCATCGCATTGCAGCGGCTTGGTGTTGAAGTCATCGCCGTTGACCGTTATGCCCATGCCCCTGGGCATCAGGTGGCGCACCGCGCACATGTCATTGATATGACGGATGACAAGGCGCTCCGTGCGGTGATTGCACTTGAAAAACCGCACTTAATTGTCCCCGAAATTGAAGCGCTCAACACAAGCACTTTAGCCGATATAGAAGCAGCTGGTACAGCTACCGTGATTCCAACAGTCAAGGCTGTACAGCTCACCATGAACCGTGAAGGTATCCGTAGGCTGGCTGCAGAAGTGTTGGGTTTACCGACATCGCCTTATGCTTTTGCCAAAAGCGAGGCTGAATTACAGGCGGCGATTGATGCGGGTATTGGTTATCCATGCTTTATCAAGCCGACCATGTCGTCTTCTGGCAAAGGTCAATCGCGCATTACGCAGGCAAGTGAAGTTAAAACAGCCTGGGATTATGCCGCATCTGCTGGCCGTGTGAATCAAGGCGTAGTGATTGTTGAAGGACAGATTGATTTTGATTATGAAATTACCCTGCTCACAGTACGTGCAAAAAATGCGCAAGGCGAAATTAACACTTATTTCTGTGAACCAATCGGGCACGTGCAGGAAAAAGGCGATTATGTGGAAAGCTGGCAGCCGCAAGCAATGGCATCAAAAGCGCTCGAGGAATCTAAACGTATTGCCAAAGCGGTGACGGATAGTCTGGGCGGTTTAGGTTTGTTTGGTGTTGAGTTGTTTATCAAGGGGAATGAGGTTTGGTTCAGCGAAGTAAGCCCAAGACCGCATGATACGGGTATGGTGACGATGGCCAGCCAGCGCTTTAGTGAGTTTGATCTGCACGCGCGTGCTATTTTAGGCTTGCCTGTGGATGTGCGCTTGCGTGATGCAGCTGCCAGTGCAGTCATCTACGGTGGTCATGAAACGCGTCAACTAGCATTTGATGGCGTTGAAGCCGCCTTGAATGTGCCAAACGCGGACATTCGTTTATTTGGCAAACCTGAGTCTTTTATCAAGCGCCGCATGGGTGTTGCGCTTGCGACAGGTAAAGACGTGGCCGAAGCAAGAGCGAGTGCCAAATTGGCTGCAAGTTTAGTTAAACCCAAAGTAGTGTAGTGCTTTATGCTAGATAAGATTGAAGAGGCAGGCAGTAGCAAAAATACTTTTTTTGAGCTGCTGGGCGGCGAAGAAAAAGGGGTTGAAAATATCCGCTTGTTGGTTGAAACATTCTACGACATTATGGATACTGACGCGAAAGCAAAACCTCTGCGTGCCATGCATCAGGCAGATTTGACTTCTGCGCGTGAAAAATTGTTTATGTTTTTAACGGGCTGGACAGGTGGACCACAGCTATATATCGAGCGTTATGGTCATCCCATGTTGCGTAAACGCCATTTACCATTCCCGATTGATGAGTCAGCACGTGACCAATGGATGTATTGCATTATTAAAGCTATGCACCAGCTGGAATATGATGAGGAGTTGATGAAAAAATTAGCCACGCAACTTTACGGCGTGGCTGATTTTATGCGAAACCAAGAATAACCAGAACAATGTAGCAGAAACAATGCCACAAGCTTGGTTTCTCAAGCTTTATTTGCCAAACCACCCAAAAGCGCTGCAACAGGCGCTTTTCTTGTGCTGGCAGGTCTAGCTGACGCTGAAGCGTGATTTTTTTGAGCGGCAGCAACGTAAGGCTGTTCAAACCATGGATCGATATTTTTTTTCTTGGGTGTAATGCGTTTTGTGACTGACTCTTCCTGTGGGCTGTCTTGATAGCTAGCTTTGCCTCGAGGGGTTCTGGATGGTTTTGCGAGCACAATCACTTCTTTGGTGATTTGGTGTTTAATCAACTTTTCGATTTCCAGCAGATATTTTTCTTCGTCAGCACTGACAAACGAAATCGCCTCACCACTGGCACCTGCGCGCCCAGTGCGGCCAATGCGATGCACGTAGTCTTCAGGCGCGCTGGGAATTTCATAATTAATCACCATCGGCAGTTCATTGATGTCCAAACCGCGTGCCGCAACATCGGTTGCAATGAGTGCGGTGACTGTGCCAGCCTTAAAGGCATCCAGTGCTTTGATGCGTTCTTGCTGGGTTTTGTCACCATGAATCGCATCCGCTGCAATGCCTACTTTAACTAGGCTGCGGCTCAAACGGCTAGCGGTTAATTTAGTCTTAGTGAACACGATAACTTGTTTGGCATCGGCATCTTTAAGCAGTTGTACCAGCAGCGATTCTTTATCTGATTGCGCAACTTGGTATACTTTTTGGGTCACATTGTCGTTGGTGGCATTGCTGCGCGCAACTTCTATTAACTGTGGTTTGGTTAAAAAGTCATCGGCTAATTTTTTGATTTCATTCGAGAATGTGGCAGAAAACATCATGTTTTGGCGCTGTTTCGGCAGCAAGGCCAGAATGCGCTTTAAATCAGGCATAAAGCCCATGTCCAGCATCCTGTCGGCTTCATCCAGCACCAGCATTTGCACCTGATTTAATTGCAGTGTTTTTTGTTCAATATGATCCAGCAAACGGCCTGGAGTGGCAACCAGTACCTCTATGCCTGTTTTGAGGTGCGGTGTTTGTGTTTTGATGTCCACACCGCCATAGACGACTAGCGAGCGTAATTGCGTGTGCTTGGCGTAGGTTTTCACGCTTTCTTCTACCTGAATCGCAAGCTCACGTGTGGGCGTTAGAATTAACGCACGTACTGGGTGCTTGGCAGGGGAAGTGCTGCTACTCGCAAGCGGGAGCAGTTTTTGCAGCAAAGGCAGTGCAAAAGCGGCCGTTTTACCAGTACCTGTCTGTGCGCCAGCCATGATGTCCCCGCCTGCCAAAGCAACAGGAATCGCCTGTGCCTGAATAGGTGTAGGTGAGGTATAGCCAGATTCACTGAGCGCTTTTAGGAGTTCAGGTGCCAAACCTAGGCTGTCAAAATTTACGGTTTCTGTCATTGTTTTTCTCTGTTTAGGGCAGGAATTTAGGCGCTAGGAATCGAAGTGATAGATTTTACGATGAATGTAGCATAATCTAACTTTCACCATAAAACTTTCACATTCATTCTTAGCCCCTTAGTCCCCTGGCTCCTATTCTACCTACGCAAAGCTGCGTGTGCGGCGCGGTGCGCCATTACCTGCGCCTGTGTTGGCACCAGCAAAGCCACGTGCTTGAGTGCGGCTTTCTCCACGGTTTTCACCTCGGCCAGCAGGGCGACCTTCATTGCGACCACCTTCACGGCGTGCAGCAGGTGCTGCAGCACGATCACTGCGTTGGCCATCACGTGCGTAAGGTTTTTTGCCAAATGCTGCGCTATCGCCAAAGCTGCGGTTAGGTGCGCCCGCATTGTTGCCACGGCTACGGTCGCTACTATTTCTATCAAATGCGGCGCGGTCACCAAAGCCTGTACGCGCACGATCTCCAGCAGCACGATCAGAACGGTTAAATTCTGGTTTGGCTGCGTAGCCAGCCGCGTTTCCATTCACTTCACGGGGCGCTGAATCGCGGTTGCCACGATTTTCAAAATGACTTTCACTGCGTGGCGCACTATTGCGGCCTGCGCTACTGCGATCGTCACGCCCTTTATAACCACCACGGTCATCACGTGGTTTGAACCCGCCGCGACCACCTGGTTTGTGACCGTCACGACGATCACCGCGGCCACCTGGCGCATCCATTCTAACTGCCCGTTTAGGTTCAAAGCCTTCAATCACTGCAGGTTCCATACGGTTGCCAGTAAACTGCTCGATTTTACGCAAAATATGGCGGTCCATATTGGATGCAAATGAAATGGCAATACCCGTAGCACCTGCGCGGCCAGTACGGCCAATACGGTGTACGTAATCTTCAGCAAATTTTGGTAAATCATAGTTAATCACATGAGAAATACCCGCAACGTCAATGCCGCGTGCAGCTACATCAGTGGCCACCAACACTTTGACATCGCCGTGACGTAGTTTGGTGAGTGTGCGGTTACGTGCACCCTGGGTCATGTCGCCATGGAGTGCGGCTGTTTTGTGTCCAGCTGCGTAAAGGTCTTCAGCCAACACATCTGCATGACGTTTTGTTGAAGTGAAGATGATGGTTTGATTCACTTCTGGTGCAATTAAGAGGTGCTCTAGCAGCTTGTTTTTATGTGTCATATCATCCACATAGTGCAAACGTTGCTCAATATTGGCATGTTTCTCTTTTTGCTGGGCAATTTCAATGGTTTTAGGATTTTGCAAGATGTCACGCGCAATACGGCCGATGTTGCCATCTAATGTAGCTGAAAACAATAGCGTTTGGCGTTGTGCAGGCAGTGCCTCGCAGATACGTTCAACATCAGGCATAAAGCCCATGTCCAGCATACGATCAGCTTCATCAAGAATCAGCATTTGCAGGCGCGATACATCAATACGGCCACGCTCAAGGTGGTCAATAAAGCGGCCAGGCGTTGCTACAAGAATATCTAATGGCTGTGACAGCAATTTGTTTTGCAGTGGGTAAGGCATGCCACCCACAATACTCACGGTGCGCGCGCGGATATATTTGCCATATTTTCTTGCGGAATCATTAACTTGCGCGGCAAGCTCACGCGTAGGTACTAACACCAGAATACGTGGGCCGCGGCTTTTTGATTCGTGAGGGGTGGCTAAAAGATTCAGCGCAGGCAAAGTAAAGGCAGCAGTTTTGCCTGTGCCTGTTTGTGCTGAGGCCATCAGGTCACGACCAGCAATAATTTCTGGAATTGCCTGTGCCTGAATAGGGGTGGGGTTTGTGTAGCCAGCCTCTTCAATAGCACGAAGGATGGTTGGGTGTAAGTTTAAAGCATCAAAAGACATTGAGTCCCTTTCAAAAGCTGTTTCATAAAAACAATAAAAAGGGCGCGAGCAAATACATCTATGTTGAGAGTGACATTAAAATTCTCTAGTGGAGTATCAATGTGACTCAAAGTAACACAACGCAAAAAGCTAATTTTAATATTTAAGCTTTATTTACCAGCGCACGGGCATAGCCGCTAACCAGTAAAAGATAGACTTAATGCTAAATCTATATGATAGTTGCTTCAAAACTTCACGAGCAACAGAGGGTCAGGGCAATGAATCTAAAACTTAATTTTTGCTAAAGTTAAATTCAGCACAGTTAAAGTTTTAAGTTGTGCGCATTATATGCGTAAATATCAGATTGTCAAAGGTTTATTATAAATAGTTAAATTTTTATGCGGCTTAGTGTGTTAAAATCGCCGCCTTTCAATGAACTGGTAGCAAGACAATGTCACGCAATTTAAGAAACATCGCGATTATCGCCCACGTTGACCATGGTAAAACCACCATGGTAGACAAGCTTTTACAACAATCAGGCACTTTTTCATCACACCAGGCCGTATCTGAACGTGTGATGGATAGTGGTGATATTGAAAAAGAACGTGGCATCACCATTTTGGCCAAAAACACCGCACTGACTTATGAAGGTACGCATATTAATATTGTGGACACCCCAGGCCATGCGGATTTTGGTGGTGAAGTTGAGCGTGTATTAGGCATGGTGGACGGTGTTGTATTGCTGGTGGATGCGGTTGAAGGCCCCATGCCGCAAACGCGTTTTGTGACTAAAAAAGCCCTGGCGCTTGGTTTGAAACCTATCGTAGTTATTAATAAGGTTGATCGCCCAGGTAGTCGTACTGACTGGGTGATTGACCAAACCTTTGATTTGTTTGCTAATTTGGGTGCAACCGATGAGCAGCTGGATTTCCCTGTGGTATACGCATCTGCACTCAATGGTTTTGCTACTTTAGATATAAAGCAGCCAAATGATGACATGCGTCCATTGTTTGAAACGATTTTGCGCCATGTGGAACCACCGCAAGGTGATAGCAGTGCACCCTTGCAAATGCAAATCTCAGCGTTGGATTACTCGACCTATACTGGCCGTTTAGGTGTTGGCCGTGTACGTAACGGTAAAATCAAGCCAGGCCAGGTGGTTGTGGTGATGAATGAAGAAAAACAAGTTGCACAGGGCCGTATTAATCAGGTGTTAGGATTTAAAGGCTTGGAGCGTGTGCCTGTAGAGGAGGCCGAGGCAGGTGATATTGTGATTATTTCAGGCTTGGATGACATCGGTATCGGCTTTACGATTTGTGATCGTGACACCCCTGTAGGGTTGCCGCATTTAGGTGTGGATGAGCCTACATTGACCATGGACTTTATGGTGAACACATCACCATTGGCAGGCACCGAAGGCAAGTTTGTGACTTCACGTCAGATCCGTGACCGCTTGACTAAAGAATTGTTGGTCAATGTGGCGCTACGTGTGGAAGATACACAAGATGCAGACATATTCCGCGTTTCTGGCCGTGGAGAGCTGCACTTGACGATTTTGCTTGAAAACATGCGTCGTGAAGGTTTTGAACTGGCCGTAGGCAAGCCACGTGTTGTCTACCGTGAAATTAACGGTGAAAAGTGTGAGCCTTATGAAATCTTGACGGTTGACGTGGAGGATGAAAACCAGGGTGCGGTGATGGAGGAGTTGGGTCGTCGTCGCGGTGAAATGCAGAATATGGAGTCCGATGGTAATGGCCGTACACGTTTAGAGTACAAAATTCCAGCACGTGGCTTGATTGGCTTTCAGGGTGAGTTTTTAACGCTGACACGCGGTACAGGTTTGATGGCACATATTTTTGACGAATATGCCCCAGTGAAAGCTGATATGCCAGGCCGCCGTAATGGTGTGCTGATATCAGCTGAGCACGGTGAAGCTGTGGCTTATGCCTTGTGGAAACTGCAAGACCGTGGTCGTATGTTCTCAGTACCAGGCGACAAGCTATACGAGGGTATGGTGATTGGTATCCATAGCCGTGACAATGATCTGATTGTGAACCCGATTAAAGGTAAACAGCTCACTAACGTGCGTGCATCGGGTACCGATGAAGCCGTGCGTTTGATTCCGCCAGTTGCGTTGTCATTAGAGTCGGCAGTGGAGTTTATCGATGATGATGAGTTAGTGGAAATCACACCCAAGAGCATCCGTATTCGTAAGCGCTATTTGCTTGAGCATGAGCGTAAACGTGCGGCAAAAGAATAAACGCGTTGCACGCAATTGCATTGC
>JAQTXW010000018.1:0-3626 GCA_028688575.1 Methylotenera sp. | reverse complement strand
ACTTTGATTGCAACAGCATTTTTTGCAACAACAGCGGTTGCTGGACACGACACCATTAAACCTAAAACTTACGATAGCTTAGGTAAATGCGTTAAAGCTGCATTGACTAAAAAAGAAGGCACCATTGTTAAAGTTGAATTTAAATCAGAAAACAAAAAAGGTGTTTACGAGTTTGATATTGAAGCCGCAGACGGCAAATCCTGGGATGTAGAGTGCGACGCCAAGTCTGGCAAAGTGACGGAAATAGAAGAAGAAGTGACTGCTGACGACCCAAGGTTTAAAGCGTTGGCTAAAGTAAGTGAAGATGACGCAAGAGCCACTGCATTAGCCGCACATCCGGGTACTGTGGTTGAGGTGGAGTATGAGCTGGAATCAGATGGCAAAGCTTCATACGAGTTTGATATTCTTGAGGCTGACAAAGAGGAAATCAAAGTTGAAGTGGATGCGACAACAGGCAAGATCGTTGAAGTAAGTTACGAAGAGTATCAAATCGGTAGAGAGTAGTGTGCTGACTGGCTATTGATACTGAGATAGTGACTGCAATAAAAAACCTGGATTTGGTGTCCAGGTTTTTTTATAGGCAAATTTCTAGTAATCGTGAGGCTGATAGATAGTGCTACCTAACGTCATGCTGCTCAGCATGACGGGGTATGAGTTTTGAGGATCTAATAGAAAATATGGGTTAAAGTTAAGGCTGATTAACTTGAGGCTTGATTACTCGGCTGTCTTCAATGCCGTTGTCATTGTCATATAGCACCATAATCGAAACACGTCGATTTTTAGCACGTCCCTGTATTGATTCATTTTCGCTAATCGGTTGCGAAGCACCAAAGCCTAAGGCGCTCAGGCGTTTTTCTGCCACGCCCATGCCCGCGAGCATACGGACTACACTGCTGGCGCGCACAGCCGAGAGTTCCCAGTTTGAAAAGAACTTGTCGTTGCTGATAGGGATGTTGTCAGTATGGCCTTCCACCTGGATTAAACGCTCATTCTCTTTCAAAAGTTTTGCGATATCATTCATCACGCTATCTGCCGAAATGGAGAGTTCTGCTGAGCCAGGGTTGAATAGCAGGCTGTCATGAATATCAATCCGCACCCCACGGTTATTTTGTGTAACGCGTATCTTGCCCTCGTTGACCATCGGTGACAGGGCGTTGGAAATATCCAGCCCCATTTTTGCCATGGATTCGCGCTCTCTGCGCGTTTTTTCGTTGTAAAGGCGCGTCAGCGGCAGTGGCCTGATTAAACTGCTTTGCTGGCCTTTGATTTTACCTTCCGACCCCAAACCCATTTGGCTACTGTTCTGATTAAGCCCTGATGCGCCTTCGCCAGTAAAAGCCGTGCCGACTGACGTGGTAAGTTGCTCATATTTACCCTGATTGACAGAAGATATGGCATACATCACAACAAAAAAAGCAAATAGCAGAGTGATGAAGTCAGCATAGGACACTAACCAGCGGTGCGGGTCGTCGTCTTCATCATCAAAGGGTTTTCTTCTAATCATGATGCTGTGTTGATGTCATTTTTCTATTTAAGGTAAGCTTCAAGACGCTCTTCTACAATGCGTGGATGGTCACCGTTAGCAATAGACACCCATGCGTTAAGCAGCATCTCGCGGCGCTTCATTTCACTTTGTATATGCGACCTTAATCTGTTGGCAATGGGTAAAAAAATCAGGTTGGCAAAGCCTACACCATAAATAGTAGCAACAAAGGCCACGGCGATGCCGCTGCCTAATCTACTAGGATCGGATAAGTTTTCCATCACGTGAATTAAACCCAGTACCGCGCCTAAAATGCCCACGGTGGGCGCGTAGCCGCCTGCGGCATCCCATATTTTCACGGCATTCCGTAACTGCATTTCATCAAAATACATGTCTATGGCACATATCTCACGTATTTTCTCAGGAGGTGTGCCGTCTATCATCAACCTGAGGCCTTTCATGATGTAAGGCTCAGTTTCACGCTTAAGCCTGGATTCCAGCATAAAAATGCCTTCTTTACGTGAGTAGATGCTCCAGTCCAGAATGCGTTTTGCGAGCTCATGGCGATCATCTTCTTGTCTGGTGAACACCTGACGCAACATCAATAAGCCCTGCATAAAGGTTTTAAGTTTGGTTTGCAGTAGAACAGCACCAAATGTGCCAAATAAGACAATCAAAAATGCAGCAGGCTGCAACAGCGAGCTGATGTGCCCACCTTCTATGGATTGCCCTATCAGTATGCCTGATACGGCAATAATGAGGCCAATTACGCTGCCCCAGTCCATGATTTCTCTCTTAGATAAGCACGCAGCCTTGCAACGGCCTGGCTATGGAGTTGACAAATGCGCGACTCTGAAACGCCCATGACAGCACCGATTTCTTTCAGGTTGAGTTCCTGTTCATAATAAAGGCCTAGCAGAATTTTTTCGCGCTCAGGCAGTGCGTCAATGGCGGCTATCAGCGCATCTCTAAAATCACTGATTAATAAGCCCCGAATCGGGTCGTTGTCATTGCCTGTTTGAAAACGGTCCAGAAAGTGCTCGCCATTATCTGCATCGTGAAAATCTTCATAATAAACCAGTTGGTGGCCGCTGCAGTCGCCTAACATTTCGTGATAGGCAGCCAGAGACAAGTTGAGCTTTTTTGCCACGTCACTTTCACTCGGTTGTTGGCCGAGTTGTTGCTCTAGCTGGCTAATTGCATTTTCAACATCACGCATATTTTTGCGTACGCTACGGGGTAGCCAGTCTGAGCTTCTTAGCTCGTCCAGCATGGCGCCTCTGATTCTTTGTGCGGCATAGGTTTCAAATTGCGCACCATGGTTGTCTTCATAGCGATTGACAGCATCCAGCAGGCCCATCATGCCCGCCTGGATAAGATCATCAACTTCAACACTGGGAGGTAACTTGGCTTTGAGTTGATAGGCAAGTTTTTTTACCAGGATTGCATGTTGGTCAAGCAGAACGTCTTTTTGGTCTTTTTTTCCGTGTGCTGTGTACATAAAGTTCAGTGGGGCTATGCGAGCTTATTATTTAAAACGCTATCATGCTTGTAATCTAGGCGTTGTGCAATTTGTTTTAACGCAGCAGTGGCTGTTGCCATGGGAAAAGCATCAATCACAGAGCGCCCAAGCCTGGCCGCGCGATGCATGTGGTCATCAATGGGGATAGCGCCAAAAAATTCCAGATCTATTTTCATAAAGCGTTTTGCTACTTCAGATATGTGATGAAATACCGTTTTTGCCTGTAGTTCCGTTGCATTGTCCACAATAATACCAAAAGAACGTCTGCCTAGCTCATTGTAAATTTGTTTAATTAAGCGATAAGCTTGTGTGATTGATTCTGGTTTGCGTGTCAGCTGGATAATAATTTCGGCCTCATTCAGTGTTTTGAGAGGTAGTACGTTCGCTTCGTTTAACTCAGTATCCACCAGCACGATTTCATACTGGTGTGCCAAGTGGTTGAATACGCGATCTAATAATTCATGATTGCTTGCCACATTCAAATCATGTTTTGAGGTTTTATGCATCAGCTTCAGGGCGGAGAAACCGTACTTGGTTGTTTTTATCGCCTGGTTCATACTGGATTTTTGCATCACGGTATCAAGCAAGGTGTGTGTATGTTCCAGCTGGTAGTGTGCATCA
>JAQTXW010000017.1 GCA_028688575.1 Methylotenera sp. | reverse complement strand
TAACAGAAAATATGCGCAAAAAAGACGCAAAGTGGGCAAGTTGACATGCAAGTAGAGGCAAAATCGTCTAATGGAAAATCTGGGATAATGACTACTGGCTCACTTCAACGCCAAAACAATACACATCAATACCGCATGCTGGTGCTATTAATGTGGCGGGAATGGCCACACCATTTAACCAGTCATTCACTGCATGCTGCTTACCTGCACCTGTAACCAAAAAAATCACGCCATGGGTATCGTTAAGGCGCGCCTGGCTGATAGTGACGCGATGCGCTGGGGGCTTGGGTGAATCAAACACAGCTACAGCATCTGCACTGTTATCAACCGCATGGTGAGGAAATAAAGAGGCAGTATGACCATCTTCACCCAAACCTAAAATGACTAAATCAAAAGTGCGAACGCCCTCCAATGTTTTCGCATAAGCTTTTGCACCTGCAATATTACCCAGTTCAGCAGGGATATCATGGATCTGATCAGCAGGAATCGGCACATGATTCAACCAAGCCTCGCGTGCCATTTTACTGTTACGCTCATCATGATCGACTGACAAACAGCGGTCATCATTGTGGTACACATGCCAATTTGCCCAGTCTGCATGTTCTTTAGCCAACAGTTGATAAACGCTTTTTGGCGTACTGCCGCCTGCAAGCACGATTAAAAAGCTACCATAGCGGTCAATAGCTTCATCTGCCGCCTGTAAAATATGCCTCACGGTCGCCTGGTTAATTTCATCTTGCGAATTAAAACGGTGCCAGCGCGAGATTTGATTATTTGCCAGCGTAAAGGATTTAACTTGTGTGGATTGTGCGGTTTGCATAAAACTTTTACTGCCTTTTTCGGTATAATTACGTATTATCTTTAAACGCGCTATTCTATCTTAAAAAGAATTCGCAGTACTTATAAAACCTGTTTGAGAGCTTAAAAAATGGCTAAAAAAATCGACCCATGCACCCTTGTACTCTTTGGCGCAAGCGGCAACCTATCACGCATTAAATTAATGCCTGGCTTGTTCCGCCTGGACGCGGCAGGACGCCTTCCCGAACATATGGCTATTCTCTCTGTAGGGCGTGGTGAGCTGTCACGCGAAGATTGGGCAGCACAAATCAAAGGCATGCTGGATGCCAAGTTCAAAAATGGTTACGATGAAAAAGTGTTTGAACGCTTTATCGCACGCAACCACTATCACGCAAACCCGCCCACCGACCCTGATGCATTCAAAAAATTAGCGGCAAAACTGGCTGATGCGTCTGTATTCCCGCAAAATCTGGCCTACTTTTTATCAGTACGCCCTACCGATTTTGCGGTTATTGTGGCGCAACTTGCAGGCGTGGGTTTGGTAGATGAAAGCCAATACTGGCGTCGTGTACTGATTGAAAAGCCATTCGGCACCGACCTGCCAAGTGCTCAAGCCTTGCAAGCAGAACTTACAAAATATCTTAAAGAGAGCCAGATTTATCGCATTGACCATTACCTGGGGAAATCTGCGATACAAAACATCATGCTCACTCGCTTTACCAATGCGATTCTTGAGCCATTGTGGAACAATGCGCATATTGACCACGTACAGATTACCAACAATGAAACACTGGGGGTGGGAGACCGCACCACTTTCTATAACGCAACAGGCGCTCTACGCGACATGTTTCAAAGTCACTTGCTACAGACCCTGGCTTTGGTCGCGATGGAAAAACCAGACGACTTAAAACCAGAGAGTATCCGCGCTGAAAAAATCAAACTACTGCAGTCAATCCGCCCAATCGACGTTAAAAATATTGGCACACAAGCTTTCCGTGCGCAGTATGCTGCTGGTCGCGTCTGTGTGGGTGATGGCCACGGTGAAAATGTACACGGCTATCTGGAAGAACTGAAACGTGATGGGATTGAGTCTAGCAATACCGAAACTTATGCAGCCGTAAAACTCTTTATCGACAATCCTCGCTGGAAAGGCGTACCTTTCTACGTGCGTACAGCCAAGCGTATGCACGAAGGTAATACTGCCATTTCTATTCGCTTCAAAAAGGCACCGATGGCGCTGGTGGCAGGCCAACATCAAAACTGGCTCACCATAAATATCCAGCCGCGTGAGTGCATTAAGTTAGAAATTGAATCTAAAATCCCAGGGCTGGATATCGCCACACGCACACTCAGCATTGATGCACCGCAGCGCCAATCTGACGATGAAACAATCGACTCTTATGAAACACTGATGTTAAACCTTATGGAAGGCGACCCCTCACAATACCTGCATATCAGTGAAGTTGAAGCACAATGGAAGTTGGTCGACCCTATCGTTAAAGCATGGACCGAGGATAAATCAGCATTACACCAATATGCAGCCGGCAGTCGCGACCCGCATGAATCAAGTGTAATATTCGAATCACAAGATCAATTTTGGCGCTATAGCATTGAACTGGGTGGCGACAAACACTAACGCCCGTCCACGCATTCGCTGATGATAGCAACCTCATAGACCTACTCTGGTTTATGAGGTTTTTTTCAGTTAAAGTCGCATAAAATTCATCATATCTCTTGCGTTAGGCTTTATAATGCGTTTCAATTTTAACTCTGTATATTTAGGTACTTATGAGCATTAAGTCTGATAAATGGATACGCCGCATGGCTGAGCAACACGGCATGATTGAGCCATTCGAGCCAAATCAAGTAAAAGTCAATGCCGAAGGACAGCGTCTGGTGTCTTACGGTACATCAAGCTACGGTTATGATATTCGCTGCTCAAAAGAGTTTAAGCTGTTTACCAACCTCAACAGCACGATTGTTGACCCAAAAAACTTCGACCCGAACTCATTTGTAGAAGTCAATGCGGACTACTGCATCATTCCCCCAAACTCATTCGCGCTGGCACGTACCGTTGAATACTTCCGCATTCCACGCAATGTATTAACCGTCTGCTTGGGTAAATCCACTTATGCACGCTGTGGCATTATCGTGAACGTAACGCCATTTGAGCCTGAATGGGAAGGCTATGTGACACTTGAATTCAGCAACACCACACCACTGCCTGCAAAGATTTATGCCAATGAAGGCTGTGCGCAAGTGTTATTCTTTGAAGCAGATGAAGATGATGTTTGCGAAACCAGCTATAAAGACCGTGGTGGCAAGTATCAAGGACAAGTCGGTGTTACGTTACCTAAAATCTAGTCTAAAGCTGGTAGTCATTAGCCGTTAGTTCAACCTACCTCAACTAGCCACTAACTACCCACTAACGGCCACCAACCAACAACTCTCCTTTAGGAGTAACAATGAAATTTCGTTTCCCTGTTGTCATCATCGATGAAGACTTCCGCTCTGAAAACTCATCAGGCTTGGGTATCCGTGTCCTTGCCAAAGCCATAGAAGAAGAAGGAACAGAAGTGCTTGGCGTTACCAGTTATGGCGACCTCACCTCCTTTGCCCAGCAACAAAGTCGCGCTTCTGCCTTTATCTTATCCATAGACGATGAAGAGTTCATCGAAGAAAAGCCAGAAGCAATTGAGCAACTGCGTAAATTTGTGGCTGAAATCCGCCACCGTAACGAAGAAATCCCTATTTTTCTGCATGGTGAGACACGTACATCAAGACACATTCCCAATGATGTGTTACGTGAATTACATGGCTTCATCCACATGAATGAAGATACGCCTGAATTTGTTGCTCGTTTGATTATCCGTGAAGCCAAAGCCTACTTAGACAGCCTCCCGCCTCCGTTCTTTAAGGCGTTGACACACTACGCGGCTGACGGCTCCTACTCATGGCATTGCCCTGGGCACTCAGGTGGCGTGGCGTTTTTAAAATCCCCTGTCGGCCAAATGTTTCACCAGTTCTTTGGCGAGAATATGCTACGTGCAGACGTGTGTAACGCAGTGGATGAACTAGGTCAGTTACTTGACCATACAGGCCCTGTCGCAGCATCAGAACGCAACGCAGCGCGTATCTATAACTGTGACCATCTTTATTTTGTCACTAACGGCACATCGACTTCCAACAAAATCGTATGGAACTCAACCGTTGCTCCAGGTGATATTGTGGTGGTAGACCGCAACTGCCATAAATCGGTTTTGCACTCAATCATCATGACAGGTGCTATCCCTGTGTTTTTAATGCCAACCCGCAATCACTTTGGCATTATTGGCCCGATTCCAAAAAGCGAATTTGCCTGGGAAAATATACAAAAGAAAATCGAACGCAACCCGTTTGCCACTGATAAAAATGCGAAACCGCGTGTACTTACGATTACACAATCCACCTATGATGGCGTGCTGTATAACGTAGAAGAAATCAAGGAAATGCTGGATGGCAAGATTGACACCCTGCATTTTGACGAAGCGTGGCTGCCACATGCCACCTTCCACGACTTCTACGGTGACTACCACGCTATCGGCGCAGACCGCCCACGCTGTAAAGAAAGCATGGTGTTTTCTACGCAGTCAACGCATAAACTATTAGCCGGCCTAAGCCAAGCTTCTCAAATTTTGGTGCAAGATGCAGAAAACTACAATCTTGACCGAGATGTATTTAATGAAGCCTACTTAATGCACACGTCAACCAGCCCGCAGTACTCCATTATTGCAAGTTGTGACGTTGCAGCAGCCATGATGGAAGCACCAGGCGGCACCGCATTGGTTGAAGAGTCAATTATGGAAGCGCTGGATTTTCGCCGTGCCATGCGCAAAGTGGATGAAGAATGGGGCACTGACTGGTGGTTCAAAGTCTGGGGTCCTAATGACTTATCAGAAGAAGGCATTGAAGAGCGCGAAGCGTGGATGCTGAAAGCCAATGAAAAATGGCATGGTTTTGGCAATCTGGCAGAAGGCTTTAACATGCTGGACCCAATCAAGGCGACCATCATCACGCCAGGACTCGATATTCACGGTGACTTCTCAGATGATATCGGCATCCCAGCCGCTATTGTGACCAAATACCTTGCTGAGCATGGCGTGATTGTAGAAAAGACTGGGCTTTATTCATTTTTCATTATGTTTACCATCGGCATTACTAAAGGCCGCTGGAATACCATGGTGGCGGCGTTACAGCAATTTAAGGATGATTACGACAAAAACCAGCCTTTGTGGAAAGTGTTACCAGAGTTTGTGCAAAAGCATCCGCGCTATGAACGCATGGGCTTGCGCGATTTATGTACACAGATTCACGAGGTGTATAAAGCCAATGATGTAGCACGTCTGACCACTGAAATGTACTTGTCTGACATGGTCCCCGCCATGAAACCTACCGATGCTTTTGCAAAAATGGCGCACCGAAAAATAGACCGTGTGCCAATTGACGAGCTTGAAGGACGCATCACAGCCGTGTTATTAACACCTTACCCGCCTGGCATTCCACTGCTGATTCCTGGAGAGCAATTTAATAAGATTATCGTGAACTATCTGAAATTTGCACGTGAATTTAACGAGCGTTTTCCTGGCTTTGAAACCGATGTTCACGGCTTGGTAAAACAAGTAGCTGAAGGTAAATCGATTTACTATGTAGACTGCGTGGAGCAATAAGCAGTTAAACCCAGATTTTCCACTAGGCGATTTTGCATCTGCTAGTCCTAATGAAAAATCCAGGTTAAACCACAATCATTACTTACGCTCGTAAATCAAATCACTATATTTAAGACCACTTCCTGAGAGGTGGTCTTTTTTTTCTGTTAATTGCCAGCTATCAAAATCCACTTCAGGGAAAAATGCATCGCCCACGTAATCGGCATGCACTTGCGTGATATAGAGTCTAGTCGCCAGACTTAAACCCTGTTGATATAGTTCAGCGCCTCCAATTAAAAATGGCTCGGGGTCATCTTTGCATAACGCAATGGCAGATTCCAGTGAATTTGCAATCAATGCCCCTTCAATTTTGTAATCTTGATTACGCGTCACAATCACCGTAGTTCTGTTAGGCAATAAGCGACCTAACGACTCGTAGGTTTTGCGCCCCATTATAATGTGATGACCCGTGGTGAGCGCTCGGAAACGCTTGAGGTCTTCAGGTAGATGCCAAGGTAAAGTGTTATTCAAACCAATCACTTGGTGATTAGCAACGGCAACAATAATTGATAAGAAATTCATAAGGCTATTATACTGTATGTCTGTAACTGATTATTTTAATACCAATCAATTTAAAAAGAGTCGATGCGTTTTTATTACCCAAGTTCATTTCTAAAACTACTATTGGTTGGCTTTGCATTTGCAATTTTGCCGCTTATATGGGTATTTGTGAATGCAAATATCGCCTTTGATGCGCTGTCTAAACAAAGTCAGATCACTATTTCAAAAGCAGTAGAAGGGACGCGTGCTGGGCGCTTATTACAAGAACAGCTGCACCTGATGGAGCGAAGTAGCCGACAGTATTTTGTACTACAAGATGAGGTGCTATTTAACAACTACAACAAGGCCTATGATAAATTCAATATCGTTCTAACTCAGCTGAAACAGTTAGCGCAAAAGGTTCCACAAAAACAAAATCTTAATTTACTGAGCAATCAAATTTCACAATTGAATTTACTCATTAACAAAGCCAAAAAGTCACAGATCAACGAAAAAAATTTTCTTAACCAATTTAGTCTGCTTGATAAACAAGTTGAAATTATTATCAAAGAAAATAATGCCACGATTGATGCCACCTCTCATCAAGTGGTACTCAACGCACAAGCCACACAGAAAAAACTGGTGCTACAGAGCTTGGTATTAATCCCATTAGCGCTATTAATTGCAGCAGGCATCACTTACTTACTCGCCGTGCCTATACGTCGCATGGACGCCGCAATTAAGCACCTTGGAACGGGGGAATATGATGCACCGATTGCGATTGATGGCCCGGGGGACTTGCGTATTTTAGGACAGCGCCTTGATTGGCTACGCACTGAACTCAAAGAGTTAAACCAGCAAAAACAACAATTTTTAAGGCATGTATCACACGAGCTAAAAACACCGCTAACTGCTATCAGAGAAGGTACCGAGTTATTACATGACGGCATTGGCGGCTCGCTTTCCACACAACAGTCGGAAATTATCACCATTTTGCGTGATAACAGTATCCGCCTGCAAAAGATGATTGAAAACTTACTCAACTATACCCGTATCGAAACAACACCTCTCAAATTAAATCTAAGCCTTCTATATTTACCCGACATCATTAATAAGACGCTTAAAACCTACGCGCTTAGCATACAAAACAACAAACTACAGATTCAAACAGATTACCATGTGGATGATGTTGTGGCTGACGAAGAAAAACTTGCAATTATTTTAGATAATTTAATCTCTAACGCTATCAAATATACGCAAACTCACGGAAAAATAACAATCACTTCACATCAAGACAGAAATGGATGGCGCATAGGGATTTCAGACAGTGGCCCTGGTTTTTCTAAAGCAGATCAAGAAAAACTTTTTGACCCCTTCTACCGCGGAGACACGCTACACAAAAGTCTGATTAGCGGAAGTGGGCTAGGTTTAACAATTGCAAAAGATCTCGTCACATCACATGGCGGTCGCATTACACTAGCCCCCTCACCTCAAGGTGCGCACTTCATTGTTAACATGCCAAAATTGGAACTTAAATGACGATAAATAACCTCTATGTTGTGCTGATATGTTTAAGCCTGCTCAATGCATGCGCCAACAAGCATGCCGATCATGGCCCCAGCACTATTAAACAAAATGCGTTAATCAATACTGCTACACAAGAAAAAATTAAGCAGGATCATGTCATTGAATTAATTAAGTTTTATGAAAGTTACGCCTCACTTGGCATTGATGAGCAGAAGAAAATATACGCTGATACAAGTGTGGCAATCCTTGAGAACGGTCAGGATAAATCTCAGCACATAAGACTGGCAATGATGCATTCACTCCCTTCTAGTCGAGTGCGAGATATTAATAAGGCACAAATATTGCTGCAAGATTTATTGCAGGGAGGCAACCTGAGCTGGTTGGAATACGCATTGGTTAATTTACTGTACGAATACACTCTGGACAGCACAAAACAAATACAGAAGAATCGAGATGAAACCAAAAAACTCGAAGCTGCGCAAACTAAATATGAAAATTTACAACAAAAATATGATGCACTTGAGCAAAAGCTCAACGAGTTGAAAAATATCGAAAAAACCATGAATGAACGCGACACTCATTCTGCCAATAAGCCATGACTACCTATAAACCCAGCATACTCATCGTGGATGATGACAAAGATATACTAAAGCTCATTAGCATGCGCCTGAGCGCTGCGGGTTATACCACTCATTTGGCTAACAATGGTGCTGCGGCCATGTCTGCGATTGCATTGCAGCGCCCGGACCTTGTGATTAGTGATTTACGCATGCCTGCGATGGACGGGATGGCACTGCTGGATGCAATCCAGCATGCACAACCCACCTTACCTGTGATTTTGCTGACAGCGCATGGTTCGATTCCTGATGCAGTTCGCGCAACACAGCAAGGTGCCTTTAGTTTTTTAACTAAGCCATTTGATAGCCAAGCATTATTGCAACAAGTATCGTCAGCCCTGCATTTAAGTGGCGTACACCTTGAAAATTCCATTGAGCATGATAATGCCTGGCGCGCCAATATACTCACCCGCAGCCCAGTCATGGAAAATCTGCTCATGCAGGCCAAAATGGTGGCTAATACGGATGCCAGTGTTTTTATTCAGGGGGAAAGCGGGACTGGCAAAGAGTTGTTAGCGCGCGCTGTACATCATTCTAGCCAACGTCATACCAAGCCATTCGTCGCAATCAACTGTGGTGCTATACCTGAGAACCTTCTCGAATCAGAGCTGTTCGGTCACAGCAAAGGTGCATTTACTGGCGCAGTGAACAACCATGTTGGTCTGTTTCAAAGTGCTGAAGGTGGCACGCTATTTTTAGATGAAATTGGCGACATGCCGTTAAACCTGCAAGTGAAGGTGCTACGCGCACTACAAGAGCGTGTAATACGCCCAGTGGGCAGCACTAACAATATTCATATAGATATACGTTTAATCTCAGCAACACATCGTGATTTAGCGCTAGAGATGAACGAGAGTCGTTTTCGTGAAGACCTCTTTTATCGCATCAATGTGGTAAGTTTAGAAATTCCTTCTTTAGCGAGTCGCCGCGAAGATATCAGCTTATTGGCTAATCATTTTTTACATTTACTTAATCAGAAATATAAAAAATCACTCAACGGTTTTGCGCCAGAAGCGCTGGAAATATTAATCTCTGCACCGTGGCCAGGCAATGTGCGTCAACTGCAAAATATTATTGAGCAAACCGTAGTGCTAGCAACCACACACATTATCACAGCAAGTCTGGTGCAAAAAGCTTTGCAGGATACGGAAAACTCGATCGTTCCCTTTGAGGTCGCACGCAGGCAATTTGAGCACCATTATTTGGTCTCATTGCTAAAGGCTACACAAGGCAATGTCACTCAGGCCGCTAAACTTGCACAACGTAACCGTACTGAATTTTATCGACTATTAGAACGACATCATATTCAGGTCAGTGCTTTTAAATCACCCTAAGAAGTACAATAAAATCAAAATGTTAAGCCACAATTAATTTAACGTCGCTGCTTAGCAACAATATTTATCATTTAAATTCAACAGGTTAAGATTTAATCAAAACTCACCGTCCCGAGAAAGCGACAATCAAAACGTAGAGTCTTAACAAATAAATATAATAACTAATTGTTTTTATTATTTAAATTATAGTTGGCACACTATTCGCTAATAATTGAATGCACTAATTTTTTAATTTGTATAATAGGAGCCAACACATGAAATTCCATTCAAACGCAATCGCACATCCAATCACAAGTAGCATCGCCACTGCTTTGCTACTCTCAAGCCTCAGTATTACAGCATTTGCTGATAGTAAAGTAGCATTAGAACCTGCCAAAGATAAAGTCGTACTGATTGCCGAAAATAGCATCCCTGACATCAAACTGGCTGAGGCATCAAAACTACCAGCAGAAGATGTTTTCAAGAAGCTGGATACAAATCAGGATGGTAAATTATCTGCCAAAGAAGCGGCTAAAGACAAGCTATTATCCAGCAACTATGATGCTGCAGATGCTAATCATGATGGCGCAGTCACTATTGATGAGTACATCGCATTTAATATACCTGCGACCTCAACTTCTTCAACTAACTAGTGATTAAATCATAATCCACTTGTAACACCCACACCCTAGTGTTACAAGATTTGAAGCAACACGCATTGTCAGTGTTGCTTCATCTCTTTAGTTTCACCTTCAAGGCTATACCGCAACGGCTGCCCTAATCGCAGGATGGGGATCATAGCCCTCTAAAGTAAAATCTTCATATTTAAAATCAAAAATATCATGTACTGCAGGATTGACTTGCATAACAGGCAATGCGCGTGGAGTTCGCTGCAGTTGCTCATGCACTTGATCAAAATGATTGGTGTAGATGTGCGCATCACCCAGAGTGTGGATGAAGTCGCCTAGTTTCAAATTGCACACTTGCGCCACCATCATGGTGAGTAGTGCGTAAGAAGCGATATTAAATGGCACGCCCAGAAAAATATCAGCACTGCGCTGATAAAGCTGGCAGCTTAATTTTGATCTTTGATCCGCCTCATCTGGCAAAGCGGGCGCTACATAAAACTGAAAAAAAGCATGGCATGGCGGAAGCTTCATCTGATCCACATCGGCCACGTTCCACGCAGAAACAATTAAACGACGCGAGTCGGGGTTGTGCTTGATTGCATTCACAACCTGAGCAATCTGATCAATATGTGTGCCATCAGGTTTAGGCCAATTACGCCACTGATAGCCGTAAACAGGGCCTAAATCGCCATTTTCATCAGCCCACTCATCCCAGATACGCACACCATTTTCTTTGAGATATTGAATGTTGGTACTGCCCTGCAAAAACCAAAGTAATTCATGAATAATGGATTTGAGATGGACTTTTTTGGTCGTCAGCAGTGGGAAACCTTCTGCAAGATTAAAACGCATTTGGTAACCAAATACAGAAACAGTGCCCGTCCCTGTGCGGTCTTCCTTTTTGTTGCAATGCGCTAAAACATGCTGTAATAAATCAATATATTGCTTCATAAATGCTCCGTCTTTTCAGCATGGACAGAATAAATCCCTAAGTGTTTTTAATAATAAAGTCTTTAATCTGATCTGCACTGGCATCCATCACTGTAAAACGTTGCGGCAGTGACTCAATTCCAGCCAGCGCGGCTGGGCGCTCAGGCACATCGCCTAACGCCTCGACAATCGCATCCTCAAATTTGGCAGGCAATGCGGTTTCCAACACCACCATAGGCGTGTTTTTATCAAAATAAGCTTTAGCCACTTTGAGTCCGTCCGCCGTATGGGTATCAATCACCACATCATATTTCGCTTTGGTTTCGCGTATGGTTTGCATACGTTGAGCGTGATTACTGCTACCAGAAACAAAACCATAATCAGCAATTTTTGCAAAATAGCCATCCGCGTTTAAATCAAAATTACCACCACTATCTACTTTACTCCATAGTGCGCGGGTTTTATCACTGTCGCGCCCAACCAAGTCGAACACAAAGCGCTCAAAATTAGAGGCTTTGCTGATATCCATTGACGGGCTTGATGTGTGGTAGGTATTTGCTGAACCGCGTGGGCTGTAAACACCCGTTTTGAAGAATTCATCCAGCACATCGTTCTCATTGGTGGCCACAATCAGTTTATCAATCGGCAAACCCATCATACGCGCAATATGACCCGCGCACACATTACCAAAGTTACCTGACGGTACTGAGAAATCTACCTTTTGACTATTATCCTGAGTCACCGCAAAGTAAGCTTTGAAATAATAAACCACTTGTGCAACGATACGTCCCCAGTTGATGGAGTTCACTGCACCGATTTTGTATTGCGCCTTGAAGGCGGCATCATTAGAAACTGCTTTTACCATATCCTGGCAATCATCAAACACACCATTGACGGCAATATTGAAGATATTGTCATCTTGCAGGCTGAACATCTGTGCGGTTTGGAAGCGGCTCATTTTCTTATGCGGTGATAGCATAAATACACGTATGCCTTTTTTACCACGCATGGCGTATTCAGCTGCTGAGCCTGTATCTCCAGAAGTTGCCCCTAGAATATTGGTGGTTTTACCTTCTTTGGTTAGCACATACTCAAACAAGTTACCTAACAACTGCATTGCCATGTCTTTAAACGCGAGTGTCGGGCCATTAGAAAGGCTGAGCAGATATAGGTTTTCTTCCAGCTTGAGCGTTGGCGTAATGTCTGCGGCAGACTGTCCATTACGCGTATAGGCATACACATCTGCACGGTAAGTTTTATCAATAATCGTTTTTAAGTCATTCGCTGGAATATCATCAACAAAGCGCGACAATATTGCAAACGCCAGATCTGCATAAGACAAACCACGCATGGCGGATAAATCAGCATCGGACAATTGAGGATAACGCTCTGGCAGATACAAACCACCGTCTGGGGCTAAACCACCTAATAAAATTTGGCTAAAACTTAAAGCAGGCGATTGCCCGCGTGTACTGATATATTTCATAAAATCTCTCATGCGTCTGTCATTCCAGCTTTTGATGGAATGACGGCTTAGTCATTACTTTGCAAGTTCTTCCATACGAATACGCACGACCTTGGCCGTAATCGCATCCAGTGCCTCAATAGCCGCAATCGCGGTATTCATATTTTTTTCAACTGTGATGTGGGTCAAAATTACAATGTCGGCTTCAGTCTCGTTTTCCTCCGGCTCTTTTTGCATCATGGCATCGATAGAAATACTGCGATCGCCTAATATTTTGGTCACATCTGCCAGCACACCAGGCTTGTCACTCGCACGCAAACGCAAGTAATAAGCACTTTGTACTTCGTCCATCGGCAAAATAGGTAAGTCCTGCACCTGATCAGGCTGAAAGGCCAGATAAGGCACACGTTGAGCACTACTTGCATCAATCAATCGTGCGACATCCATTAAATCTGCCACAACCGAGCTGGCCGTAGGTTCCGCTCCAGCCCCCGCACCGTAATAAAGCGTAGGGCCAACAGCATCCCCTTTCACCACTACAGCATTCATCGCGCCATTCACATTAGCAATCAAACGCTTTTCAGGAATGAGCGTTGGATGCACGCGCAACTCAACACCGCCATCCGTTCGTTTAGTAATGCCAAGTAATTTGACACGGTATCCTAACTCTTCTGCATACTGAATATCAACCTGCTCTAACTTGGTAATGCCCTCGGTATAAGCTTGGTCAAATTTCATCGGCATACCAAAAGCAATCGCAGACATAATCGTCAGTTTATGCGCCGCATCGATGCCTTCCACATCAAAGGTTGGATCAGCTTCTGCATAACCCAAACGCTGCGCTTCACCAATCACATCCTGATAACTCAAGCCTTTTTCGCGCATTTCCGTGAGAATAAAATTGGTGGTACCGTTAATAATCCCCGCCACCCACTCTACGCGATTAGCGCCCAAACTCTCACGCAAGGCTTTAATAATCGGAATACCACCAGCCACAGCTGCTTCAAACGCAACCATGACATGGTTGGCACTGGCCGCTGTAAAAATTTCATTGCCATGCACCGCGATTAAAGCTTTATTCGCAGTCACGACATGTTTTTTATTGGCAATCGCAGCCAGTAGCAAGGCTTTACTCACGGTATAGCCACCAATAAGCTCAACCACAACATCTACCGATGGGTCATTTACCACCGAGAAAGCATCATCCGTCACCACCACGTCAGCCGCGACTATTTTTTTGACCACCTCAATGTTTTTATCGGCCACATGCGTGACTTTGATATGAATGCCCGTCCGCCTCGAAATTTCTTCTGCATTTCGTGTTAAAACCTGATATGTACCGCCGCCGACTGTGCCTAAGCCCAATATCCCTACATTCAACTGTTTCAAGCTTTTGCTCCATCTACTATTAATTCATGTTTTTTTCTGTAATTTTCCAAAAACCTTGCAATACGCTTAATGGCTTCGGTCAAATCGTCCACATTAGGTAAAAACACCACACGGAAGTGATCAGGCGTTTTCCAGTTAAAGCCAGTGCCTTGCACTAACAATACTTTTTCTTCCAGCAATAAATCTAAAATAAACTGCTGGTCATCTTTAATTGGATAAACCTTAGGATCCAACTTTGGGAACAAATACATCGCAGCCTGCGGCTTAGTACAGCTCACGCCAGGAATCGCTGTCAGCAACTCATAGGCCACATCTCGCTGCTTACATAAACGCCCTTCTGGCGCGACTAAATCTTCAATACTTTGATAACCACCTAATGCGGTTTGAATGGCCAACTGCCCAGGGACATTGGCACACAAACGCATGGAAGCCAGCATATTCAGACCCTCGATATAGTCCTTTGCATGATTCTTCTCGCCGCTAAGAATCATCCAGCCAGCGCGGTAACCGCAGGTGCGGTAGTTCTTCGACAACCCATTAAACGTCACAAATAAAACATCATCTGCGAGCGATGCAATCGAGGTATGCACATTGCCATCAAATAATACTTTGTCATAAATTTCATCGGCAAAAATGACCAATCCATGATGACGGGCAATTTCAATGATGCCATCTAAAATCTCGCGCGAATATAATGCGCCAGTCGGATTATTGGGATTAATCACGACAATACCGCGTGTATTTGCGGTGATTTTTGATTCAATATCTTTTAAATCAGGCATCCAGCCAGTGGACTCATCACACAAATAATGGCGAGCTGTTCCCCCTGCCAAATTGACCGCCGCTGTCCATAACGGATAATCTGGCATCGGCACCAATATCTGGTCGCCATTATTCAGCAAGCCCTGCATTGACATAACAATCAATTCAGACACACCATTGCCGATAAAAATATCATCCACGGTCACGCCTTCAATATGCTTACTTTGCGTGTAGTGCATAATTGCCTTGCGCGGCTCAAATAAACCCTTACTATCTGTATAGCCGCCCGCTTTGCCCATGTTGCGAATCACATCTTGCTGAATTTCTTCAGGCACTTCAAACCCGAACGCAGCTGGATTACCAATATTGAGCTTGATAATATGATGGCCTTCTTCTTCCATCTCCCGCGCACGCTCAAGCACAGGGCCTCGAATATCGTAGCAGACGTTATTTAATTTATTGGATTTGAGTAGAGGTTGCATGATGCGCGAATGCTTGCTGTTGTGAGCTAAATAGTGAAAGCTGATAGTTTACATTAGAATGATGCTTTGATTCAATGAAAGCCGTTGATAAACAAGGCCAATATCAGCAATGAAACTACATTTAACTACCGCAGAAAACAATTACCTGATTACCGCTTACGATACAAGCTTTATTGAAATTAACAAGCAGCGTTATCTGAGCAATTTGATTGTGCTGCCTAATCAAATTATTGCCGATTGGCAAGCCACAGATTTTACGAGCTTAGCTAACGCGCTGTTCCAGCCGATTGCCTCACTAAAACCAGAAGTCGTGCTACTTGGCACAGGTAGCAAACATCAATTTTTGCATCCCAAACATTACGTATGCTTGACCGACAATGGCATCGCATTAGAGTGCATGAGCACAGCTGCGGCATGCCGCACTTACAATATACTCATGAGTGAAGGTCGCCAGGTAGCAGCCGCACTGATGCTATAAAGCCAGCACTGGCATTTAAGATGCAGATGCAACAAACGCATCAAACTGAGCTATTGGCAAAGGGTGACTAAACCAATACCCCTGAAACGCGTAACAGCCGTTCTCCAGCAAGAAACTTCTCTGCGCTTCGGCTTCGACTCCTTCAGCAATCACCTTGAGCCCAAGCTCCTGACCGAGCGCAATTATGGTGCGCGCAATCGCAGCATCATGAAGGTCAGTCAGTATATCCCGTATAAATGACTGATCAATTTTGAGTTGATCTAACGGCAAGCGTTTTAAGTAACTGAGCGATGAATACCCTGTACCAAAATCATCCAAAGCAACACCCACCCCCACTTTTTTCAAAAGTGCCATTTTTGCAATCACATCTTCTGCATCTTTAACCAACATGCTCTCTGTAAGCTCGAGTTTCAATCGTTTTGCATCAATCCCTGTACACTCAATCAATGCAAGCAGTTTAGGTACAAACTCCGACTCACTGAATTGAGGCGCACTGACATTCACCGAAAGCGTCAAGTGGGCTGTTTCAGGCTTTAACGCCCACGAAGCCAGCTGCTTGCAAGCTTGTGCTAACACCCAGTGCCCAATCGGCACCATCATTCCAAGTTGCTCTGCCAACGGAATAAAATCAACTGGCAAGACAAAGCCTCGTTTTGGGTGATGCCAGCGAATCAGCGCTTCTGCTGCAAACACCTTACCTGTTTCATCCACCTGTGGCTGATAGTAAAGCTCAAACTGATGATGCCATAACGCAAGACTTAATGCATGACCCGCTTCGCCGCTCTCTACAAAATCCGATTGTAAAATATATAGTGTTATACATAATAGACCAGTAGCAATGATGGCATTCATCCACCCGCCAATAACGCGCACCTCTTCAGCTAAGGCATATGGCGTAGCCACTCCCCAATAAGTGCTAGAGAAAACGACAAACGCAGCCAGACAAATAAAGAAGAAAACCATCCTGAGCCACTCGCATTCATTTTTAAGCAGTAGATATGCATAAAAAGCGAGCAACAAAAAATAATGATGCACAACCCTAGGCGCTGAAGCTGTAGGCACATCCAAGAAAAAACTCATCGCCAACAGAATCAGAAACAAGATAGACAACAGTAAAAAAGCCGCAATACGCATGCGGCCTTTTCTTGTTAACACCAAAGTAATTGTGCCCAAAAGCACCAACAGACCTTCTATCCAGGCAATCTGCCAAGCGTTAGAGGTTGTCAACAAAAAAACCCACAGCAGCCCTGCTGCAATCAAGGCTACACTCCCAACTTCCAAGGCCACTTTCACCCTGAGCGCTTGCGCATCATCCATTGAACGATTGGATGAAAAGTAACGTAAGGCTTGTCTTAACGAATTGGGCATGACCATCACCGATGTTTCAGCCCCCTCATTGAGTGGTGCATCTGTTATAGACGCTTGCGAGAAAAGGTTAATGTCGCGTTGGTGCCGCCAAAACCAAAGCTATTGGATAATGCAGTCTCAATGCGCGTATTCTCTATCGGTGCTCTAACAATATTCAAACCCTCTGCTGCTGGATCTAAAGTTTCAATATTAGCCGAAGCGGCAATGAAGTTATGTTCCATCATCAGCAAGGTGTAAATCGCCTCATTCACGCCCGCCGCACCCAAAGCGTGGCCAGATAATGATTTAGTCGAAGCAATCGCAGGGTTTTGGTTTAAGCCATTTTCGCCGAACACTTCGCGAATCGCCTCAAGCTCTTTCACATCGCCCACAGGGGTACTTGTACCATGCGTATTGATGTAGTCCACAGACTCATCAACCCCTTCCAGCGCCAAACGCATACAACGCACTGCACCTTCGCCGCTCGGTGCCACCATATCGTAGCCATCTGAAGTTGCACCGTAACCAATCACCTCAGCGTAGATTTTCGCACCACGTGCCTTCGCGTGTTCATATTCTTCCAGCACCACAATGCCGCCGCCGCCAGAAATCACAAAACCATCACGGTTTGCATCATAGGTACGCGAGGCTTTGTCTGGCGTTTCGTTATATTTACTGCTTAATGCGCCCATGGCATCAAACATAAATGACAGCGTCCAATGCTCCTCCTCAGCACCGCCCGCAAAGATAATATCCTGTTTACCTAACTGAATCTGCTCTACTCCTGCACCAATACAATGCGCACTGGTAGAACAGGCTGAACTGATGCCGTAATTAATACCCTTAATCTTGGCGCCTGTCGCCAAGCAGGCAGAAACCCCGCTCGCCATCGCTTTGGTTACCATATAAGGCCCTACGCGTCGCACGCCTTTTTCACGTAAAGTATCCACACCCTCCAGGATACTTTCATGAGATGCGCCACCTGCCCCTACAATCAGGCCTGTGCGTGGGTTAGACACTAAATCTTCAGGCAATTTAGCATCGGCGATTGCCTCTTGCATGGCAAGCCATGCGTAAGCATGCCCTTTTGCCATAAAACGCATGAGTTTTCGATCAATGAGTTCCTCTACATTCAGGTTTTTGATTGATCCAGCCACATGCGAGCGCAAACCCATTTGTTCATATTCTGCTTGATAGCTAATGCCAGATTTTCCAGCCTTCAGGCTATCCAGCACCTCTGATTTATTGTTTCCCAAGCTTGAAACAATACCAAACCCTGTAACGACGACACGACGCATTTCGTGCTCCTTAAAATACTTTTTTATTCTACTAAAAACTAAAAATTGTCCGTACGTGTAAACAAGCCCACGCGCAAATCATTGGCAACGTATATTTCACGACCATCTATTTGCATCGTAGCATCGGCAATACCCATCACTAATTTACGCATAATCACGCGTTTTAAATCAATGGTATAAGTTGCCAATTTAGCACTAGGCAACACTTGCCCAGTAAACTTCACCTCGCCCGCGCCCAGTGCACGACCACGGCCAGGACCACCCATCCAACCTAAGTGAAACCCTACTAACTGCCACATCGCATCCAAGCCCAAGCAGCCTGGCATGACGGGATCCCCTGTAAAGTGACAATCAAAAAACCAAAGATCCGGCGTAATATCAAGCTCAGCGATTATTTGGCCATTGCCATACTTACCACCGTCCTCTGTAATGGAAACAATACGGTCAAACATCAACATTGGCGGCAAAGGCAACTGTGCATTGCCTGCACCAAACATTTCGCCACGGCCACATTTGAGCAACTCTTCTTTGGTAAAGCTATTTTGTTTTTGCATAGAATTTATTTCTTTTAATTTTATTTAAACGACAGCGTGAAATAAGCTTGCAACTTTATCTGTGCACTTTTATCTCAATATAGCGCTATTTTCGCTGGAAAACCAAATTTGCGAAAGTGATATTCGCTTGTTTTCGTGTTTTTTATGTGGATTGGATATAAAAATAAAGAAATATACATCAGGGTATACAGATCTGTTTACCCTCAAGCAAAAAACGTTTACTATGCATAAAGTTTATTAAGATTCGAAATATATTTTAACCATTTCTCACTATAAAGATACGGAAAAAATCCAAATGAGTGATAGTCAGTTAGTCGATTGGCGTAACCATGCGCTAAATCTGGAATCAGAAGTCAATAAAGTAGTCGTGGGTCAACATACGCCTATCAGACTGATTACTACTTCCATTTTTGCACGAGGCCACGTGCTGCTGGAGGGGGATGTCGGTGTCGGCAAAACCACCCTGCTTCGCGCCTTCACCCGTGGTATTGGCGGTGGTTACCAGCGTATTGAAGGCACAATCGACTTGATGCCTAACGACTTGGTATATCACACCTATCTAGGCGAGGATGGCAAGCCACACGTCAGCCCAGGCCCGTTACTCATGTCTGGTGAGAATTTATCGGTATTCTTTTTTAATGAAATCAACCGCGCACGTCCGCAAGTGCACTCATTATTATTACGGGTGATGGCAGAACGCAGTTTATCAGCATTTAATGCCGAACATTATTTCCCGCACATGATTGTGTTTGCCGACCGCAACCAGGTAGAGAAAGAAGAAACCTTTGAAATTCCATCTGCCGCGCGCGACCGCTTTATGATGGAAATTCCAATTGTAGTACCTAATGATGACGACATCATGCAGGCGCTGGTGTTTGATACCAAATTTCACAATGTGGATGCACTGGTTGAAACTGTCAAACCTGATATTCTGCAATTTGATGAGCTCAATGCATTTTCCAGCATCATTCAAAACAACATTGAAGCAAGCGACACCCTCAAAAAATACGCATTAAATCTTTGGAAAGCGACCAAAAATCCGCTTGATTATGGCGTTAAAGTATCAGGCGTAGACATGAACCGCTTGGTTCTGGCAGGCGCCAGCCCTCGCGGCATGAGCATGATGCTACGCGCTGCTCGCGTCAATGCTTGGCTTAATGGCCGAGCCGCAGTGTTACCAGATGATATACATGCCGTGTTCCACTCTACAGTAGCGCACAGACTGGTATTTAGCCCCGTGTATGAAATGCGTCGCACAGAAATAGCGCGCGAAATGCTGACTGGCATCATTAACGCAGTTGCTGCGCCATAATAAAACGCTTGTTATGACCCCTCAGATCAAATCATTTGATTACCATATTGGATGGCGCTCACGCGGCCGCCATCCAGGCAGACATGCAAGCACACAACGCGGCATGGGCATGGAGTTTCGTGGTCACACGACTTTACTCTCCTACCCCGATCCAAGACGGATTGACATTCGTCAAACGATACGTGATCCGATGGAGCAAGTATATGTGCGCTTATTCAATCAAAAAAGCGCAACACCAGTTTTTGTAATCTGTGATCTATCCGGCAGCATGAATTTTGGTGCAAAAAAACGTAAAATAAAACTGGCGGCTGAAATTGCAGAGTCCATTGCGCAATCCGCCAGCGAGCATCACGACCCGTTTGGTTTTATTGGCTTTGATACCAAGGTGCGTGAAGACTGGATTAGTACAACTTCATTCAAATCACACCACGCCATCGCCATGGCTGAATCACTCAAAGACTTTCATCCTGCACCCGTCAATTGTAATGGCATTACAGAAGTTTACCGTTATCTGCCACGTGAGCGCTCACTGGTATTTTTAATTTCTGATTTTCATATGCCCAATCAGTTGCTGGAAGATGCGTTATCCAATTTGCTACGTCACCATATTGTGCCGATGGTGCTATGGGATGCATCAGAATATAAAAACCTGCCTGAGTTTGGCTTGGTGAATGTCAATGATGCAGAAACTGGCGAAAAACGTACTTTATTTTTACGCCGTGAATTACGGGAAAAGATCATGCAGTCGTTTGAACATCGGCGGCATGAAATATACGAACTTTTCATGCGATTTGATATGCCCCCGTTTTATGTAGAGGGTGATTTTGATGCAGACGCCCTAACGGAATACTTTCACCAATTTGTAGCGGCTTAACCTTAAATAAATAACACGATGAAAAACATTCTTCAAAGTCTGATCCTTACCCTTTCATTCTCACTAGTGGCACCCTATTGCCTGGCGATAGATAGCCAAACGCTACCAGATGTTAAACCTGGCATCGTGAGTATGACGACAAAAGACCCTGACAAACGCGTGGGCTACAGCATGGGAGACATTGTCGAACGCGAAGTGGTATTGACCATTCAAGCACCCTACAAGCTGATTGAAACCTCTCTGCCTATTGTAGGCTACGAGAAACGCTACAGAGGCAAATTGATTGGTGTGAATCTGCAAGCCATAGAGCATACCAAACAAGCTCAGAAAGATTACACCACCCACAAAATCAAATTGAGTTATCAGATTTTTGTAAGTACCGTGGTTGCAAAAAATATCGCGCTCGGCCCTGAGTACATCCACCTGATTAACACGCAAAATAAGAAAGATATTGTTAAATATCGCATTCCAATATTGAATGTTTCCACATCACCACTTGCCATTTTCGGGCAGGTGAAAGTTGAAAACAATATGAGTCCATTCTTGCCTCCGCCACTTTTATCAGCCGAAAAAGAATATAGATGGCTCAAAGTTGCTTCTGGCATATTCGTACTGAGCTTGCTTGCGCTCATTTACATTTTGGGTCAGCGTGCATGGTTGCCACGCATGGGCGGAAGATTTGCCACTACATTCAGTGCGATAAAAAAACTACCCGATAACGACGATGGCATCAAACAGGCAATTTCAAAATCACATCTCGCATTTAACCAAACCGCTGGTTTTGCAATATTCAACGATAATCTGAATGATTTTTTAAGGCAGCACCCTAACTTTATGCCTTTGAAAACTGAAATTGAGCAATTTTTCGGTTTATCCCGCCAAGTTTATTTTGAACCAGGGGCAACACATGGTGTAGGGAATGCAACGATGCCATGGCTATTGAACTTTGTGCGCCGCTGCCGTGACTGCGAGCGCGGGCTACTCCCCTCACCTCTAAAGGCTAAGGTGTAAGCCATGGTTTTCTCTCACCCTTGGGTTTTATGGCTACTGCCACTGGCCGCGCTGCCTTTATTATTACAGCGCGCCCATGCTAAACATTATTCCTGGGTTGACATGCTGCCTGCTGACCCACTCTCTGACCTGATTGGCTTTATTTTAAAATGCCTGGCGGTGCTTACACTGTTTTTTATTATTTTAGGATTGGCAGCCCCGCATACCACAGAACAGAGAATTGAACGTATCGGCATTGGTGCGCAAATCGCTCTGGTACTGGATCGCAGTGCAAGCATGGATGACCCGTTTTCGGGTACGGCAGATAGTGCGGGCAATATAGCCGTGGGCGAAACTAAGTCTGTGGCTGCCGCCCGACTCATTACCGACTTTGTCAAATCACGCCAGCAGGATATGTTTGGCATGATTACCTTTAGCAATTCAGCCATGTATGTGTTGCCTTTAACTGAAAATAAAAATGCCATTGTCGCCGCAGTGCAGGCCACCAGCGGCAATGCATTATTTCAAACCAATATCGGTAGCGGGCTCACCAGCAGTGCGGGACTATTCGACAAAATCCCCGATTCAGGCTCGCGTGCGGTGATATTGCTGTCCGACGGAGCAGGACGCATCGATGCCAATACCCAGCAAAAAATCAAAGATTGGTTTGAGCGCCTGAAAATCAGCTTGTACTGGATTGTATTACGTCAGCCTGGTGGCCTGAGTATCTTTGATACCAGCTTTGTGCCTGCAGAAGATCAGCCTCTGCCTGCCGAGATGGAACTCTATGAATATTTCCAGACCTACAAAACCCCGTTCAAAGCTTATGAAGCTGAAGACCCTAAATCACTGCAATTAGCGATGAATGATATTAATAATCGTGAAAAGAAACCCATTAAATATTTTGAAAAAATACCAGGTAAACACTACACCAATCTGTGCTTTATTCTCGCCGCTATCATGGTTGCACTTTTGCTTGGCGTAAAACATCTTGAGGTTAAAACATGGCACTGAAAGTGAAACAAAACTTAAACAAGCTTACCCAATTCTTTACGGCAAAAGTGCTCACCAGCTTGTTGGTCGTTACCGCAATTACATCTTTAGCTGCCACCTCTTATTTCTATTACCGTATTGGCCAGATTGATGCATTTAATCGGGCAATTAGTATAGGGAGAACACCACAGACAGACCAGCTCAGTTTCGAAGCCAGGTTTTCAACCGCTTACTGGCTTGCACAAAATGAACGTTATAAAGAGGCAGCCTTGTTATTTAACAAGGCACTCAATAATGCCACTCCCAAACAAAAAGCAGCCATTCAATACAATATCGGTAACATCTTTTTCAGAAGAGGACTTGCCATCGCTGGCACCAACTACACGGTGAAAGATGAGGCTGAATACTTGCTGATGCAGGCTAAAACCGCCTATATGGCATCCATCAGACTGGACAATACCAACTGGGGCGCGCGTCATAACTTGGATAGGCTCATGACGATGCTGCCCGAAACACCAACCCCAGGCGTGGGTGAAAGTGATTCACCCGGGTTGATTATGGGTAACATTCCAGTTGGCCTGCCTTAAGGAAGACGCAAAATAGCATGCATAAATTTATCAACTACCTGCGTCATCGTCGCGATATTGCGCTACTTACGGCCGCATTATTGTTATTGGTGGTCAGTCTGTTTAATCCAAAAATTCCGATTAAGCGTGATATTTACAGCTACATTTTTGTCGTCGACATTTCACAAAGCATGAATGTGATGGATATGTCATTAAATGGCAAACCTGCGTCACGCCTTACTTACTTACAGGACACCTTGCATCAATTAGTCGGTGAGCTACCATGTGGCACCCAGATCAGCATCGGGGTATTTGCTGGCGTAAGCGTTGCTGCGCTTTATACACCCATCGAAGTCTGTGAAAATTTTGATGCAATCAAAGACACGATCGACCACTTTGACTGGCGTACAGGCTGGTCTGGCAACAGCAGAATACGCTCCAGCATGCTGACACTGGCCAAAACCATACGCTCTTTTTCAGCGCCTGCGCAGGTAGTCTATTTTACAGATGGTGAAGAGGCTCCTAAATTACACGTTTTCAATCGTGAGGATTTAACGACCTTTCAAGGTGGGGAAGACTGGCTCTTTGTGGGCATAGGCTCAGATAAAGGAACAGCGATTCCTAAATATGACGCCAACAACCAGCTCATCGGCTACTGGGATAACGACAGTTTTGCAATGCAGCCAGGCATTGCGCAAATTTCAGAATCAAACTTGGGAGTCAGAAACGACAGCGTCGCAGGGGGTGAAAGTGACCGTTATCTTTCAAAATTAGATGAAGCCTATATCAAAGAGTTGGCTGGCGAATTAAATGGCTTTTACGTGCGCGGTGATAGCGTTTCAAGCATATTAGGTGCGATGCAGAAGCAGAAACCTGCCCGCCGCGACAAAGCTGACTTTGAACTGCGCTGGATACTAGCAGCAATGGCTGGCGTAGTATTCATTTTAGCTTACACCCCTAAACACCCAATCCGTGCGTTAAGAATGCAATTGGCAAATGCCATCATTCGTCGGCGTCGGCCTCAACAGCATTAAATGAATATAGCGCGCCCCAACGCATCCAGACACGCAATTTTCTGAACTGCTCGCTATCCAGCATATCGGGCATCACTATGAGTGACGTCGGGAGCAGCCATTTAACCTTGGATGAGGGCGTCATTTCCAGTCGAATCACCGCTAAAAACGGCATGACCACACTGTCTTCAAGCACCCTGTGTGCATAAGATTGCGTGCCATTCTTATAAGTGAGCATCAGCGCGTGCTGGGAGGTGATTTCAAGCCTGCAAACTGACCATGGCAACACCAGAAAACCTCGCAGTAATACACCATAAGCGACAAAGAGCAATACTGTGCATGACAGCAACCATTTAATCTGCCATGAAAATGGCAATAAATATATGATGTACAAAACACCCGAACATACCATTGCCATTGATAAGATAATGATAATAGAGGGCTTGAAATTAAGATAAAGTGGCTTCACATTAAAGGCAACTGTCGTTTAAATTAAAAGAAAGTTAGCATGAGCATACCGCACTGGCACCAGTTCCTGCAAAATTTAGCCATAAAATATCCACCGAGTGATACCAATCCTGCCCTGCTCGAAAAAACGGTGATTTGTGATCTTTCACACATGGGCTTGCTCCAGATACAAGGCAATGATGCCAGCACTTTTCTGCAAGGTCAGCTCACCAACGACATTAAGCAACTCAATGGGAAAAATGCCCATTACTCAGCCTACTGTAACGCAAAAGGACGCATGCTCGCTATTTTTCTCGCATTTACACGCGATCATCAGTTTTATATGCAACTACCCAAGACACTCGTCGAGCCCATTGCCAAGCGCCTGCGGATGTTTGTGCTGCGCAGCCAAGTAGAAATTCTGGACGCCAGTGCATCCATCATCAAAATTGGGCTGAGTGGCGCACAGTCCGCAAACTTGCTAACCACATTATTTTCTGAAGTTCCAACGCAAGATAATGAACTCAGCACACACGGCAATACAGCCATCCTGAAATTACCTGGGGTGCAACCACGCTTTGAGATTTTTACTGATATTGAACAAGCCCCTGAAGTTTGGCAGGCGTTAAGCGCACAGGCAACGCCCGTAAGCGCTGATTTCTGGGAGTGGCTAGACATTCAGGCAGGCATCCCCGATATCAAACCCAGCACTCAGGAAGAATTTGTACCACAAATGCTCAACCTGGATTTACTCGGAGGCATTAACTTTAAAAAAGGCTGCTATACTGGCCAGGAGATTGTTGCCCGCACACATTACCTCGGCACAGTTAAACGTCGCATGCATCTAGCGCACCTTAACACCACCAACTCACCTCAACCTGGAGAAATAATCACTAACAGTGCCAATGAAGCTGTTGGTAAAGTTGCACGTAGCGCGTCAGCCCCTGGTGGAGGCTATGATGTACTAGCTGAATTAAGATTAGATAGCATAAAAAATACGGTGCTCTTAGTGGGCAATGTACCACTAAACATCAAAACGCTGCCCTACTCACTGACAACTACATAGCGCGCCTATAAAATATCAACCCAATGATCATTCACAGGTGCTAAAGCTCAGGACCTAATTCACGGTCACTCATGGCGTCCTGGGTGTTTCCAAATAGCTTTTCTCTCACCGCCGTTATCATGGCACTCTCGGTTTCTCTGCGCTCGTCACCATGCTGTCGCCGCCACAATTGGTGACGTATCTGGTATTCGCGCTCATGCTCAATTTCCTGCAGCAGCTGCGCCAACTCACCGCCGATATCACTCTGAATCATATTAAAATATCGCTCTGAAATATTAAAAGGCGTAGTCTTTACATAGTGCGCAAGCTTGGCATCTTCCTCAATTTTGAGCAATGCGGCCATATCTTTCTGATGCTCAGCCTTGCTATCTTCCAATCTTACTCTTAATAACTTCTCCACCTGCGCATCCAAAGCCTCAGCGCGATCTCTAAGTCCTAAAAGCTCAAGCTTCACTTTCAAGTCATCGACACTTGCATACATTTTCTGCCAGTAAACATGGTGATGCAGCTCTCTTTCTGTGACGCTTCTTGGTGTCACGCTCCTATCGTAACCTACGCTATCAGGGTTGAGCCTGGCACTTTCCTGCCGTTGATAACTCGCCTCCTGTAGCGCAAGATCCCGCATATTATTAAGCCGTTCTTGTTCGATAAATTGCGATATACCTGAAAAATGCGCATTTAATGACTGCGCCGCATTGTGGTCTAAAACCTCGCCTTCTAACCCTGGTTGCACGGTTTGCATTATTGATATCGCCGCTTGGTCAACCATCAGCTTTGTTGCTGTCAGTACCTGCTGATACTCTTCATCTGATTGCGTGATTCGCACATCCAGCAGATAGTCTAAATTTTGTTTGAATAACTTATATTCATTTTTTAAGCCGTGGGCGCCCATCACCTCTTTAGATTGATTTAACTGGTAATAAAACTTATCTTTAGCCAGAAAGCGTACCATATCAAAATCAGGGTCAGGAAACTCATATTTTCTGATATCGAAGCCTTTATTTTCAATCGGTGCATTACCCTCATAACCTTTAGTCGCCATTGTCATCATGCCAGACCTTGCCCAATCAACGGCTGGTTCCGCAGCAGTCAAGACCAGCATATTTTCAGCATAGCGTACAGGATAATTTGCCAATTCAAGCGCGGCAGCCTGTTTGGACTCGCTCAATCCCCACCCTGCCCCATTGCCCGCCTTGGGGAGCATTTGCGGCAGAGAGCCTATCGCCACCATCGAGGCTGTATCTTGCAGAGTCATGCCATGTAACGCCTCAATGCGCTGCTGATGTGGCAGATCATAAATCTCAGCTAAACGCAAACGCTCATTCATCGACATAAGCCCTGTTTCATGTGCGAACAAACGCTTGGCTGACTCGCCAGTTGCCTCAAGGCCATGCCAGAGTGCTTTAACGTTGGCTAATGGATCGTGGTTCAAATCCATCACTTGATGCGCTGCAGAAGCCAAAAAACCGCCCTCACGCACAGTTGAAGCAGCTTGCGTGAGCGGAGATGTCACCGCCTGCATAACTGCGCCTGCGTTTTCAGTGAAACTTGCTGCCGATGCTATTGTTTTAAGCGGTTTGTAAGTGAGCAGCAAGTCCAACCATGAGATATCAGGATCACGTAACGCATTGGCATAGACATGCGCCGCAATTTCGCGCCAGTTGTGATGCGCCGCTTCGGTCGCTGTGCTGTAATAGCCGGCTATAATCGCATTCAAATTTTCTTGCACATTTTTGTTCATGGTATTCATTCCTGCCTTATGCGTAACATTACATTACTCAAGCAAATGCTATGCCATTAAAAAATGTTTATTAAACAACCCATTACCGATTCATTACTTTTAAATTTGTCGTGAATTAACGACATACATACGCACTTGACAACGACCAGCGCCACTATCAGTAGGATTGAACCCAGATTTTCCACTACGCGATTTTGCATCTACTTGCATGTCAACTTGCCCACTTTACGTCTTTTTTTTGCGTATATTTACTGTCAATAGAATGACTATTGCCCATACAATCTGCACAATAAATCCATCAATCTGTGCGGCGTTGCCACTGCAAGTCCTAATGGAAAATCTGGGTTGAACGAGTTTTTTAATCACATCTGACTTCGCCAGACATCATTATGATACGTTAAGGAGTAGTAGGCCCTACTATAGAATTAGTGGAGGGTTGTGGTGCGGGTAAGGGCTGGTCAATCACCTGATAGAATACTTCATCCTGCTTAATCATCCCCAGTTCACTGCGCGCGCGCTCTTCAATAGCTGCGCGCCCAGCTTTCAAGTCGCGGACTTCTGCATTAAGCGTTTCATTTCTCATAATCAATACTTCATTTTTTTCCTGCTGCTGTGTTAGCTGACGACTTAAGTCCCACACGCGCAACCAGCTCCCCTTCCCAAGCCACAAAGGGTACTGTAATAAAGCAATCAATATCACAAAAATCAGCGTAAGTGCTTTCACTTAATGCCTTATTTAAATTAAATTACATATGGTCTTGAAACAACAACACCTAGACAAAAGCCTACCCACGCGTAGCGAGGTAGGCTTTTGTCCAAGTTGACAAGTTCAACGCAGGGTCAAACTTCAAGCGCAATCAAATGTTATTTAAACAGTTGATAAAATGCAGATTTACCTGCATAACTTGTAGCATCACCCAATTCTTCTTCAATGCGTAATAGTTGGTTATATTTGGCAATGCGCTCTGAACGGCAAAGCGAACCTGTTTTGATTTGCAGCGCGTTGGTTGCTACTGAAATATCAGCAATGGTGCTGTCTTCAGTTTCGCCAGAACGGTGCGATACCACCGCAGTGTACCCTGCACGTTTTGCCATCTCAATGGTTTGGAAAGTCTCAGTCAAAGTGCCGATTTGGTTTACTTTAATCAATACCGAGTTGGCCACACCGCGCTGAATCCCTTCACGCAGGATTTTTGAGTTGGTCACGAACAAATCATCACCCACCAATTGCGTGTTTTTACCTAAACGCTCGGTCAGTAATTTCCAGCCATCCCAGTCAAATTCACCCATACCATCTTCAATACTGATGATTGGGTATTTGTCACACCAGGTTGCCAGATAATCTGTAAATTGTGCTGAAGTCAGCGCCAAGCCTTCGGATTCCAGATGATAGCGTCCGTCTTTGTAAAATTCGGTACTAGCGCAATCTAAACCTAAATAAACATCGCGACCTGGCTCGTAACCTGCATCTGAAATCGCTTCCAGGATATATTGAATTGCAGATTCATTTGAAGGCAGGTTTGGAGCAAAACCGCCCTCATCACCCACTGTGGTAGCCAGACCTTTTTTATGCAATGTTTTCTTCAGCGCGTGGAACACTTCGGCACCACAGCGAATCGCTTCACGGAATGTAGGCAAGCCAGCTGGAATGATCATGAACTCTTGCATATCAACAGAGTTATCGGCATGCGCACCGCCGTTGATGATATTCATCATCGGGGTGGGCAATTGCATCGCACCTGAGCCGCCTAAGTAACGATAAAGCGGCAAACCAGATTCTTCAGCGGCAGCACGTGCACACGCCATCGAAACTGCCAAAATCGCATTGGCACCTAAACGATCTTTGTTCTCAGTACCGTCCAGCTCAATCAAAGTTTTGTCAATGAAGCTTTGCTCTTCAGCATCCAAGCCGATAATCGCCTCTGTGATTTCGGTATTGACGTTTTCCACAGCTTGCAGCACGCCTTTGCCTAGATAGCGGTTTTTATCGCCATCACGCAGTTCCACTGCTTCCTTGGCACCAGTAGAAGCACCTGAAGGGACTGCTGCACGGCCGATCACGCCACTCTCAAGCAAGACATCTGCTTCAACTGTCGGGTTGCCGCGTGAATCTAAAATTTCGCGGGCAATAATATCTACAATGGCGCTCATAATTTTCTCCTAAGTTCTAAATTATTTTTAGCTACAGATTAGCGCGGATTAACACAGATAAAAATTAAAAAAATCTTGTTTTATTGGTTTGTATCAGTGCTTATCCATGACTATTCTTTACAACGTACTTTCAATAAAACCTGCTTTCTTAACCAACTTATCTAAATCCACTAACACTTCCAACAAAGCCTTCATTTTTTGCAATGGCCATGCATTGGGCCCATCCGACAATGCCTGAGCAGGGTCAGGATGCGTTTCCATAAACACCCCAGCAATCCCACTCGCCACGGCGGCACGTGCCAGCACGGGGACAAACTCTCGCTGACCACCACTCTTATCACCCTGCCCGCCTGGTTGCTGCACAGAGTGCGTTGCATCAAACACCACAGGGCAATGCGTTTCGCGCATAATCGCCAAACCGCGCATATCAGACACCAGCGTGTTATAACCAAACGATGCGCCACGTTCACACACCATGATATTATCGATGCCGCCGTTAGCCTCTTTTGCTTTTTGCACCACGTTCTTCATATCGCCTGGTGCCATAAACTGGCCTTTTTTGATATTCACAGGCTTACCTGATTTTGCACATGCAGTAATAAAGTCGGTTTGGCGACATAAAAATGCTGGGGTTTGCAGCACATCCACCACCGCTGCCACATGAGGCACTTGCTCTTCAGTGTGAACATCTGTCAAGATAGGCACGCCGATTTGACGGCGTACTTCATCTAATATCTTAAGTCCCTCTTCCATGCCAAAACCGCGGAAAGTTTTATTCGAGCTGCGGTTGGCCTTGTCATATGACGATTTATAAATAAAAGGGATATTCAGCGCATCCGCTATCTCTTTCAATTGGCCTGCGGTATCAATGGCCATTTGCTGTGACTCAATCACACACGGCCCAGCAATTAAAAAGAGCGGGTGCTCAAGACCTACATCAAAATTACATAGTTTCATTTAATAACCTTTGCTTTTTTCACCTCTGATGAACACTGATAGACGCAGATAAAAAACTAAGGATTCAGTGATGGTATATCTGATTTTATCTGTGTGCATCTGCGTTTATCTGCGGCCGATTTATTTTTTGTTTGCCAAAGCAGCTTTCACATATGCAATAAATAACGGGTGTCCGCTTCTTGGGTTTGAAGTGAACTCCGGATGGAACTGACAAGCCACAAACCATGGATGCACTGCTTGTGGCAGTTCGACCATTTCACATAAATCCTCAGTCGGCGTTCTGGCAGAAACCACTAAACCAGCGGCTTTTAGTTGCTCAACATAATGATTATTCACTTCATAACGATGGCGGTGACGCTCATTCACTTGCACGCCATAAATACTTGCAGCAATTGTGTTGGGCACCACAGGGCAACTTTGCGCACCCAAACGCATCGTACCGCCTAAATCAGAATGCTCATCGCGCTTTTCAATGCTGCCAGAGGCGTCTTGCCATTCGTCTATCAGGCCAATTAATTTATGTGGCGCCTGAGGGTTAAATTCCGTACTGTTTGCCTCATGCAAGCCCGCCACATGGCGTGCAAACTCGATTACGGCCAACTGCATGCCCAGGCAAATGCCCAGATACGGAATTTTATGCTCTCGCGCATACTGCACTGCGGCAATTTTACCCTCTGTACCACGTACACCAAAACCACCTGGCACTAAAATCGCATCCATTTCCTGCAGGGCAGACGTTCCATGCTGCTCGATATCTTCAGAATCAATATAGTGAATTTTCACTTTTGATTCAGTATGAATACCCGCATGGATCAAGGCTTCGGTCAATGATTTATATGACTCGGTTAAATCCACGTACTTGCCAACAAAGGCGATATTCACCAGATGTTTAGGGTTGGCTAAAGCGGTGGCAATGGCCTCCCACTCATGCAAATCAGCAGGCTTGGCGTTGATGGCTAATTTTTCACAGACAATGCCATCTAAATTTTGATCGTGTAACAGTCCAGGAATTTTATAAATGGAATCGGCATCTATCGCACTAATCACGGCTTCAGATGCCACATTAGTGAATAAGGCAATTTTTCTACGTTCATCTTCAGGGATATTGCGGTCAGCACGGCACAATAAGATATCTGGCTGAATACCGATTTCACGCAACTCTTTCACTGAGTGTTGCGTGGGTTTGGTTTTTAACTCACCCGCAGTCGGAATCCATGGCAATAGGGTTAAATGAATGTAACAGGTATTATTTCTGCCTTCTTCAAACCCCATCTGGCGAATCGCCTCCAGAAATGGCAATGATTCGATATCGCCTACTGTACCGCCCACTTCAACAATGGCAACTTGAGCCCCTTCAGCCCCGCGTTTCACATGGGCTTTAATTTCATCAGTGATATGGGGAATCACCTGTACAGTTTTTCCCAAATACTCACCGCGCCGCTCTTTTTTAATCACGGTTTCATAAATCTGACCCGTGGTGAAATTGTTGCGTTTACCCATACGCTGACTGATAAATCGCTCATAGTGACCCAAATCCAAATCAGTTTCTGCACCGTCATCGGTCACAAACACCTCGCCATGCTGAAATGGGCTCATCGTCCCTGGGTCAACATTAATATAAGGGTCAAGTTTGAGCATGGTCACTTTAATACCGCGTGACTCCAAGATGGCACCAAGGCTAGCCGCAGCGATACCTTTACCAAGAGAAGAAACAACACCGCCAGTTACGAATACATATTTGGTCATGAGGAAGGCACTTAAATTATTTTGTTACAGACGGGAAACTATTTTACTTCAAAGCCACTTAGCCGACAATTAAAACAGACGTTCAAGCGAGTTTAATTGTGGGTGCTTTAGGCCTCATAACATTAAACGCTAAAGAACTTAAATGTTATTGATATAAATCAAGCGGCTATTTATTGAAAGCAATAAAATGCAGTGTGTGTTTCGACTAATCACTCACAACAGCAAATAAATAGTAAAGGAATAAATTATGTATAAAGAACTATTCGGCTCATATACTGGTCTATTAAGCTTGGGCGTTATTATTTTCGTACTGGTGATGGCCGCTTTTTTCATTCGTTTATTCTTAAGCGCGACACCTAACGATAAAAACAAATAATAAGCACATTATGGCTGACGCCTGCATTATTGTGCAAAATTTAGGATAACATGGAATCTTAAGCCTACTTATTCCATGTTTTTCTGGTTATTTTCGCCCCAGTTGCCATAACCCTTGAATTTTTCCTGCACTTCCTGCATTTCTTGCGACGTTAGCAGATAAGGGCTTCCCACCTGCAAAGCATGCAGGTATTGCTCGCATAAAGTTTCCACCTCTATCGCAATATCAAGCGCCTTTTCGACACCATGCCCAAGTGCAATCATGCCGTGATTAGCCAGCAAACAGGCTTGGCGATTTTTCAAAGCGAGTAAGGCATTATCTGATAACTGCTGACTACCAAATAAGGCATACGGTGCGCAACGTATGCTGTCGCCACCAGCCACGGCAACCATGTAATGAAATGCGGGCACATCCTGCCTTAATGTGCTCAAGGCTGTCGCATACATACTGTGGGTATGAATCACCGCATTCACCTCTGTTCTTTGTTTTAATATGTCGAAATGAAATCGCCACTCACTGGAGGGGGTGCAATGCCCTGAGGTTTGCCCGTCGAACCCCATCCACACCATATCTGCAGGCAGCAGTTTTTGAGACGCAATCCCTGAAGGGGTAATTAAGAATCCAGCATTCCCAGCACGATCATTGAGGCGCAGGCTCACGTTGCCAGAAGTGCCGCGATTTAAACCCCGTTGGCATAATTCCAGACTGACTGCCAACAATTGCTCACGCGCATCCTGCAAGTCACGCATCCTCTCTGCACTCCAGCATTTCCCTTAACTGATCAGGCGCAAACACCCCGTGCTCAGTAATAATCCCCGTGACAAATTTCGCAGGCGTTACGTCAAAAGCGGGGTTTACCACCTGTGTATCACTCGGCAATACATTCACACTTGCAATCGTGCCATCGGCAAGTTTGCCGCTAATCCAAATCAGTTCATCTGCATGACGCTCTTCAATCTCAATATGCGCCACACCCTCTTCTATCGTCCAATCAATGGTGGGTGAAGGCACTGCAGCATAAAACGGGATTCTGGCACCTGTGACATCCCCATGATAAGCGGCCAAGGCTTTCAAATAAGTGCCTATCTTGTTACAAACGTCACCCGTTGCTGTCACGCGATCCGCCCCAACGATCACCATATCCACCTGCCCTTGCAACATTAAATGACCGCCTGCATTGTCACTAATGACGGTATGCGGCACGCCATGCTGCCCCAATTCCCACGCGGTGAGGCTTGCCCCCTGATTGCGCGGACGCGTCTCACCTACCCACACATGGAGATTAATCCCTGCATCACGCGCAGCATAAATAGGGGCTAAAGCAGTACCAAAATCCACTGTGGCTAACCAGCCAGCATTACAGTGGGTCAAAATATTGAGCGTACGTGTTTTGCTTCTGACCTGTTGACAGATAATCTCCAGGCCATGCTGGCCGATTGCCTGATTGAGCAATACATCTTCATCACATATCACTGCTGCTTCAGCCCATGCTGCACGCGGCCTGTCCTGCAACGGCAGTGGCTGCAGCCTTGCCAGCATACGATCCACCGCCCATTTAAGGTTCACTGCAGTAGGTCTTGCAGCAACCAATGTAATTGCCGCATGGCTTAATTGCACATCAGTGCAACTTTCTTCCATGGCAAGCGCAATGCCATAAGCTGCAGCAGCGCCGATCAAAGGTGCCCCTCTCACCTGCATGGTCTTAATGGCATGCACCATGTCTTGCAGGCTTGCGATATCGGCTACCGCAAAGACATGTGGCAACCGGGTTTGGTCTATCACCTGAACCATGGCCTTACCGTCATCAAACTTGGGCCAAATGGTACGGAAATGCTGTTGATTCACTAACATAAAATAGCCAACTTTTTACACTTTTTAAATTAAAAAAAATAAATTTACACATTGACTTTTGGCAAAGCCAACAAATGCAAAAATACTCTCCACATTATCTGTGGATAACTTTGTGAATAACTGTGACACACTTTTGTAACATACCAATTTATAAGGGTTTTTTCTAATCGCTTATTTTTTAATCTAATATAAAACACTTAATAATCAATTGGTTACAAATCAACCCTTGATTGATAAGGTTTTTTTCAGTTTGTTAAAGTAGCACATTAACTGGTGTGCATAAGTCAGCTAGTTTTGGCATCACTTTTACGGCATTGAGCCCCGTTATATCAAGCACTTCAGCCAATTTTAGCTGCCTTAAATCTGCTAAAATCTGGGCGATTCTCAATAGCTCTAACGGGCTATTTCTACCCTTGCTCCCAAGCCACTCAGGTGGAATATCTGGCGCGTCAGTTTCCAGCACGATGGATGTCAAGGGCAACTTCACCGCTAGCTCGCGTATATGTCGGGCCCGCGCATAAGTCATGGCCCCGCCAAAACCCAACTTAAATCCTAAATCGATCAACTGCTGCGCCTGCTGGAAACTACCGTTAAACGCATGAGCAATTCCACCATGCACATGATGGCGGCGCAGATACTTTAATACATCGTCTATCGCACTGCGCACATGCAGTAACACAGGTAAATGATACTGTTGCGCTAATTTAAGCTGCTCGGTAAAAAAATAAATCTGGCGGGCGATATTCTCAGGATGCCGCTTAGGACTGCTAATAAAGTAATCTAAGCCAATCTCCCCCACAGCGACGGGCGCATTCGCCTCAAGATAGGTCGCCAACACGGCAACATCATGATCACTTGCCTGTTCCACATACATCGGGTGAATACCTAATGCATACCGGCAATGCGCATACTGCTGCGACAGCCTGATCACTGCATCAAAGTTACTCACAGCCACAGCGGGAATGACGATGGCTGACATCTCCAGTGCCAGTGACTTAACGGCAATTGCATCACGATCCGGGTCAAATTCCGCAGCATCCAGGTGACAATGCGTATCAATGAGCATCATTTTTACCCAGATTTTACTGGTCTGGCAAGCATTCGAATATCTTGTGCGAACTGCCGCACATCATCAATCACCAACTCAGACACTTGCAGCATCTCGGTCAACTCAGCGTTGGCAAACATGCCCTTCGCCTCCGCTCCCATCAGTTTAGGAGCATAATACAGCACCAAGGCATCGATTAAACCCGCTTGTAATAATGCGCCATTTAAACCCTGCCCAGCCTCCACCAGCACCTCATTCGTACCGCGCTGGGCTAAATGTGTCATTAAAGCCTCTAAATCAACACGTGGGTGCTGGGTGTTTGGTAAATGTAAAAGTTCAGCACCCGCTTGCAATAATGCGCTTGCACGATGATGTGTATCGTGTGCATAAGCAATCAGCACAGGCCCTTGCCGCAATGATTCAGATGCAAGCATCTTACTTTTAAGAGGCGTTTGCAGACGGCTATCAACAATGACCCGTACTGGCTGTCTGGTGGCATGTTGCAAGCGCACCGTCATACTGGGGTCATCTGCCAGCACTGTGCCGACACCAGTCATGATGACGCACGACTGCGCACGCCAATACTGTACATCCAGGCGCGCCGCTTCACCTGTGATCCACTGGCTTCTGCCATTTTTAAGCGCAGTACGGCCATCTAGACTCGCTGCTATTTTACTGCGCACATACGGTAAGCCATGCTTCATTCTGGAAACAAACCCAGCATTCAGCGCGAGCGCCTGGGTTTCCATTACCCCTACGAGCACTTCAATGCCTTGCGCGCGCAGGGCGGCAATACCCTTACCTGAAACCAAAGGATTAGGGTCCTGCATGGCAACAATCACACGCCTAGGTTTTGCGGCTATCACCGCTGCCACACAAGGCGGGGTTTTACCAAAATGACTACAAGGCTCAAGGGTCACGTAAATATCAGCGCCCATCACCTGCGCACCCGCCTGCTGCAAGGCATAGACCTCCGCATGCGGCTCTCCCGCCTTAAGATGCGCACCCGCGCCCAGCACTTGATTGTTTTTGACGACCACACACCCTACGCGCGGGTTCGGCTGCGTAGTATATAAGCCACGCTCAGCCAATCGCAGCGCATGCGACATCCACTGCCAGTCTTGAGTACTTGATGAGCTCATCGTAATATCAATGTGAGGAAATTCGACTGTTCACAAGGCGGCCTTGTGCATCAAAGAAAATCAGTAAGCCATGGTAAACATGCATACACTTACCAAGATCATACTCAATGGCGTTCTCATCCTCTATTGCTGGACGCCCTAACAAAGCGGTCACAGCTTCGCGCCTAGCCCCCTTGAGCAATATGTTGCGTTGCAAATCGTAGGCCATATCCCCTCGCTTACACTCATTCTGGGTCGTTGCTGCCAGCTTAATCCAACTGACCTGATCAAACTTTGCACTACCAAAAACAATGGGGTCTTTAAACACCCACCAGGTAAAGAACGCGAGTGTAAGTATGAATGTAAACAACGCTAAAGCAATGGTGGCTACCTTAATCAGTTTCATCTAGCATCCCGAAGATGGACAACATTAATAAAGAAAACTAATCTAAATCACGAATAACATCGCTAAAATCATCTACATCGGAGAAACTGCGATAAACCGATGCAAAACGGATATACGCCACTTTATCCATCATTTTTAATTCGTGCATGACCATTTCGCCCAAATCACGGGCAGGTACCTCCCGCTCACCGCGTGCTAGAATTTTTTGCGTAATATGATCCAGTGCTTTATCTACATACTCGGTAGGTACTGGCCGTTTATGTAAGGCACGACTGAAAGAAAGCCGCAACTTCTCACGTTTAAAGTCTTCTCGCGTACCGTTTTGTTTGACGATTTGCGGCAAATGTAATTCAGCGGTTTCATAAGTCGTAAAACGTTTATCACACGCCCCGCACTTGCGGCGCCGACGAATAGAATCTCCCTCATCATTGACGCGTGAGTCTATGACCTGAGTATCATCTTCACCGCAGAAAGGACATTTCATAGTGACGCACAGCTCACAAGTTTAGGCATAAACAGGAAAACGTGCAGTTAAGGCATGTACTTTTGCTTTTGTGGCAGCAATCACTGCTTCATCTGCAGGGTTGTCCAGCACATCTGCAATCAGGTTAGCTACCTGTTTTGCTTCATCTTCTTTAAAACCACGCGTGGTGATGGCTGGCGCACCGATTCGAATACCAGAAGTCACAAATGGGCTTTCAGGATCGTTAGGAATCGCATTTTTGTTCACCGTAATATGCGCCAAACCAAGTGCCGCATCTGCGGCTTTTCCAGTTAAGCCTTTAGGACGCAAATCCACCAAGAACATATGTGACTCAGTACGGCCAGAAATGATACGCAAGCCTCGTGCAGCTAATGTTTCAGCCATAGCCTGTGCATTTTTAAGCACCTGCGCCTGATAAGTTTTGAATGCAGGTTGTGAAGCCTCCAGAAATGCTGTCGCCTTGGCTGCAATCACATGCATCAGTGGGCCGCCTTGCAAGCTTGGGAACACATTAGAGTTGAGTGATTTTTCAAACTCGGCTTTAGCTAAAATAATGCCGCCACGAGGGCCACGCAGCGTTTTATGTGTTGTTGATGTCACAAAGTCTGCATGTGGCACAGGGTTAGGGTAAACGCCAGCCGCAATCAACCCTGAATAATGTGCCATATCTACCATGAAATAGGCCCCCACTTTTTTGGCGATTTCAGCCATACGCGCCCAGTCAAAGCGCAAAGCGTAAGCCGATGCACCACCTATCAAAAGTTTTGGCTTGCACTCAACGGCAATGCGCTCCATCTCATCGTAATCAATCTCTTCTTTGTCGTTCAGGCCATAAGGCACAATGTTAAACAACTTACCTGACAAATTAGCAGGAGAACCATGTGTCAAATGACCACCATGACCCAGATTCATGCCCATTACCGTATCGCCTGGTTTTAAAATTGAAAAATAAACGGCCTGATTAGCCTGCGAGCCTGAGTGCGGCTGCACATTGGCATATTCAGCGCCATACAAGGCTTTTAAACGATCTATCGCCAGCTGTTCCACCTGATCCACATATTCACAGCCGCCATAAAAACGCTTGCCTGGGTAACCTTCAGCATACTTGTTGGTTAACTGAGAGCCCTGCGCCTGCATCACTGCTGGACTGGTGTAGTTTTCAGAGGCAATCAGCTCAATATGCTCATGCTGACGCACCACCTCATGCTCAATCATGCCCCATAGTGCTGGGTCAGCCTGGTTCAAAGTATTTGCGTAATTAAATGGTGCTTGTGACATGTGTAATTTCCAGATATTTAAATAAAAACGAGTTATGCCATTTTAACATGCCTAGTCAGCAACTTTAAAGCAAAGCCAATAATCTTGGTAACCACTAAAATACAGAGCGCATTTTTCAATTGGTTAATATCAACCAGACAATCTGCACGTATGGTTGCAATAGTGGTTATTTTGAGACAAATCAATAAACCTAAATTCTTATCTCATTGATAAATATCATAATTATTTTAGGCATAAAAATTGCTTTAGTTAATTCAAGCGTATATCTCCAAAAATCGCTCCCCTTGCCCGCAACGTGTACTTTTAGCTTGCGGGCTTTTTTTTGCATTATCCTAAACTTTCCATTAGGACTTGCATTGGCAGCGCCGCACAGCTTGATGGATTTTTTGTGCATGAATGACAACGATGATGAATGTCATGATTTTTATGCGCGACGCGTCTATAATTATCACGTGACATAATGATAAGGAATACAAATGAAATGGACTGATAGCCAGATCATTGCTGAGGCGCTTTACGACAAACACCCTCAAATTGATCCAAAAACCATACGCTTTACCGACTTGATGGAGTGGGTTTTAGCGCTTGAAGATTTTAATGACAGCCCAGACAAATGCGGAGAGCGCATTTTAGAGGCCATCCAGCTAGCGTGGATTGATGAAGCAGAGTAACCGCGTTCATGTTTGAAGCGCTACTCAGCTTATTTGTTAAGCATTTTTTTGTAGACTTTCCACTACAAGCCTGCCCGTGGATGTATAAAAACAAGTACATTTACGGCCACATGGGCGGATTAACCCATGCAGCACTGCACGGCGTTGGCACCTACCTCATTTTATATTTCTGGTTAGGCACTGACGCATGGAGTTATGCGTTATTTGACCTTATTGCCCATTACCATATTGACTGGGCAAAAATGAATATCGCTCTCAAATTCAAGCTTAATGCCAACAATAGCGAATGGTTTTGGATGCTGTTAGGATTTGATCAACTATTACACCATCTCACCTACTTTGCAATTGTCTACCTGGCTTTTAACTAACGCGTATAACTAACTCTAACAACTAACGCCCAGTGACATGACGCAAAACTCTTTTATTTCCATCGCAATATGGACCATTCTAGGCGCCATCATTTACCTCCTCGCCGATAATATTCAAAATCCAAACAAGCTGAACGCGCTGGGCCATGATCAGACCGTAGTGCTCAAACGTGGATTAGACGGGCACTATCGTGCTGAGGCACTCATTAATGGTCATAAAGTTAACGTGCTGATAGACACGGGTGCGACGGGTGTTGCAATATCGCAGAGCACCGCGGATAAACTCAAGTTAAAAAGCATGAACGCAGTTCGCACCAATACCGCCAATGGCGAGAGCATCGGTTATATGGTGAGGCTTAACTCGGTAAAAATAGGCGGCATACACGCGGAAAACGTCGCGGCCATGATTGCACCCGGACTTGATGGTGACG
>JAQTXW010000016.1 GCA_028688575.1 Methylotenera sp. | reverse complement strand
GTTCCAGTAAATTGCGGCAATCACCTTAAGTGTCATGAACGGGTAGCTCAAGAGCAACCAGTCCAAGCGTGACGTGCTGATTTCCATGCGCTTTAAGTCAAGTGTGGCATTGAAAACCTGCCTGCCGCTTTGAAGATTCTGCATGTGAATCAAAAGATCTTCATCGTGCATGGAAAATGACCAGTCATAATGAATATCCATCGGCATAAACGGAGATACATGAAAGCCTTTATCGAACCTGAATGCAGCAGTATTGTGATGGTTGCTGGTAGATTCTTTTTCAAAGTCATGCACGTAGGCATAGTCTTCACCCCAGGGCGTGTTGGTAATATGGCTGACCATGGCTTGCAGCCGATTGCTATCCGCTGCAAAGCAGTAATAGAATGTGACTGGGTTAAAGCAGTAACCGAAATAGCGCATATTGGTGAGCATGCAGATACTGCCTTGCGGGCGTTTTCCCGTGGCTTTAAACACCAGGTCCGCGATGCATTCCTTGAGCGGAACCTGCGCATCGCCATAATAATCGGCACGCCTGAACCAAGCCAGATTCCTGCGCTGATATGACCACAGTCGGCAACCGTTAAACAATGACCGCAGTTCGTCTAGGTTCAGATACATCATGAATACCTTGTATTTGAAGCCATGGTGTCTGGGGCTGAACCGCTGGTGAAAAATTTCGCCAATATAAATGGCACTCTTGGTATTATCCATGATGATTTTCTATGCAGTAACGCTCGAAATGTTTGAGCGCTTCAAGTGCACTTACCACGCCATCTTCATGAAAGCCGTTGCGCCAATATGCGCCAGCAAAACCAGTACGGTTGACACCGCTGATTTCTGCATGCCGTGCCTGTGCCGCAGCACCTGATAAGGTGTAGAGCGGATGCATGTACTCAATTCGCTTGATGATCTTGTGCGGGTCTATGCCAGCGGTGTGATTGAGTGTGACCAGTAGTGGTTCATGCGATTCAATACCTTGCAGTATATTCATGTTGTAAGTAACGGAAACATGTTCGGAAGCTGGTTTGGTCACATGATAATTCCATGCAGCCCAAGCCAGTTTTTTTCTGGGTAGCAGCGAAACATCATGGTGCAGGTAGACAGTGTTGCTTTGATAAGGGATAGCGCCGAGGATTTCGGTTTCAGCTGCCGATGCATCACTCATCATGCGCAATGCCTGGTCGCTGTGGCAGGCAAAGAACACATAGTCGAATTTTTCCTCTTCACCGAAGCTGGGCTTGACGCGCACCGAACCTTTCAGCCTGCGTACGCGCTCAATCGGCGTATCAATGCGGATGCGGTCGCTGAAGGGTGCGGTCAGTGCACTCACGTAACTGGCTGAGCCGCCAGTAATTGTACGCCATTCTGGGCGGTCATTGACCGTGAGCATGCCATGATTGTGAAAAAATCGCACAAAGAAACGCGCTGGAAAATCCAGCATCTGTTTGGCATCGGTCGACCAGATTGCCGAGCCCATCGGAATAATGTAATAGTCGATAAACTGTTGGCTGTAGCCATTCTGCTTGAGATACTCGCCCAGTCTTATTTCACGACCCTCTGTCAGCAGCTCCAGTGAATTTTTGTTGAAGCGCAGGATATCCTGAATCATTTTATAAAAGGATGGCCGGAACAGATTCATGCGCTGTGCAAACAGACTGTTGAGGCTGGTGCCGTTATATTCGAGGCCAATATTCTCGCAGCGCACGCTGAAGCTCATGCTGCTGGGACGCCACGCGACATTAAGCTCTTCGAGCAACGCGATGAAATTGGGATAGGTGCGGTCATTGAATACAATAAAGCCAGTATCTACCGAGATATCCTGACCTTCATGGCGAATGTCGTGCGTATGCGTATGGCCGCCGATATGCCGCTCTGCTTCAAATACCGTGATTTCATGCTGTTGATGCAAATAGTAGGCGAGCGTATTGCCAGCAATGCCGCTACCGATAATGGCGATTTTCAATTCTGGTCACTTTCGTGTCTGTACATGGGTGTTGATTTTCTTGGATTCGCGGATATCAATCGGAACCGTGCGCAGGTCCCAGATCAGGCCCAGCGCTGAAAGCAGCCTTAGCCCGTAATAGGTCAGGTCGATTTCCCACCAGTAGAAGCCTTGGCTGGCTGATCCTGGGTAATGATGGTGATTGTTGTGCCAGCCTTCACCCAGCGTCATCAGCGCGATCAGCAGATTATTGCGGCTGTGGTCTTTGGTGGCATAGCGGCGCTGGCCCCATACATGCGCCAGAGAATTCACGGTAAAAGTTGCGTGATAGAGTACCACCGTAGAGATCAGGAAACCCCATACAAAAAGCTGCATGCCGTTGGTGCCATACTCTGGGTGTGTTACAGCCAGCCAATCACCCAACATGTAAATGCCAGTACCCAGCAGCAGCGGCACTACGATATCAAAGCGGTCCAGCAGACGCAGTTCGATGAATGAGGCAAGCTCCTTGACGCGATGGGTTTGTGTCATGAAATTGCGCGAGGCCAGAAACCAGCCGATATGACTCCACAAAAAGCCATGCTGTATTGGTGAGTGTGCGTCTTTATGGTCATCCGCATAGGCATGATGACGCCGGTGATGCGATGCCCACCACAGCGGGCCGCGCTGTACCGCACTTGCCCCAAGTACGGCCAGAATGAACTGGAACGGACGCGAGGTGCGAAATGTCTTGTGTGAAAAATAACGATGATAAAAGCCAGTGACTGCAAACATGCGTAATGCATATAGTGCCAAAGCAAAAAATGCAGCAAACCAGCTGAATCCGACCCAGAATACTGCAATACAGCCCATATGCAGTAATACAAACGGAATTACACGCAGCCAATCAATGTCTGACCAGTTATCCTGGGCTATGGTGGAAGCGGACTGCAGTTCAGCTGCCACGACTTGATTATCAAACCATGCAATTATTTTTTTAAACATAGTGATATTGCACATAGCATTTTCTAATTTTTGATGGCGTTATGTGGTACACGACGCAGCTTCTGAATATCGTAACCCATGTCGCTGACTTTTTTTACCAGGGCATTGTATGCCTCATCACTCAAGCCTGGTGTTCTGGCCATGATCCAAACGTAATCGCGTGCATTGCGCGCAATGATGGTTTCAGTATAGGCCTCATCCAGATGTGCGATTAGGAATTCCGCCTTGATTGGCCAGATAAACTGCATACCCCAGCGTGCATTACCAGTATTTTCAACAATAAAGCCGCGCGGATTATAGGTTTTCTGCTTGCCATCCAGGCTGCCTTTGTTAAAGGTAAAGGTCGTGGCAATGGTGCCGTCTTTATCCAGTTTGTAGCTTTCAATGGCATTGAAAGCTTCGGTTTCTATCGCAGTCGGAATCGCCGCAATCACATACCATGGCCCCATGAAACGCTGGATATCGACCTGCGGTACCGTAGTGATCTGTGGTTTTTGGTGGCTGGCACAAGCGCTCAACAGGCTGGTGAATAGGGTCATGATGAATAGTGTCCTTAATCTTTTGGCGGTCATATTTATTACCTTAATTTGTAATTGATGATGTAGCCTTCTGGCGTAGTTGACCGCAGCGCAACCCAGTCATGGTTATCTGCGCGGTACCAGAGATCAATATTGAGCTTGGGTTTGTCTGCTAGGCTTGCATTCAGTTTATAACGCAGCGTTTCTATTTTCTGGCCTTTTACATCCAGCATTTCACTGCCAGTTTTGATGATTCTGGTATCAAGCCACTCCGCATTCTGCGGATTCAGCAGCTTGGTCTGCAGCAGCATTTTTTGTGACCAATAGGCAAAGGTCATGGCACAGGCAGGTAAAGCCTTTTGTTCCTTGCCGTCATTCACCACAAAGCGGTCGCTGTCGACATTGCCTTTGACTTTGGTTGCCACCTCATTTTCCAGTGTGCTGGCTTCCAAAGACTTCAGGCAACCATCCTGCCATTCTTCAATCGCGGTGTGCTGATACTGATAGGCGTTGATAAACAGCACTTTGACATTGAATTTTGCTTGGCTCACCAGTTTATTGGCTTCGTTGAGGCTAAAGGTATGCTGGCCGATTCGGGTTTTATCCAGATACACATCAAAATCCCACTCCTTGGCAAATGCGTTACCGCAAATCAGGCATCCCAATAATAATGCTGAGGGTATTTTCATGGTCATTTGCTTTTCCTTGGGCGTCCTGGAATAAACGCGTTGGTGGTGCGCATGTGTTTGGCGTATTCAGGACGGCGTTCTCTAATCGTCTGTTCCAACAGCGAAACGCCGCTTATCTTGAGCAGCAGCAGGGACATCAACAGTGCAGATGGCAATGCCCACCATGCACCCGCAGCAAGCGCAATCAGGTAAAAGCCCCACCATACGCAGCATTCGCCAAAGTAATTTGGGTGGCGGCTGTAACGCCACACGCCGCTACTCAGTACTTTGGATTTATTCTCTGGGTTGGCTTTGAATACACTGAGCTGCCAGTCGGCTAGCGTTTCCCAGAATAAACCAAAGCTCAGCAAAGCAATGCCGATATAATCCAGTATATTCATCGGCTGCATCGAGTTCACTGCACCGAGTAAAGGCAACGAAATTATCCACGCCAGCAGAGCCTGCAGGCCGAATACAATATACAGGCTTTTGAAGGCAAAACCAGGAGAGTTGTTGCTGCGTATGACTGCATAGCGATGGTCCTCATGCGGGCCCCAGTTGCGCCACGTGAGGTAGATGCACAGGCGCAGCGCCCACAAGGTAAGTAGTGACAGCACAATCAGTGTTCTGTTGCTATCGCTGGATATCTGACTTGCGTAGGTAAAGCCTGCCACTACAAAAAACACGCTCCACATACTGTCGACATGCGTGACATTATTGCGGTAAAGGCTGATGAGCCAGCCCGCAAAGCCCAGCGCCAGCATGGCATACAGGCCGTAAAGATAAACCTCCCAGTTCATGCCGAGTGCTCCGTATGCCAGCGATTGATATGTTTAGCCAGATATAACAGCGCAGGCGTGATGATGGCCCAGCCGATTGATAAGGCGATATAGGATGCGCTGCCAGGTAAAGTGACTGCGCCGATATTCTGTGCGCCAAAGTAGGCGAGCGGGCCGCCGGAGGCGCCAAACACGGTTGCCATCAGATAGCGCCCCTGCATCCAGGCCAGGCTCAAATTCAGCGTGGATGCAAATGCCAGCCACAGGGCCATAATCCATACCGGCACCAGCGAAGTACTCCAGCCGTGCTGCTGGTAGGTAACCAGCTCTGACAGCAGCATGATCTGATCAAAACTGGCACCGATTAGCAGAACGCCAAACATGAGCAGCATTTCCGGTTTTGCGCGCTTGGACTGATACAGGTGCCAGGCAGTGGTCATGAGCGTCACGCTCACGCCCAGCCATGGCATGCCGTAAGCAGCACCTGCGACACAGGCAAACCAGGCAAGCTGAAATAATAAAAAGTTGGCTAGCAGCATTTTATAGTGGTCGTTCGAATTGATAATGGGTGACCCACCACTCTTGACCGCGGCGGTATCCAAACAGTTCTGCGCAGGCCATATAAAAAATGCGCCAGCGGTTGCGCCATTGTTCAGTGTTTTCAGCACCATAGGTACGCTCCAGTATGGGCGTAATCCGGTCTTTGTGCAGATCCATATTCTGCAGCCAGGCATTGGCGGTTTTTTCATAATGCGTACCATCCCAGCGCCAGCGCTGCTTCAGTTTCAGATGATCCTGAAAGTGTAGGGGCAAGTCATCGCTGGGCATCATGCCGCCTGAGAAAAAGAACTGACTCATCCAGTCATCCTCACCCTGTACCTCGAAGGCATAGGGCGTACTGCGATGTACGAAAATATGCATGAAAAATTTGCCGCCTGGCAGCAGCCAGTCATGTACTTTCTGATACAGCAGCTGGTGATTGCGCATATGCTCAAACATCTCCACTGAAACCACGCGGTCGAATGCGTGCGTAACGTCATGGTCTGCCGGGTTGAATCTGTTCATATCGCAGGTGATGATACGGATGTTGGTCAAACCACGCGCCTTTGCCGTTGCCTCGATGTATTCGCGTTGCGAGTTGGAGTTGGATACGGCAGTGATGCTGCTTTGCGGGTAGTGTTCTGCCATCCATAATGTCAAAGAGCCCCAGCCGCAGCCGAGTTCAAGTATTCGTTGTCCGTTGGCGAGGTCGGCATGTTCGCAGCTTAAGTGTAATGCATTGGCTTCCGCCTCATCCAGGGTTCGAGTTTCAGGCAGCCAGAAGCTGCTGCTGTACTTGCGGTGTCTGCCTAGGCAAATCTGAAAAAACTCAGCTGGAACTTCATAGTGCTGGGCATTGGCGAGCTCAGGCACCAGCGCAATGGGTGCGGCATTCATGGCGGTGATGAAATCGGTTTCTACTCTGATGCTTTGCTCACAATCAGCTGCCCTGATTTCTTCTAGCCGTTTCTGTGATAAGCGGCGAATGCCTTGGCGAATTACACCATCTGGAATTAGTCCTTTTTCCGCCATCTTGATTGCTGAACGCATAAGTTGCATGTTTGCCCTTTTGTTTTTATCGGTTTGATGAAATTGATTGCCTGAATTGTGAGTTATTTAGGCGTAATAGATTCAAGCTCTGTGTGATTCAGTTTTATGCAAAAAATTCAATAATTCTAGTGATTTTTCATCAAAGCCCATCAGTGATAAAAACAGCATCATGTAGCTGGATTTACCTTGCTAGCAAAGTGGGCGCAGTAACTGCGCTTATGCGTTTTTATATAGTTTCAGGTCAGAAAGATAGGTTTGCACAAATAGATAACGGGCGCTGTAAGTGCGATTAATTAAGGAACAGTTCCAGCAGTTCATTGAGAAAACGTTGACCTAATAGTGTAGGTCTAATGTAGCCATTCTCAATAATCAGCAGTTTTTTATTCTGTGCTAGTTTGATGTTAGGTTCCAGCTTGTTGAGGCTGAGCCCGGTATGCTGCTGAAATAAGCCGAGTGGCACGCCGTCAATCAGTCTGAGTGCGTTCATCATGAACTCAAAGCCTAATGCGTTCTGGCTGATGAGTGACTCACGTTCAACAGCATTGCCTATAAGTGCTTGCTCCATATAGGCCTTAGGGTGCTTTGGGCGTGTTTCGCGGGTGATTTTGTCGTGGTAGCTCAGCTTGCTGTGCGCGCCAGCACCGATGCCTAGATAATCCCCAAACTGCCAGTAGTTGAGGTTATGGCGTGCCTGCTTGCCTTTTTTGGCAAATGCCGACGTTTCGTAATGTTCATAGCCATGTGCTGCTAGCAGTGCTTCTATGGCAATCTGCATTTCCGCACTGGTATCGTCATCTGGCAGACTGGGCGGCGTATGGTAAAACGGCGTGTTCGGTTCCAATGTCAGGTGATAGAAAGACAAATGGTCCGAGCCAAGTGAAACGGCCTGTATGGCATCTTGCTGCGCATCTTCGAGTGTTTGATTAGGTAGCCCATACATCACATCGAGATTAACGCGCTCAAAAGTAGCCAGCGCGAGTTCGGCGGTTTGCAGGGCCTGCCTGTCATCATGAATGCGGCCCAGCTCTTTCAGGTGGTCAGCATTAAAGCTTTGTATCCCGAGCGAGAGCCGATTCACGCCTGCCTCTTTGTACCCTGAAAAGTGGGCTGCATCTACGGTGCCAGGGTTGGCTTCCAGCGTAATTTCTGCATCATATTCCAGTGGGGCAAGTGCGCGTACCTGGCTTAATATTCTGTCTATCGATTCTGGAGTAAATAGGCTTGGCGTGCCGCCGCCAAAGAATACACTTCTGATTTTTCTGCCCCAAATTTTTGGGGTGGCGAGTGCCAAATCTGCAATCAATGCTTCAACGTAGGTGGCTTCAGGAATCTCACCGTTTTTGTGGCGGCTTTCATGAGAATTAAAGTCGCAATACGGACATTTCTGTACGCACCATGGAATGTGAATGTAAAGCGATAATGGCGGTGGGTTAGTGAGGCCTGAAACTGTAGGCTGGCCTGTCAACGGCGCAACAGTGTTGATGCTGGAGGTGCTAAGTGATGTCTCAGTCTTGATTTCAATGATCTTTTTAATGGTACGAGCCTTGTTAAAAGTTTATCCAGTGATGCGCATCTGGGTTAAAAGAAGTTGACGCATCTAGCGCTTATAAGGGTTGATCAGCGCATCCACCAAGGCATGCAATGCCTCACGCATTTGCTGCTCCGAAACTTCCATTAACAAACCATCTTCTAGCGCATCTTGCGTGATTTGTTTAATTTCATCAAAATTTTCTGCCATGACTTTGACTTTCTCAGTGCAGGCAACAACAGAGCCATCATCACGCACCCATTTTGGCCATTGGCTAGTCATGGCTAAGTCTTTCTAGTCTTTGCAGTAGCTTGGCCATGGCATGGCCTCGATGACTGATACGGCTTTTAATTTCCAAGGGTAGCTCGGCCACGGTTTTTTCTGTTTTGGCATCTAAAAATATCGGGTCGTAGCCAAAGCCATCGGTACCGCGATATTCGCGCAGTATGGTGCCATACCAGCTGCCTTCCGCAATGATGGGTTCTGGGTCGTGCTCATGGCGCACCAGCACCATCACGCAGTAAAAATGCGCGTGGCGATTGTTGGTATTGTGCATTTCGAGCAAGAGCTTGTCATTGTTACGCTCATCTTGCGTGAGCAGACTATTAGGTGGGTTTTTGCCAGCATAGCGTGCAGAAATCACGCCTGGCGCACCTTGCAGGGCATCTACGCATAGTCCTGAGTCATCCGCTAACGCAGGTAAGCCAGTATGCTTGCTGGCGTTGCGGGCTTTGGCCAGTGCGTTTTCAATAAACGTACAGTATGGCTCTTCGCATTCAGGCACGTTAAGCGCAGATTGCGGAATAATTTCAATCTGTAGTGGGCTTAAAATATGCGCTATTTCACGCAGTTTGCCTTTGTTGCCTGTGGCGATGACGAGTTTTTTAAACACGGGAACTCTCGATTTATTGGGTGTTATTGAATGTGATGGGTTGTTTTAATAACGGGTGGATTAGTGAGTCTTTCCAGTGCAATTTGAATAGCTCGATCATCAAATAGTCTATTTTTTCTAGCGCCAGCGCCGCCAGGCCATTTTTCCAATCCTTTACGGACAGATAGTAAATCAGGATTAACTTTTTCTTTGAATAGTAGCCAATCTACAGTAGCCAAAAGCTCCATGCCGAAGGGAGACTCAAAACCATCAATTAAAGCCTCTGTGTATTCCAGAGCATATAGATAAGATTTTGCCTCGGTGTTGATAAAAGCCTGTACGATTGTTCGGCTACTTTCTTCGAACCAAATCACGTCCAGTTTATCTGCATCAGAAATGCGCTTTTCACAATGCAAATAACTACCATCCAGACTATTTAACAGATGCGCCAAATTTTGCGCATAAGGGCCATAAATGTGCGCTTTAAAATTCAACTTTAACGGATTGTCCTGCGGATTAAACTGTTCGATAGCGCGCTCCATGAACCATGCAAGTTTCTGCACTTCCAGCAAGCTGCACTCCATGCCCATCACCCAATAACGGCGAACCAGTTCAGCAATCAATGCACGTGCAGGCGTGAGGGTTTTTACCCCATCACGCTTTGCAACATTTTGGTATTGCTGGTTAGGCTCAAATACTAATATTTCTGTGGGTAAATCACTCAGAATTTGCTCTATCTTTTCACGCACTAACAACCAGTCAAGTCCGCCATTTCCAGCGCCTAAGGGGGGGATGGCAATAGACTTGATTTGTTTTTCAAGAATGAATCGACGCAAATCATACAATCCATCGACCACCCATTCCATGCGTGAATCAGCACGCCAATGTTGTTTAGTGGGGAAGTTTACAATCCAGCGTGGACCTGATAACTCATGCGTCTCGGTTACAAATACTTTACCTGTTTGTACCCAACCAGCTTTACAGGCTTTCACATATTCCTGATAGTTCAGGGCAAAGCGCTCTTTAAACATCAAGGCAATACCCTTGCCCATCACACCAACGGTATTGACGGTGTTTACCAAAGCTTCGGCTGGGGCCTCAAGCAAATTCCCATGTGTAAAGGTAATCATCTTATTTATGCCACTAAAAATACCAGTTTGATCGAGCATGCACTTTAAGGTCTAATCCCTTACTTACAACTTCTTGGTCTATACTATCTTTCAAGTCAGAAGTATAACAAACTATCCCCAATAATCCTTGTACAGGACATTGTAAATGCATCAAAGCCTCGGCTTGATAGCGCTCGAATTTGAGTGGATTATCCAGATCACGCTTAAAATCACGGCTCTGGAGCGACCCCCAATCGACTTTATCTAAATCAGACAGATTGGTGTAAAAAGTAGCTAGCCGATTATAAGCATGCATATCAGTAAATAGAAAAGGCAATCCTAGCGAGTTAATGTGATGCAGTGAGGATACTAATATCAAAATATCCTGATTAGGCCATTGTTTTACGCCCCAACCGGTGTGAATATTACGCATCATCACTGAAAATGGCGTGAAATAAAATGGCACATAATCATTTAAAACCCCATAGGGCGCTATGGGTACAGGGTGACTGGAGCGACCATTAATCAATTCCGCATTGCCAATACTCACCCAGCTTGGGCATTTCAGTTGGCTGTTACCACTATGTAAGCCATTATCCAAAATCCAAGATAAATTATCTCGATGGACAATTCGCCATATCAAGGCTTTTTCAGGGTTAAGTGTAGCTGAGTAGTCGTAAGCCATTTGATACACTCATATCAACTAAAACGCAAAAAAGAAATTGCCCATGGCGTGTTTCAGGTTCCATTTTTTGGTGGTATCCAGCGCGCGCTCCAGGCAGATAAAATGCTTATTGGGGTTGGTCATTAAATGATTCACCGTTGCATCTTCCAGTTTTGCATCTAGGCACACGTGTGCCTGTTTTTCATCATCTGTCACCCACAGCACTTTATTTTGCGTAAATTCTGCGGCGGGTGTAGTGGTGTGGTTGAGTTTAAAGCCGCGTTTAATCAGCACCTCGGTAAGCAAATGCGCCTCATCATAGCTATTAAATAACTGGCGTTCTTTTTCGTTGATGTAAGCCTGTAAATTTGCCTGATTGGTGGCTTCATCGGCATTGGGGTCGGGCGTAAACTGCGCGCGTGGAAAATGGCTAGGCGTGAGCTTGAATACCTTAAAGCCGGTGCTATGGCCTTCAGCCTGCAGTTTTTCTACTACTTTTTTGTTACGGGCAATGGTAATGTCGCTGATTTTTTTGTAACCTGCTTTGTAGGCCTCGCTTTTTTCATCGGTTTGCTCGGGCAGTTGTACCGAAATACATTGCCGCTTGCCACCGTCTGCATGGTTGAGTTCCATCACGGCGTGGCAGGCAGTACCAGAACCTGCGAAGAAGTCTAATACAATAGATTCTTTACTTGTTGATAACTTCAATATCTCGTTGAGTAGCCGAACAGGTTTTGGCGTATCAAAAATTTTAAGCCCGCCAAAAATTTTCATTAGTTCTTTTGTGCCTTCTGTAGCTGTTCCCATTTCTGTCCATACCGTAAAAGGATTCGTGCCTTTTTCTTCAGCTTCAGATTTAAAGCGTTTATATTGCGGCCGTCCTTTACCAGTTTTTCCAAAAATTATTCTTTTTTCAATCAAGGCATTGGCGAATTTCTCTTGAGAAAATCGCCAATGCCTTCCGCTTGGCGGAAGGTGTTGTTCCCCAGTGCTGGGGTTTGTAATTGGGTAAGTTAAATTTGGACGAATATTTGGAGCGTCAAGTGGATCAGCAACCCAATCTCCTCTGGGATCATTATCAAGATTAGAGAATTTTTCATCTTTGATTTCTAAAGCATTAAGCTGAAAAACTTCTCTGTCCTTACTGAAACAGATAGTGTGATTGTGTGACAATGATACATCAACGTCGTTTTGACTTGATTTTCGGTGTTGCCAGATAAAATCTGCCACAAAATTATCCTCCCCAAACACCTCATCACACAATTTACGCAAATGATGCATTTCGTTGTCATCAATGCTGATAAATATCACGCCATCGTCACGCAATAATTCACGTGCCAATAACAGGCGGCTGAACATCATATTCAGCCAGTGGCTATGGTAGCGCCCGTCGCTTTCGGTGTGAGTGTCCACTTTCACGCCGGCATCCACGGTGCCGTTGTCTTGCCAGTAGGCTTTTTTATCTTGGGTAAAGTTGTCGCTATACACAAAGTCTTTGCCGGTGTTGTAGGGCGGGTCGATATAGATGCACTTGATGCGCTCACGGTAGCCTTGTTTCAGCAGTTTTAGTACTTCCAGGTTTTCACCTTCGATGATGATGTGTTCGCCTTGTTCGGGGTTTACGCTGCGGCCTTCGTCATACACCAGTGAGGCATTGGTGGGGCTGAACGCGTTGCGTTTGGCTTGCGACTTGCCAAACCACTTGAATTCAAACTTTTCGGTTTCATTGACGCTGCTGGGGTCTGCTAGTTTTTGCAGCTCGGTGAGGTTAAGCTTGCCTTCATTGGTAAATAAATCGGGGTAGAGTTGTTTCAGTGTGGCTAGGCGCTCGGCATTGCCGTCGGTAGTTTGAATCAGGGCTAAAGGGGCTGGCATTGTGTTATCGATCATGTTTGTCATGCGTTCACCGTTTGTGTATTTATTTTATTGTTGGCTTGTTCTTTAAAGTAGGCGTAAATATCTACTGGGGCAATGTAGTCAATCGCTTGCAGCTGTTCTGTATTGAGTTGTATGCCCAGTGCGGCAAAGTGTTTTTGTGCGCATAGCATTTTGAAGCGCTCGCTTTCAGTGAGGGCTGCGGTGTCGTTCATGTCGTGCGTGCCTTTGATTTCGACCACAAAATGCACATTTTTTTCACCTTTTTCATCAGTACCAAAGCGGTCTTTTTGTTTAAGTACTACTGCAAAGTCCGGCTGGTAGTGGCCATCCTGATTAAAAATTTTGGGCACGGGGATTTTGTAATAGGCAGGTAGTTTTAAAAAACACACAACATCACTTTGCGCGTGGCTATCGGCCTCAAGCGCAAAGCTGCGCTCTTGCTGGCTGTCTATCACCATTTTGTCGTACACGCCCTTGTTGGGGGTTTCCACAATGCGCGATTGCATGACGCTTTGCTTAATGGCGGCTTCAAAGTCAAACGGCAGGGTTTCATCAGTCACGGTGTAGGTCAGGCCGCGCACCAGATTATCCAGCATTTCTGAGCGTAGTATCTGCGTGGCTAATTGCGTAAATTTGGGCGGGTTTTTGGCCAGCATGGTTTGCTGTGGTGATTTAAGCTGCTTGAATATGGTTAATACGGTGCTGTAAGCCAAGCCAGTTTGCTCGCTCACTTCTTCAATAATATCCAGTGCTGCAAATTCTGCCTTGAGCGCTACAGCGCCGATATTGCCCAGATATTCGGCATGCGCGGTGTCTTGCCGCAGTTCGTTAATAAAGTTGCTGGTAATGCTGATTTCGGCATCGGCCATGTGTATGGCATTGAGCTTTTCCAGTGCGTTTTGGATCAGGGCTGGTTCATCAAAAGCGACTTTGTATTCTGTTTTGCGCGCCAGCGCTTGCCAGAATTGTTGAATGGCTTTTCTGATTGGTGCGTTGGGGTTGGGGGTGAGTTTTATCACTTCACGCACGCCGTTGCTGTTTTTGGTGATGTCAGCACCTGCGCCTGCATTGCCATAAGTGGCTTTGATTTCTGATTGATATTGCGCGACAAAAGTCTCATAACTTTCATTAGGGAACACGGTGAGCAGGTTAATACGATCATCAATGGCGACATCAGCCAAATCGCGCACGCGTTCGCCTTGCTGGTTGACGCATAGTCGCAGGCCACGGCCAATTTCCTGACGTTTTTTGATTTCTGAATAGGTAGTACTCAAGGTGGCGATGTTAAATATGTTGGGGTTATCCCAGCCTACGCCCAGTGCTGTGTGCGAGAAAATAAACTGCACCGGGTTTTCCAGGTTAAGCAGTTCATCACGTTTTTTTAAAATCAGGTCGTAGATTTTGGTTTGTTCTTTTACGCCACCCTCGTTATCGGCATATTCGCCACTGGCTTTCTGTGCAAAGTAATAACCTTGCACCGCCTGAATTTCATCGTCGGTCGGGGTTATTCCTGCGTGATATTGCGGGTAGATTTCACGGTATTTTTGAATAAAAATCTGCTTGATGACGGGCTCTTCACCCATGTAGTTGGCAACTTTATCAATAAAAAGCAGTGACAGGCATTTAATGCCTTGCGGTTTTAAAGCAGACGCCTTGTGAAAGTGCATTTTAATCAGTGAGGCAATTTGTACCTCCCAAATCGCTTTGATATTGCCGCTCATGGCGTTTTCCTGCGTGGTGACGCCATTAGAAAATACAACCTGCCATAGCGGATTAAAGCGATCTTTGAAAATTCGGCTGATGGCGTAGCTTTCATAACTGGGGTTTTGGGTGATTTGCCCCAAGTTGTCGCCTTCTTTTAACCAGCCCGTGGTTTTAAATTCAAAATTGCCTTGTTTGGCTATCCAAGCTTTTAATTTGACCTGCGGCGCGCCAGTGCCAGTTTTTACATCGGCAAACTCTATTTTGAGCGTGGCTTCTGCATTGCGCTCAACTATCGACATGACTTCAATTTTTTTAACCAGCCCGGCCTGATAGCTATCGAACGGGGTGAGGCGATAAGTCAGGTTTTTGGTGAACTCTTTGCGGTGTGTGGCGGAATAACGCAGTTTGACCAATGGGTTAAGCCGCGCAATGTTTCTAATGGCATTTTCGGTATCCATGCCTTCTTGCGGCTCATCCATAATGATAATGGGGTTCGTGCCGGCAATCGCATCAATAAACGGAATGTTATCCAGCAAATCTTCACGTTGTACCTGGTTGAGAATTTTATCTTCAGAATTAAACGAGGCCAGCGTCATGACCATGACAGTGGGATGCTGCGATTGGACAAACTCAGTCACTCGCATCAGGTTTTTGCTCTCGTATTCAAAATAATTGGGCGTAAATCCATATTGATCTTTAAGCTGTGGCGCAAATGTATCAAAAGAGGAAATCACGCCTTTGCGGATGGCAATGGAAGGCACCAGTATGATGAATTTGGTAAAGCCTTGCTGTTTATAGAGTTCGTAAATCGTGCGTATGTAAACCAGTGTTTTGCCAGTGCCAGTTTCCATTTCAATACAAATGTCGTTGCCAGTGTCTAGGTTGGCAATTGCCACAGGGATGGCGTTATCCTTGATAATACTTGCCTTGTTTTGGGTGAGCTGTTCTTTAGATAGATTGAAAAGATTCAGACGAACGCCATCCAGAGTAGAATTTTCTGGCGTATTTTTAATGTTGCTACTAAAAATGGCTACCGCAGATTGCACTGCTTGCGTCTGATAAGGCAGGTTTTCAAGTTTTAATTGCATGGCCAATTTTGTAGTTTGTTAGGCAAGTGTTGAGATAAGCAAGTTGGCATTAACATAGAGGCACAATCACCTAGTAATGGAAAATCTGGGTTAAACACTCAAAGCTTTTTTTTGTTTCTCGGCGAGCTGTTTGATGCCAAGTGACGCTAAATCCAGCATGGCGTTCATGGCGTTGCGGTCAAACGGGGCACCTTCCGCCGTGCCCTGAATTTCGACAAAGCCGCCACTACCTGTCATCACGACGTTCATATCAGTGTCGCAGTCAGCGTCTTCAATATAATCTAAATCCAGGACGGGTTGACCTTGATACACCCCAACAGAAATAGCCGCGACGGAATCTGTGATGGGGGATTCAGCGATTTTGCCATTTTTTATTAGTGTTGAGATGGCGTCATGCAACGCCACATAAGCCCCAGTGATGCTTGCAGTGCGGGTGCCACCATCAGCTTGAATGACATCACAATCTATTTGTATGCTGCGCTCGCCCAGTTTTTCCAGGTTAATAATGGCACGTAGAGAGCGGCCAATGAGTCGCTGTATCTCTTGTGTGCGACCAGACTGCTTGCCTTTGGCGGCCTCCCTGTCCATACGGCTGCCTGTGGAGCGAGGCAGCATGCCGTATTCGGCGGTGACCCAGCCTTGACCTTTGCCTTTTAAAAAACCTGGCACTTTTTCATCAACACTGGCGGTACATAGTACGTGGGTATCACCAAACTTGATGAGTACAGCGCCTTCAGCGTGCTTGGTGTAATGCCTGATAATTTCTACACTTCGTAGTTGATCCTGGCTACGCTGACTGGGGCGGGTGTTGGTATTAAGCGACATAGCTTTACATCCTGAAAATTTAAAATGAGGACAAGCGCGAATTATACGCGTTTAGATTTGCGTAGGGCTTGTTGAATTTCTGCGATGGTTTTTTCAATATCGTCATCGGTAAGCTCATGGCTGGCGTCATTATCTGGATTGGTAATGGGGTTCATGATGGTGGTAGTAGCGCCCATGGGCATGGTGATAGTAGAGACTGCCAGCTGGCTGTTGAGTTTGTCACCCCATTGCAGCCCGATTGCACTCATGTTGTCGCCGTGCTCACGGCTTACAAGTTCAGCTTCATTCAGCAGGCGCGTGATGTTATCTGAGATAGAAGTGCCACTTAATATCTGTTTGATTTGATCGTCCGCAACCGCACCCCAAACGCCATCGGTGCAGAGCAGCACAGTGTCGCCCTCAAGCAGTTCTTGCCTGTCAGATAGGGTGATTTTAGGTGGCACATCCCCACCTAGGCAACTGTAAACTTTATGCCGATAAGGGTGGGTAGACATGTCTTCTTTGTCGATGATGCCTTTGTTGTACAAAGACTGCACAACAGAATGATCTTCAGTGCGGTACAGCAAATGCCCATCTCTAAAGTGATACAGGCGCGAGTCGCCTACATGCGCACAATAGAGCATGCCGCGCTGAACCACCGCGGCAACGATGGTCGTGCGCGGAGCATCCAGCATTTCGCGCGCTTGCGTGAGCTGGTCTATCATGTCATGGATTTGCTGGATATGGTCTGTTAGAAATTTTGCGGGGCTGGATAGCGTAGGCAGTGCCAGACGCTGGAATGCGTCAGTCAGTGTGGTGACGGCAAGCTCTGCTGCAACTTCGCCATGCTTGTGCCCGCCCATGCCATCTGCCACCACCAGTAACAAAGCATCTTTGCTGTAGGAGTATGCGAGTCTATCTTGATTATAGGGGCGCGGTCCTTGGCGACTATTTTGAAAAATAGTAAATTTCATGATGATTTATTTTGATTGAGCGAGATCGGTTTATTGAGCACGTGCACAATTTTATTCACCAGGCTGATTTTTTTCTCAGTCTTGGGCACGTTCTCCAGTAGCGACTTTTGCAGTGAGAATACGCTTTGAGGACGTTTTAGATAATCCAGTTGCAGGCAACTGTCAATAATTTGCAGCAGTTCTTCGGAGTAATTGTCTTTGCCCACCTTGACGGCAGGAATCAGTAAGTCATTTTTAATACGCAGGTTTGCAGCCAATGGTGAGGTGCGCGTCAGGCAGGAGTACATGGTGGCACCAATGCTGTAAATATCACTCCAGGGGCCCAGTAAGTTCCGGTCGTAATATTGTTCGGGAGGGGCAAAACCTGGGGTATAGCTTGGTGAAATTTTTGCCTGTTTTTCACTTAATGCTTGTCTGGATGAGCCAAAATCCAGTAGTACTGGCGTACCATCAAGGCGAATGTAGATGTTGGCAGGCTTGATATCCAGATGTAATAACTTTTGGGTATGTACTTCACGCAAACCGTTTGAAAGTTCGCTAAACACGCGGCGGATGAAGCGTTCTGATACAGGGGTGGATTGGCTAAGGATATAGTCTTGCAGGGATTTGCCACGTTCATATTGCATGACCATGTAAACAGTTTCATTGGCACGAAAGAAATTGAGCACGCGTACGATGTTTTTATGCTCAATTTTGGCAAGCGCCAAACCTTCATCAAAAAAACACTTCAGACCATGTCTGAAAAGTGCAATGTCATCGCTATTGGGTAAAACAGTCGCACTCTCCGCGCGTAGTGCAATGGAGGTGGGTAGATATTCCTTAATGGCAACAATGTTATTTTCTTTGTCACGCGCTAAATAAACAAAGCTAAATCCACCAGAACTCAAAACTTTTGTAATTTCGTAGTCTTGTAGCTGATATCCAGTAGGTAAGGCAAAGTTCTTAGATGCAGACACTGTTATATTTGAGTTCTTTAAGGGTGGTTACCATAGCATGCAATACATCAAGCGTAGTTAACATGCTATTCTCAGTTAAATTTTGATTATTTATAGCAATATAACGCGTAATTGATCCAAATTAAAGTTTTTTGATGGTTTGCTTGGTTGCGAGGTTGTGAGTTAAACATATCAGTAAGACGTCTTGTGGCATGTGATGGGCTTCTTTATATTATTGAATCGCCACTATTTGGTAACATGTGGCTGATTAAATTTTTTGAAAGTAATTGTGATGATTTTTAGTATGACAGGGTTTGCTGCGCTGGAGCAGTCTATTGAGAATGCCACGCTTTTGTTAGAGTTGCGCGCGGTGAATAGCCGCTACTTGGATGTGCACTTTAAACTGGATGACAATATTCGAGGTTTGGAGCCCGTGGTTAGAGAGCTGATTGCTGAACACTTAAGTCGTGGCAAGGTGGAGTGTAAAATCAATCTGATACAACGTACGCAATCTGCCAAGGCGCCGCAGTTAGACGAGTCATTGATGCGGCAACTGGGGCAGTTGCAGGCAAAGACACAAGTCTATTTTCCTGAAAGTCGTGCCCTAAGCGTGGCGGATATTTTAAGGTGGCCAGGGGTCGTCATGCACGATGAGATTACGCAAGATGCTTTGACTGAAGACGTGAAAAAGCTGGTAACACAGGGCCTGCAAGATTTAAAAGCTTCACGCGCACGTGAGGGGGATAAATTAAAGGCCATTATTTTAGACCGCATTAGCCAGATAGAAGCGCAGGTGGGAAAAGTAAAACCTTTACTGCCCATACTCAACAAAGAATATCAGCAGAAACTGCAAGCCAAGTTAGAGGAAACGCTCAAATCCATAGACCAAGAGCGCATTGCCCAGGAGATGGTGCTGTTTGCCCAGCGTATTGATGTGGATGAAGAGTTGGGCAGATTGACAGCGCACGTGTCAGAAGTTAAACGTATCTTGAATAGCAACGCACCTGCGGGCAAGCGCTTGGATTTTTTAATGCAGGAACTCAATCGAGAGGCCAATACCTTGGGCTCCAAATCGGTTTCAGTGCAAACCACGCAAGTGTCAATGGAACTGAAAGTGCTGATTGAGCAAATGCGTGAGCAAATACAAAATATTGAATAATAAACATAGGGCATTGGTGCGATTTAGACTAAAATATTGCGATGATTACAGGCAATCTATTTATTATTACTGCCGCCTCTGGCGCAGGTAAGACGAGCTTAATTAAAGCCTTGTTGGCAGAAGATGAGCACTTAAAGCTCTCTATCTCGCACACGACACGCAGCCCGCGGCCGGGTGAGGTGAATGGCGTGGATTATCACTTTGTAGACAACGCGAGTTTTTTGCAAATGTTGGGCGCGGCAAGCTTTTTGGAAAGTGCAGAAGTGCATGGCGCGCGCTACGGTACATCGCAGGCGGCGGTGGATGCCTCTTTGCAGGCTGGGCATGATGTGATTCTGGAAATCGATTGGCAGGGGGCTGCGCAAGTACGGCGAATTTACCCTCATGCAATTAGTATTTTTGTGCTTCCGCCTTCGATAGAAACCTTGGAGCAGCGTCTAAACAGCAGGGGGCAGGATAGTCAGGAAACCATTTCCAGACGCGTAGCAGCTGCGCGTGCGGAAATGCGCCATGTGGGTGAGTTTGATTATGTTACAATTAACAACTATTTTGACATTGCGTTGCAGGATATCCGCGCGATTATCCGTTCACAACGCTTATTAAGCGCAGTGCAGTTGCAGCGCTATGCCGACTTGATTCAGGACCTCACTTAAACACGTGGCTGCGTCAGTTTCTTTTGTCATTTAATCTTTACATATAATTTATATTTATCAATAGGAAATTCCAACATGGCTCGTATTACAGTAGATGATTGTTTAGAAAAAATCCCTAATCGCTTTCAATTAACTTTGGTTGCGGCTTATCGTGCACGTCAGTTGCATAATGGTTCAGAGCCGTTAGTGAATGTTCAGAATTCGCGTGATAAATCTACCGTCATCGCATTGCGTGAAATTGCTGCGGGTAAAGTGGGCACTGAAATCCTGGCGCGTGGACACGCTTAGTACATCATACGTGGTTAAATTTAACTGGTAGTGAACCTGTCATGCCAAGAACCGCAGCCAGCCTCAAAGCGGAACTATCAAAATCAACAACGGCGCCCTTGCTGCCTGCGGACAGCGAGGACTCTGCCCTAAGTGTTAGACTCAAGCAGTATTTAAAACCACAAGATATCACCCTGGTATGGGAGGGTTATCGTTACGCCTATGCCGCCCATGATGGCGTGGTGCGCAAAACGGGTGAGCCTTATATTACACACCCTGTATCCGTTGCCTGCGTACTGGCTGATTTGCATATGGATGTGCCAACCATTCTGGCAGCCTTGCTACACGATGTTGTGGAAGACACCTTAATTACCACCTTAGATATTAAAGAGAAATTTGGTCTGCAAGTCGCCGAGTTGGTGGATGGTGTGACCAAATTGGATAAGATTGAGTTTCAAAGTGCCAGCCAGGCACAGGCCGAGAATTTTCGCAAAATGTTGCTGGCCATGAGTCAGGATGTGCGGGTGATTTTGGTCAAGCTTGCAGACCGTCTGCATAATATGCAAACGCTGGAGGCGATGCGCCCAGAAAAGCAAAAACTGATTGCAAAAGAAACGCTGGATATTTATGCCCCCATTGCAAATCGCCTGGGGTTGAATGAAATTTATCAGGCCTTAGAGGATTTAAGTTTTAAATATCTTTATCCGATGCGATATAACGCCATTTCAAAAGCCATTATGGCGGCGCGTGGCAATCGTAAGGAGGTCATCAGCAAGATACTGGAGTCAATCAAGCTGCAACTTGAAAATGCAGGCGTTGACGCTGATGTATCGGGACGTGAAAAACATCTTTACAGCATTTATAAGAAGATGACGAGTAAGGCGACACCGTTCTCGCAGGTGTATGATATTTATGGATTTAGAGTCATTGTAAAGGACATGCCCAGCTGTTATTTGGCGTTGGGCGCCTTGCATGCGCTTTATAAGCCGATTCCTAGCCAATTTAAAGATTACATTGCCATTCCTAAGGCCAATGGCTATCAGTCGTTGCATACAACACTATTTGGGCCTTTTGGTACACCGATTGAGGTGCAGATCCGTAGTGCTGAAATGCACAATATCGCAGATGCAGGTGTGGCGGCACACTGGCTTTACAAGGCAAGTGATGCGCAATTAACTGCATTGCAGCAGCAAACGCACCAGTGGTTGCAACGACTGTTGGATATACAAAGTGAAAGTGCTGACTCGCTCGACTTTCTGGAACATCTTAAAATTGATTTATTTCCTGATGAGGTTTATGTATTCACGCCTAAAGGTAGCATTCTGGCTTTGCCCAAGAGGGCAACAGCAGTCGACTTTGCTTATGCAGTGCACTCTGACATCGGCAATAGTTGCGTAGCGGTGCGCATAAATCACGACTTGGCGCCACTGCGGACTGAGTTGCATAATGGTGACCATGTGGAGATTATCACAGGGTCGTTGGCTAAGCCTAATCCTGCCTGGCTCAATTATGTCGTCACCGGCCGTGCGCGTGCGCATATCCGGCACTTTTTAAAGTCGCAGCAATCAGCAGAGTCGGCGCAACTGGGTGAGCGTATGCTCAATCAGGCGTTACGCGCACTACATGTTGATCCTAAACAAATCTCGGATGAGCATTGGCAAAAACTGATTCGAGATTATGGCGTGAAGAAAAAGTCCGAAATTCTGACCGAAATCGGATTGGGCAAACGCCAGAACGTGATGGTAGCGCACCAGCTGCTGGCTTTAACCGATGACCATTTAGAAAAACACAATCAGTCATCTGCGAGCTCACTTGATACCATCACCATTCGCGGTACTGAGGGCATGGCTGTACAGTTTGCGCCATGCTGCCGTCCGATTCCTGGAGATCCTATTCTCGGATTTATCAATAAAGATAAAGGCTTGGTGATTCACACGCACGATTGCCCAAGTGTACGTAAGTTTAAACTGGATCCTGATAAATGGCTGGATGTGGAATGGGAACCAGATAGTGCGCGCTTATTTAAAACCAATCTGAATTTAACGGTGGCAAACCAACCAGGCATGCTGGCTAAAATTGCCTCTGGAATTGCAGAAGCTGGGTCTAACATTGACAATGTGAGCGTGGAAGAGGCTGATGGCAGTGCTTATGCTAATTTGTACTTTACGGTACAAGTAAAAAATCGCATACATTTGGCGGAGTTGATGCGTAGTTTGCGTAAAATACCAGATGTTGTGCGCATTAATCGCACCAAAGGCAGTGTTGCTAATAACGGAAAACACGCCAACAATAAGCTCACGCTGCAATAGTTAAGCGTGCAAAAAATAAACTTCTTAATAACTTAATAGTGATTTAAATCAAATGACAAAACAAATTATTCAAACACAAGGTGCACCAGCAGCAATAGGGACTTACTCGCAAGCGGTTAAAGTTGGTGATACGGTTTATTTGTCAGGCCAGATAGGCTTGGATCCTGCCAGCATGCAGCTGGTTGAAGGCATAGAGGCACAAGTGCATCGCGTATTTACTAACTTAAAAGCAGTGGCTGAAGCCTCTGGTGGTAGTTTAGGCGATGTGGTGAAATTAAATATTTTTTTAACCGATTTGTCGCACTTTACTTTGGTCAATACCATTATGGCCGAGTACTTCAGTCAGCCATATCCAGCACGTGCAGCGGTGGGTGTGGCTTCTCTGCCACGTAATGCATTGGTAGAGGCCGATGGCGTGATGGTGATTGCAGGCTAGTATTTGCTGGTGTGAATAGTCAGTTCAATACCTTGCCAGACGAGCTGCCAATACCTGTTGATGATGGGCTGGCTGCCCATCTGGAAGGTACGTATTTACCTAGTATTTCCTTTAAATCTACAAATGGACATACTGTGGATTTATCCCACATTAAGCATCGTCTGGTTGTTTATATTTATCCGCTTACTGGCCGTCCAGATGTTGCGCTCCCCGTTGGTTGGGATGCAATACCAGGTGCAAGAGGATGCACGCCACAGGCTTGTGACTTCAGCAACCATTATCAGGAGTTGCGAGCTTTAAACACGGTGGTTTATGGGCTGAGTTCACAAAGTACAGCGTATCAATCAGAACTCAAGAATCGCCTACATTTACCTTTTGATTTGCTGAGTGATTGTGATTTCCTGTTACGGAATGCGTTGAATTTACCCACATTCAAGGTGAGGGAGCTTGCGTTATATAAAAGGCTGACAATCGTTGCAGAATTGGGCGTGATTAACAAAGTTTTTTACCCAGTGTTTCCACCTAATCAAAATGCAGCGCAAGTGATCGATTGGTTAAAAAACCAGTAGTATTGCCATATGACTGCACTCAGCAATATCAAAGTATTTAGCAAGCCACTTGTCGCCAATCTGGCTAAGCTTGGCATTGGTGACCTACAGTCTTTATTATTGCACCTGCCATTGCGCTACATCGATGAAACGCATATCACGCCTATTCGTGATTTGCGCATGGGTGAGTCAGCACAGGTTGAAGGCGAGATTGTTCATACCGAAGTCAGCTACAAACCTCGCAAGGCCTTAATTTCAAGAATAGAAGATGCGAGTGGTCAACTCACTTTGCGCTTTTTACATTTTTATCCTAGCCAGATTGCGGCGCTCAAAGCGGGGGCTCAACTGCGTGTTTATGGTGAAGTACGCCATGGCTTTTTTGGCTATGAGATGGTGCATCCGACCTGTAAGGCCGTGGGTGCTACAACCGAGGTGGCTGAAACGCTTACACCCGTTTACCCGACTGTGGCAGGGCTTACTCAACCTAGTATTCGCAAGGCTATCCGTATGGCACTCACGCAAGCTAATCTCGCAGAAACGCTGCCTGCTGACGTGTATGCCAATTTAAAACTTCCGAGTTTTGTTGAAAGCCTGCAGGCTTTACATCATCCGCCACCAGAGGTGAGTCTGCATGCTTTAGAACAAAAAACCACTCCACACTGGCGTAGGTTGGCGTTTGATGAATTGCTCGCGCAGCAGCTTTCAATGCGCAAGCACTATGCAAGACGGCGTAGCGTGAGTGCGCCACAATTTAAGCCTTCCAGGCAGTTGGTTTCGGCATTACTTAAAAACTTGCCATTTGCACTTACCGCATCACAACAAAAGGTCGCGCTGGAAATCGAGCAGGATTTAACACAGCCTCACCCTATGCAGCGCCTTTTGCAAGGCGATGTTGGGAGTGGCAAAACCATAGTGGCCTGTATGGCGGCATTGCAAAGTATCGAAAATGGCTGGCAGGTTGCCTTGATGGCGCCGACAGAAATTCTGGCTGAACAGCATTACCGTAAGATGATCATGTGGCTCGCCCCGTTAAATATTGAAATTGCATGGCTCACTGGCAGTCAGGGTAAGAAAGACCGTGATGCAGCATTGGCAGCCATCGCCTCAGGCTGTGCGCAGTTAGTGGTGGGGACGCATGCCTTGTTTCAGGATGCGGTGCAATTTAAAAAATTAGGCTTGGCGATTATTGATGAGCAGCACCGCTTTGGCGTGCATCAGCGCCTGGCATTGCGGCAAAAGGGTCAGCCAGAGCCCCACCAGCTCATGATGAGCGCCACACCCATACCCCGCACTTTATCGATGAGCTATTACGCAGATTTAGATGTATCGGTGATTGATGAACTGCCGCCTGGCCGCACACCGGTTGTTACCAAGCTGGTTTCGGATGTACGTCGTGAAGAGATTCTGCAGCGCGTACGCGACGCGTGTTTGCAGGGCAATCAGGCTTACTGGGTATGCCCGCTGATTGAGGAGTCTGAAACATTGCAATTGGCAACCGCCAATGATACTTATACTTTATTGCGACAGGAATTACCCGAGCTTACCGTTGGACTTGTACATGGGCGTATGAAGCCAGCCGAAAAGCAGTCGGTTATGGCAGCTTTTAGCGCAGGTGAGGTGCAGTTGCTGGTGGCGACTACGGTCATAGAGGTCGGAGTAGACGTGCCTAATGCCAGTTTGATGGTGATTGAACATGCTGAGCGCATGGGCTTGTCTCAATTGCACCAGCTACGAGGACGCGTGGGTCGTGGCGCCAGTAAAAGCACCTGTATTCTGCTTTACCAAAATAAACTTTCTGAAACCGCGCGCGCGCGATTAAAAGTGATTTATGAGAGCAATGATGGGTTTGCCATTGCGCAGGCGGATTTGCATATCCGCGGGCCTGGTGAGCTGTTAGGGGTGAGGCAGAGTGGCGTACCCATGCTTAAAATTGCTGACTTGGAGCGGGATGCGGATTTGCTAGAGTCAGCTAAGTTAACTGCGGATAAGTTGCTGCAGGCATATCCATTAGAAGTGGAACAACATTTAAGCCGCTGGATGATGAGCGCAGGGGAATACGTAAAAGTTTAATCGCATGGTGAAGTCGATGGTAATTTTTCAGTCCCAGTATGCAAAGTCATCGAACAATCTGGAAATGTTGCGGAAATAACCTGAAATTATTTTTAGTTTCATAGGTCAGTAGCGTGGTTTTTTTGCGATTGATCTCGATTTGATGAGGTGGTGGCGGAATTTGGCCAGAGATAATTTGTACACTCTGCTCTTTGCTGCTGCGATCGGTAATTAAAAAATTGTCTACTTTGTAAGTGATAGTTTTGGGTGAAAAATCTTTGAACTCTTCGCCCTTGTATGTGATGGAAAAATCCTTGAATGGCAGAGCGAGATCTTTCACTTTCAGAATGATTTTGTTGAAATCTGGAAAGAGTAGGCCATCGATATCTTGGTAAAGTTGTTCCTCAGTTTCATTTTTGCCTGAATTAAACCCAGTAGAGGGAGTTTTGAATCTTTTGCCATAGATTGCAATCGTCTGGATTTTGTTCTCACAATGAAATTCAAGATTGCTTACTTCAGCTTTGGGGCCAAAAGAAATCATCATGTCGCCATTAGCAGGAATGGCGGAAATGCGAGCTATAAAATTTTTGATGGTGTTATGGTCATGGATTGTGACGCTACGCATGACGCGATGGTCAGAAATCGAATTAAATTTATTTATTTTGAGCAAGTTGCAACTTGTGTGTTCAAACCATGCATTTTTCACAGGATTGTCCTTGGCGATAGAAAAAGTTGAAAATACAATCAAAACGGAAGAGAAAACCCAAGATATTTTTCGATTGAGCATTTTGTTGGCCATTTAAATTACTTTCTCTCGGTTTTGTGTTAATCAGCATATACATGTCGTGGAATTTGAATCTTATTTTAAACGCTTAAGCTTTGCGATGTGGCAGCCAACTGTAAAGAAGTGTTAAGAAAACGCTTTATCGTACCTACGTTGGGTGTTGGGAGATAAGTGGCTATGCGAGCGAATTGGTGTGTGCTGTGCGATAATTCCAAACGTGAAAGTCCATAAAACATCATTGCATCCGCGTTATAAATGGCTAGAAGTGCCATTTTCAAGCTTTCTTTATCATACGTGGCTGATAGAGCGCGGTTCGCTTACGGCTAGACTTCAAAAACGCTATCGAGATTTTTCAGTCCAGTCTTTAGTTGTGCGATATGCTAAGCCAAGCCAGGAAGAGCTAGATATCTTATATTTGAGATCTGGTGATATTGCACTGAACCGTGAAGTGGTATTGTATGGCGGAGGCAAGCCAGTCGTGTTTGCACATAGCGTGCTACCGCTCAGGAGTTTGCGGGGTGATTGGCGCGGTCTGGGGCGTTTAGGAAATAAGCCACTTGGAGCTACCTTGTTTGCCAACCCCAAAGTCAAACGCACGCCTCTGAGTTATAAGAAACTAACTGCAAATCATGCTTTATATCGACAAGCAGTCAAACATCTGCATCACAAACCTATCTACCTTTGGGCGCGACGCTCGGTTTTCAGTTTAAATTGCGCTAAGATTATGGTTACCGAAGTTTTCTTGCCGTATATCACCCCATGAACCTGCAACAAATCTCTGAAAAAATAAACGGTTACGAACGTTTAATGCGTTTGGACAAACCCATTGGAATCCTGCTATTACTTTGGCCGACAATGTGGGCACTGCTGATTGCGGGCAATGGCAGGCCAGACTGGGTTATCGTAGTGATATTTCTGACAGGCACCGTGCTAATGCGTAGTGCTGGCTGCGTGATGAATGACATTGCTGACCATCGGTATGATGGTCTGGTAGCGCGTACGCAGCATCGTCCACTGCCGAGCAATGAAGTGAGTAAAAAGAGGCTTATGTACTTGCGCTGCTATTAAGCCTGGTGGCTTTTGGATTGGTAAGCTTTCTGAATTTTTTGACGATAAAATTATCAATCGCTGCCATGTTTCTGGCAGTCACTTATCCGCTGACCAAGCGCTTTTTCGCCATACCGCAAGCATACTTAGGCATTGCATTTGGGTTTGGCGTGCCTATGGCATTTGCTGCGATTAATGATGATATTCCAGCCATTGCGTGGCTACTGCTGCTGGCCAACGTGTTTTGGGCGATTGCTTACGACACTGAGTATGCAATGGTGGATCGCGAGGACGATTTAAAAATCGGTATCAGATCTTCAGCGATTACGTTCGGCCGTTTTGATGTGCTGGCTGTAATGGTTTGCTATGCCATGGCAATATGTCTGCTCGTGGTCGTGGGCTATCAATTGCAGATGAGTTTATTTTATTACCTGGGTCTGGTTTTTGCTGCGGGTGTGGCCGTGCACCACTATAAGCTCATCAGGTTGCGAGATAGAGCGGCTTGTTTTAAAGCATTTTTAGGTAATAACAGCTTGGGCGGCGCAGTATTTTTCGGATTGCTTGCGCATTACTTAATGCAAATGTATTTTTGAAATTAAGTCGTTAGCACCACGTGCGCGTCGATTTGCTGTCCGTTACATACATTGAGAGGTGGTTTACATCTAACCTTCACGCTGTCATTCGTAGACTCTTTGTAGAGGAGGGGCTGAGAGAAATCTCTATTATCACAGCCAGCATTCTCACAGACTAGTGATCTAGTTTGGGTAAGTCCCATTCGATGATATTGCCCGATTTATCCTGAGTTGGTTCTGATTTATTTTTCTCAGTTTCGAAGGGCAATGTCTCATTTTCTGTTGTAATGATGGGTAATGAAAAATCAATTTCATCTGCTTCTGTGTTGTGGTCAGCAGGCTTTTCAAAACCAGAGGAGCTAAGTGCGGGCTCATTGGCGCTTGCCTCTGACGCCTCAGCCTGGTCATGGTCAAAATCTAATAGCAAATCTACATCATAAGAAGGCACAGGCTGAAATGCGGCAATATGGGTATCCAGGCTATTTTTTTCGCTGATGTTCTCAGCTTTCTCCGGGTGATTGGCAACAGCTTGCTCGATTAAATTGGGCTCCTTTTCATTCGCTTTGCGACTAAAAGCAGCCTGGTTAAATGCTTGATTGTTCAACACAGGCTGACTGGTTTGATGCTGATGCAAGGCATTTTGTGCAAGGGGCTTATTGCCAGAAATCATTTCGGCAATTTTTTTAAGTAAAAATAGCTCGTCAAATGTCGCGCGACTAAAGCCCTCTCTTGGCTGGGATGCTTGGTTGTAAATAAGGTCATCAAGAAATTCCACTGCAAATTGAGAACTCCACACCCCCTCAAGCTTGGAAACGATATGCGGGAAATCTTCAATAGACGAAATGTCTTTGACCGCAAATCCCGCAAATTCTGGTAATTTGATATTAAAGTATTGGTTGCACTCGGTTTTGGCTTTTTCGTACGCGTTCTCATCATCCTCTGCAACGAGCAGTTCAAGTAATTTAAGCCATATCTTGGGTGATTCAGATGGAAAATCAGTCAAATGGCTTTGTAGTAGTTGAATGGCTAAGGCAGGACGGCCATGTTCGATAAACACCTCTGCATTCTCCAGTATGGACTCATGACCCTCCTCAACAGCTTCAGTGAACGATAAGGCTCCAGCAGCGTCGTGTGTTGCACTGTAGCCTTGGTATAGCGCATCATCAAAATAAGGGTCTGAAAAAGGCATATTTTCAGGATGGTGTTTTGCGTCGGTTGACGAAACTTGTGTGTCGTCCAAGGAACGCTGTTCTTCTTCAAACCAGCTGGATTCCTGTTGGTTTAGTTTTTTGTTTACGATAACGCGTCTTAACCACTCTGCAGCGAGCAGTGTAATAACAATGCCGACCAGTATCAGTAAATAGTCTAACCACGCGTATTTCTGTTCAGTTAGTAACAGCTTTGCCTCTGCATTCTCATGCATTAATTGAGCATTTTTATTTTGCAGGCCGATTAGCTGTTTTTCTAAGTGCGCCAAACGATTGGCCATCACAGTCACTTCATCTAAAACCTCTTCATTTAGAGGTGTGGCAGTGGGCACCGTTCTGTTGAAATCAATTGCAGTTTCCAGACGCAGTGCGAGATGAGGTAGCTGGTCATCGACAAAACTCCCAGTGGAAATTTTCAGAAAAGGCTTAGTGGTTTCTTTAGCTTGTGTGGTAGGGATGACGGCAATATTTTCTGGTGCTAATGAAGCTGACGCCTGTTTGCCTACATAAGCTTCCATTAGTTTTTGATCTACAGTGTCAGTCGGGGTTGTTTTTCTGGCGCGCTTGCTTTTTTTAGCGGGTTTTGGTGTGACGGCTTTTTGTTCCAGAGATGTTGATTTCGTTGCAGAGGGTTTGCCTTTGCTGGCAGCAGCGGCGGTCGCGGCGTCACTATTGAGTGCGGTATTCTTAAAAGGGGCGGGGTCAAGCAGCAATACGTATTCACGGTTAATTTGCGGTGCGCAATGGTGGGTGACTTTAAGATTAATGATTGGCTCATTAATAATATTTGAGGTTTTCACACTGAGCCAATATTCACTGCCGCCAACACCGAGCGTAGCAGAAACCTTTCTGAACGCTGGGGTCTCGCTATTTTCGGTGACAGTAAAGCAGGCAATATCTGTCGATTTCTCAACATCAGTGAGGATAATTGAAGCGGAAAACGCTTCGCCCAGGTGTGACTTGAGTTTGGCCTCACCGAGACCAAGCGCTAGGCTGGCGTTGCTATATGCCAAGAATAAGAGGATTAAAAATCTCAAAATATGTTTTTTTTCATAGAGTTAAGACTGCTTCGCTCATGTTGGCGTGTATAATCATACACGCTAAGTTCTTGAGTAATCAGTTGATATTTGTAACATTACTTTAAGTGAATGAAAAGCACAATTTGTGCCAGAGTGCTCATGATGCCACCCCAGTTAAACAGTTCGGCATGCATTTAGCAACTTTTCATGCCAACTATATGGTATGAAAAATAGGCGGGTTTGATATGGTCTTAATGTTAAGTATACTTATGTAGCATAAGTGTATCATAAGCATGATTAATGGATTTTTAGTGGCATGAATTGCTAATCCAAGAATAAACGCAAATAAATGTGTAATTATATTTGACAGGGTGTATTGCTTTGGCATAAAATCCGCCTCTTAATTTTTTAGCTCATAAGTATTGGTAACACGATGAAAACCTTTTCAGCAAAATCACATGAAGTGAAGCGCGATTGGTTTGTGGTTGATGCCACAGACCTAGTACTAGGCCGTCTAGCTAGCGCAATTGCACACCGTTTACGCGGCAAACATAAAACTATTTATACGCCTCACGTTGATACAGGTGATTATATTGTCGTGATTAACGCCGACAAATTAAAAGTAACAGGCAATAAGGCAGACGACAAGCTTTATCACAGACACTCTGGCTACCCAGGTGGTATCACAACGACAACATTTTCTAAAATGCAAGATCGTTTCCCAGGTCGCGCTTTGGAAAAAGCAGTAAAAGGCATGTTGCCTAAGGGTCCTTTAGGCTATGCAATGATCAAAAAAATGAAGGTTTATGCTGGCAATGAGCATGACCATGCGGCACAACAACCGCAACCATTGACCATCTAAGGATAAAAAATGATCGGTAAATATAATTACGGTACAGGCCGCCGCAAAAGCTCAGTGGCCCGTGTGTTCTTAAAAGCAGGCAAAGGCAATATCATTGTGAATGATAAGCCAGTTGACGAATACTTTTCACGCGTGACATCACGCATGATTCTGCGTCAACCCCTTGAGCTTACTAACAACACAGCAAGTTTTGATATCATGGTTAACGTAATCGGTGGCGGTGAGTCTGGGCAAGCAGGTGCGGTGCGTCATGGTATTACGCGTGCTCTGATTGACTACGATGCAGCCTTGAAAAGCGCGTTATCACATGCAGGCTTCGTAACACGTGATGCACGTGAAGTTGAGCGTAAAAAAGTTGGTTTACGTAAAGCGCGTCGTCGTAAACAATTCTCTAAACGCTAATGCTTTTAAGCGCTGGTGTTTAACAAAAAGGTCGCTTAGGCGGCCTTTTTTTATTGGATGAAAAAGATAGTGCGCTTATAATCATCTAATTAAATTAATCGATTAAAAAATGGCAAGTAATAAAATTAAAGTAGGTATCGTTGGCGGCACGGGTTATACAGGCGTCGAATTGTTGCGCCTGCTCGCCCTGCATCCGCACGCGGACTTGATGGTAATTACCTCCAGGGGTGAGGCAGGATTGCCTGTAGCCGATATGTTTCCTAGTTTGCGCGGTTACGTCGATTTAGCTTTTTCTGACCCGGCTACCGCAGATTTGAGTGCATGTGATGTCGTGTTTTTTGCCACACCTCATGGTGTGGCCATGAGTCAGGCACAAGCGTTGCTGGATGCGAATGTACGGGTGATTGATTTAGCGGCAGACTTTCGTTTGCAGGATATAGCAGTTTTTGAGCAATGGTATAAAATTCCCCACAGTTGCCCTCAGATTTTGAGTGAGGCTGTTTACGGCTTGCCTGAGCTTAATCGTGCGCAAATAAAGTCGGCAAAGGTGGTTGGCAATCCTGGCTGTTACCCAACTACAGTGCTGCTTGGGTTAGCACCGCTGCTGGAGCAGGGTTTGGTGGACCTCTCTGTTCCCATTATTGCGGACTCTAAATCTGGCGTGTCAGGTGCCGGCAGAAAGGCCGAGGTGGCCACCTTGTTTGCAGAGTCGAGTGATAGCATGAAGGCGTATGGTGTATCAGGTCATCGACATCACCCTGAAATACACGCGCAGCTTAGTAAACTGGCAGACCAGAGTCTTCAGTTAATTTTTGTGCCGCATCTTATCCCCATGATACGTGGTATGCTATCCACCATATATGTGAAGCTGTCTGATAAGGCTGCGTCCGTTGATATCCAAGCCTTATATGAATCCCGATATCAGCATGAGTGTTTTCTGGATGTGTTGCCTGCTGGAAAACTGCCAGAAACGCGTTCAGTGCGTGGGTCGAATATACTTAGAATTGCCTTGCAAAAACAGGGAGATTCGGGTTATTTGACTGTGTTGGCAGCTCAAGACAATCTGGTAAAGGGGGCAGCGGGGCAGGCGGTACAGAATATGAATATTATGTTTGGTATTGAAGAGCATTGCGGCCTGGCAATTGTGCCGCTTTTACCTTAGTCGATGAAGCCAGTGCGCCGCAGAATCCGCCGCCATTTTGGCCTTACTGCCAAGCAGGTGGCGGTTCGCTCCCAGCGGCCCTGGTATTTTCAAGTGGGTGTGATATTGATTTTATTGGGGTTGGGTTATTTTGGCGCGTACCTGCAGTTTTCTAGTGGCCATGACAAGCTTGGCAGGTTGGCACTTGAAAATCAAACGATTAATACCAACCTTATAAGACTAGAGCGGCAATTACAAATTGAGCAGGTGGCACAAACTAATCTTACTAAAGAGCTAAAAGAAGTGCAGGATGAGAATATTCACCTCAAAGAAGACTTGGCTTTTTATAAAAATATGCTCAATGGAAAAAAATAATTACATTTGAGCGGTGATCGCCAATCGTTAAATTAAGGAATTAGTATGTTTTTTAAAAGAAATGACCGCGTTCAAAATACGATTGATACGCTGATTGGCATCGATACAAAAATTGAAGGTAATGTTTATTTTTCTGGCGGCTTGCGGGTGGATGGAACAGTGCTTGGCGCAGTGGCAGAACCTAACGGAACGCCAAGCACACTTATTTTAAGTGAGCATGGGCGTATTGAAGGCGCAGTAACCGCATCTAAATTAGTGATTAATGGCACAGTTGTCGGGCCCATTAAAGCCAACCAGTTCATAGAGTTGCAGACCAAGGCAAGAGTCACAGGCGATGTTTACTACAACTCGCTAGAAATGCATACAGGGGCAGTAATAGAAGGTAAGCTTGTCTATCTGGATGAGCCACAGGGTTGATAAGTGAATGCAAACTTATTACGCCAGATTATTAGCTAAGCGCTACAACAAACAATTTAATTGAATTTAGGAGTAAATCATGAGTACAGTAACTGAAGTTCAGGCATTAGATATTCCAGCACCTTTGGTATTTACCGATAACGCCGCGAAGAAGGTGAAAGAGTTGATAGAGGAAGAGGGCACCCCCGACCTTAAACTACGCGTTTTTGTAAGCGGTGGTGGCTGCTCAGGTTTTCAATACGGTTTTACATTTGAAGAGGAAGTCAACGAAGATGACACGCAAGTAGAAAAAGACACGGTGACTTTATTGATTGATCCGATGAGCCTCCAGTACTTGATGGGCGCTGAAATTGACTATCAAGACAGCTTGCAAGGTTCGCAATTTGTGATTCGTAACCCGAATGCGCAAACGACCTGTGGTTGTGGATCTTCATTCTCGGTGTAGTCTGCCTGGCCTTTAATATCAGAGCCTCTACTAGTTTTGTGATGTGGGCTATTTTAAGCGCTGGCTTAAGCTACTCAGCTTAAGCTGGATTTGATTGTGCTTTCTAACTATGGCTATTAAAAATAGCAGGCTATATTTTACTACTCACCAGATTGCTGAAAGACGAATATTCAAACTATGGCAACGCAACATAAAGATGTAAACCGCTATGAAGAAGGTGTGATTTACGCACCATGGGAAGAACGATTTAGTCGAATCTTGACCCCGTTTCAGGAGTTTGTGCACGGACAAACGACAAGTGGCTTCTTGTTGATGGGTACGGCGATTATCGCGTTATTTATGGCGAATAGTGCGGCGATGTCTGATACTTATCAACACATTATCCATACCATGGTCGGTTTGGGGATAGGCAGTTGGAAGCTGGAAATGAGCTTGCATCACTGGGTAAATGATGCCCTGATGGCCTTGTTTTTCTTTTTGGTTGGCATGGAGCTAAAGCGCGAAATCCTGGTAGGTGAACTCTCGGATTTGCGTAAAGCAGCATTGCCCATAGTCGCCGCTATTGGCGGGATGTTAGTGCCAGCACTTATTTTCTACTTCATGAACCCGACAGGCGATGCGAGCCGTGGCTGGGGTATCCCAATGGCAACGGATATTGCCTTTGCTGTGGGTGCCATGGTGTTGCTTGGTAAGCGAGTCCCTAAGGCATTGGTGACTTTTCTGGTTGCGCTGGCGATCGTAGATGATTTGGGCGCGGTGCTTGTCATTGCATTGTTCTACACCAATGAGCTGATGCCAGTCTGGCTGGGCATCGCTGGTGGCCTGTTTGGCGTGCTGATATTTTTTAATATCGTAGGTATTCGTAAAACAATCCCGTATTTTCTGGTTGCAGTGCTACTTTGGTATGCGGTATTGCAATCTGGCGTACATGCGACCTTGGCGGGGGTGTTAGGCGCATTCACCGTGCCAGCCCGACCCAAATATGATCCTTCATTATTCGTGAATAGGCTGAAGGGGCTGGCTGAGAGCTTCAAAAAAGGTTTGGAGTCAGGCAAGAACATCATGACCAATCACCACCTGCAAGCGGTTGCACAATCGCTGGAAACGGATGTGAATTATGTGCAGACACCTTTGCAGAGCCTGGAACATCACTGGCATGTGCCTGTCGCCTTCTTCGTAATACCAGTGTTTGCGTTGTTTAATGCAGGCGTACCTTTGCAGTTTTCTTCCTGGTCCAGTGTGTTTTCTGATCCCATTATGCTGGGTGTAACCTTCGGACTCGTGATAGGTAAATTTCTGGGCATTACAGGCGCTTGCTGGATTTTTCTGAAGTTAGGGTTATCCAAGTTGCCGACTGGTGTCAGGTTTAATCAGATTGCTGGCGTTGCTGTGCTCAGTGGTATTGGTTTTACCATGTCGATTTTTGTGGCGGAACTGGCCTATGCCACACATCCAGATTACCTCATTATGGCTAAGATTGGCATTTTAACGGCATCACTATTGGCTGGCGTGGTTGGGTTTTTCTGGCTGTGGCTGGCTGCGCCGAAAAAGTAGTTTATAGGCTTATCCAGCGCATAGTCTAGATAAGCCTGTAATTAGCGTTGGTTAAGCGGCATAAACTCACGCGCTTGCTGACCTGTATACAGTTGTCTGGGTCTGCCAATTTTAGACTGAGGGTCAGCGTGCATTTCGGACCATTGTGCAATCCAGCCAGCTGTTCTGGCTAACGCGAATACTGCGGTAAACATGGTGTTCGGAATACCCATCGCACGCATGACGATGCCAGAATAGAAATCAACATTAGGATACAGCCTGCGGGAAACGAAATACTCATCTTCCAAGGCAATTTTCTCTAGCGTCATGGCTAGTTTAAATAATGGGTCGTTGTTCAGGCCAAGCGCGTCAAGGACTTCGTGACAGGTCTTGCGCATAATCGCGGCGCGCGGATCCATATTGCGATATACACGATGCCCAAAGCCCATTAATCTAAAGCTGTCAGTTTTATCCTTGGCACGGTCAATGAACTCACCAATACGAGAGGCATCACCGATTTCTTCCAGCATGTTCAGAGTGGCTTCGTTGGCGCCACCGTGTGCTGGTCCCCAAAGGGAGGCAATGCCAGCAGAAATGCAGGCAAATGGGTTGGCACCACTAGAGCCGACTAGGCGTACTGTGGAGGTTGAGGCATTCTGTTCGTGATCTGCATGTAAAATTAAAATGCGTTCAAATGCTTTAGCTAAAATCGGATTAGGTACGTACTCTTCGCATGGTGTGGCAAACATCATGTACATAAAGTTCTCAGCATAACTTAGATGATTCTGCGGATACATGAATGGCTGTCCGCTAATGTACTTGTAGCTCCATGCGGCGATGGTAGGTACTTTGGCAAGTAAGCGATGCGCGGATATCTCACGATGTTTGGGGTCGAGAATATCCATATTGTTAAAGTAAAAGGCGGAGAGTGATCCAACCACGCCTACCATGACAGCCATGGGGTGTGCGTCACGTCTGTAGCCACGGAAAATATTGTTGAGCTGGTCATGCAGCATGGTGCTGCCAGTAATTTTCTTGGTGAAGTGCTGTTTTTCAGTAGCATTGGGTAGCTCACCATGCATGAGAAGATAGGCGACCTCCAGATAATCGCAATGTTCAGCAAGCTGTTCTATCGGGTATCCACGATGAAATAGCAACCCTTTCTCACCATCAATAAAGGTGATGTTCGAGTTACAGGCTGCTGTGGACATAAAGCCAGGATCATAAGTAAACACGCCATGCGCACCTAGTGCACGTATGTCAATGACGCTATTGCCCAATGCGCCTGATAGCACCGGCAATTCGATTGGGTCGCTACCGTTATCGAAGCTGAGTGTAACTTTGGTTGGTTGATTGTTCATGGTATATCTTAAATTTTAATCCATCGTTTAATCGGTAATTATACTTTATCCATGCATTCTAATGAACGCCTGCGCATCTATACTTGGTAGATTGCGCCGAGTATGCGAGCGCCTTTTGCACCTGTGACTGCAGATAGGCTGGCAGGTTCTCTCGCCAGACATTTTTTTGCCAGCCATGCAAAAGCAATTGCCTCGACCCAGTCAACCCCTATCCCTAAAACCTCTGTAGAGTAGATTGGTGTATTTTTAAAAAGGCGCTGTAACTCATATTTTAATAGGCCATTTTTCTCACCGCCGCCACATAAGTATATCTCGTCAGTATCCGCACCATGCTCATTGACGGCTTCATGGATTGAATGTGCGGTAAGCGCAACTAGAGTGCGTGCTACATCACAGGGTGCGTAATGGTGCTTAAGTAAGTGCTGGTTTAACCATGGCAGATTAAATAAATCGCGACCAGTGCTTTTGGGGATAGGCTTGGCGAAGTAATCATCTTCAAGCATGCTAGCTAACAATGGCTGTATCACATTGCCAGTGCCAGCCCATGCACCATTTTCATCGTAGCCTAAGCCAAGGTGGTGACTGATCCATGCATCAAGTAACATATTGCCTGGGCCCGAATCAAAGCCAAACACCTCTCCGGACTTTCCAAGGTAAGTGATGTTGGCAATGCCGCCGATATTAATGATGGCTCTATTTTGAGTGTGATCAGCAAAAACCGCTTGGTGAAATGCGGGCACTAATGGCGCACCTTGCCCGCCAGCTGCAACATCTCTGCTTCTAAAATCAGAAACAACATTGATACCCGTGAGTTCGGTCAAAAGCGCCGCATTGCAGATTTGTAAAGTAAAACCTAATTCAGGGCGATGGCGAATCGTTTGCCCATGCGCACCTATGGCAACGATTTCATGCACTTTGGTATGTGCTTTATGTAAAAGCTGCTCAATCACCTGTGCATAAAGATGAGAAAGCTTATTTGCTATTAAGGCCGTGGCTTCCAACTCATTCAGGGTAGGGTGTTGCAGTAAAAGTATCTCAGCACGCAACTCGGCGGGGTAAGCGATAAAATGCTGTTCTATCAGGGCAATATTATCCTCTTTGTCAATTGACACTAGCGCAGCATCTACGCCATCAAGACTGGTGCCAGACATGAGCCCAATAAAGAGATTGCCAGCCATATCTCTCACCAGAGGTGTTGCATGCCTACTCTAATAATGCAATATTGGTCGAATTTAACAAGCTGAGTTGGGCTAAGCGTTCAGTGCTCGCTAGTTCAAATGCCGTCTTGTTGCTTGCGTTAATTGCATTAGTCCTGGGTAGCGCCACTTTCATAGGGTCGCGGTGCTGGCCGTTGACTAAGAACTCGTAATGTAGATGAGGCCCAGTTGCAACCCCAGTCATGCCGACAAAGCCAATGATGGCGCCCTGGCCCACGCGCGCGCCGCGACGTAAGCCTGAAGAAAAGCGTGAAAGATGGCCATATAGGGTGCTGATGCCATTGGCATGTTTAAGAATGATGACATTGCCGTAGCCGCCTTTCTGTCCAACAAAATCGACAACGCCATCGGCAGAGGCCTTGATTCTAGTGCCTGTAGGTGCTGCGAAATCAACACCTTTGTGCGCTCTGACTTTTTGTAGTACAGGGTGATAGCGTGCAGTGCTGAAACCAGAGCTCACACGGCTAAATTCCAAGGGCGAGCGTAAGAATGATTTGTGAACACTTTTACCTTCAGGGGTATAGTATTGCATTTTGTTGGTGTCATCACGCAAACCAATGGCGCGGTATGTTTTCCCGTTATTGATGAACTCGGCTGCCAGCACGCTCCCGGCTTTGACTAACTCGCCCTGATCATAAAGCCCTTCATATATCACATTGAAGTGATCACCTTTTCTGAGGTCTGTATGAAAGTTGATCTCGCTTTCAAAAATATCTGCGAGTTGAATGGCAATGTGGTCAGGAATGTTTGCACTATCAGTTGCAGCAAATAAAGACGAATTGATTTTTGCAGACTTCAATATCGGTTGGCTTGTTAATACGCGCAAATCTTTGCGGCTCTCATAACCATCCTCTGTTTTAACTAAACGAACTAGCTGGCTGTTATTTAATTCAAACTCAAGCTGAATCAAATTGCCTTCAATATCTGTCTCGGCTTTGATTTGCCTGCCTGGAGTCAGGCTGCTGGCAATCTCGCTTGCGGTAATGTCAGCGCGGATAAACTCAAATACACTTCGGTTACGAATGTTTAATCGGGTCAGGATACTGTTAAGTGTGTCATCGCGACGTACATAATCTTTGTACCAAAAGGTCTGTGATAAATCTTCATCTGATTTTAAGGTGCTGTTTTCAAAAGGCAGCGCAATTTCCTCGGTCACCATAGAGATAGGCACGTCATTCAAGTTTTGAGGTGCAATACCAAAAGCAGTATAGATGCCAAACAGTGGCAGGCAAGAAACTGCCAATATCCAGCGCAACTTAAATTTGCGAAGATGAGATGAGTAAGTAAGCTTACCTTCAGCTTTACCAGCGTTTTGCGCTAAAATAGAAGTTTGCGTTAAATTGTTTTGACGTGGCTCGTTAATTTTCACGCGCAGGCCTTATGGAAATTGATTGCGGCCGTAAATACTAACAGAAAATGTCATGAAAACAAGTCAATGAGTGGTAAAAATAACCAAGTTTAAGGAAATAGTGCACGTGAATATTGATATCAATCAACAGTTGGCCGTAATTAAGCGTGGTGCTGACGAGCTTTTAATCGAAGCAGAGTTAGTTGAAAAGCTTAAAAAAGGCCAGCCGTTAAGAATTAAGGCTGGTTTTGACCCGACGGCGCCAGATTTGCATTTGGGCCACACTGTACTAATTAATAAGTTACGCCAATTTCAGGAGCTAGGCCATCATGTGATGTTTCTGATTGGTGATTTTACGGGCATGATTGGTGACCCTACGGGCAAAAGTGCTACGCGACCGCCGCTTACCAAGCTTCAGGTACAGGAAAATGCCAAGTCTTACGCCGCACAAGTGTTTAAAATTTTAAAACCAGAGCAAACCGAAGTCGTATTTAACTCCAAATGGCTCACGGAACTAGGCGCCGCAGGCATGCTTAAACTTGCCTCTAGCTATACGGTGGCACGTATGCTTGAGCGTGATGACTTTACCAAGCGGTTCAAAGGTAATCAGGCGATTGCTATTCATGAATTCTTATATCCGCTATTGCAAGGCTATGACTCAGTCGCATTGGAAGCGGACGTTGAGTTAGGTGGCACAGATCAGAAGTTCAATCTGCTTATGGGGCGTGAGTTGCAAAAACAAGCAGGGCAAAGTCAGCAGTGCGTGCTCACCATGCCTTTGCTGGAGGGCTTGGATGGTGTAAATAAAATGTCTAAATCACTGGGCAACTATATAGGTATCAACGAACCGCCAGAAATCATATTCGCAAAACTCATGTCAGTTTCAGATGAATTGATGTGGCGCTATATAGAATTGCTGTCATTTGAGACAATTGAAACCATTACGCAATGGAAGTCTCAGGTGGCGGCAGGAGAAAACCCGCGCAACATTAAAGTGCGCTTTGCCCAGGAAATTGTGACGCGCTTCCACAGCGCTGCGGATGCAGATAAAGCCCTGCTTAATTTCCAAACGCGTTCAAAAGGTGGTATCCCAGAAGATGTGCCCGCCGTGACAGTCACCATCGATGCAAGCGATGTTGGTGTCGCACAAATGCTCAAGCTGGCAGGTCTTGTGGCAAGCACATCTGAAGCATATAGAGCCATTGAGCAAGGTGGTGTTAAGTTGGACGGTGAGAAAGTAAGCGATAAGACATTAATGCTTGATAAAGGTGCAACTTTGGTTGCGCAGGTAGGTAAGCGTAAGTTTGCAAATGTAACAATTTTGTAACAATGCAAATGTCGGCTTGACCAAACAAATCTTGCGTGTAGAATGCGCGCCTTCGCTGACGAAACAAGTCAGAGAAGTGCAGTAAAAAGCGCAATCAACCACGATGTAAAATATATTTTCAAATTGGGGTTGACGAGATTTAAAACCTCTGTAAAATGCGCGCCTTCGCTAGCAAAACAAGTTAGCGATGCGCGGCACGGAATGGCAATATTAACTAGCAAATGTTTTAAAAAATATTTATTAAATTAATATTGACGGTTTAGAAAAGCGCTGTATAATGCGCACCTCGTTGTTGCAGAGCGATGACGAAAATAAAACGAAGTGATGCACTT
>JAQTXW010000065.1 GCA_028688575.1 Methylotenera sp. | reverse complement strand
AATTGAAAGCGCATCGTCAATTTCAGTCGTCGTGCTGTCATCAATACTAAAAGCTTCGACATCGGCTATTGGTAAGTCAAATGTTAAGTCAGCAGGAATTTCAGCAATTTGTTCAGCTGTAAAGTCCGTGCCCTTAGCAAAATACTCGCGTAAAAAAGCGCCTAAGTGATAATCATGGATGGATGGAATCGCGCCGCAGACATGCAAAAGCTTGATATGACTCACATGCAAATCACCCGCTGCCGCATCTAGCGTTTTGTATTCAAACGCATTTTTATCTGGCTCATATAGCAACATATCAAGTTTTTGCATCAACTCCTCTGGCATTTGACCTGCCTTGAGTTGTGCGATAAAACTTGCCATTTTTTCTGCCAACAAGCGTTTTTTTTCTAAGCCGGCGAGCGCCGCTTTTAAAATTTCGGCAGGTGCCGCTTTATAGCGCCCTTTACCTTTACGGTTGAAATATACAGGCGCACTGTGTAGCTTTATCGCGATGGCAGCCGCTTCTACTGAAGTAGGTTTACGTCCATAATAATCTTCAGCAAATGCTTCAAAGCCAAACTCAGGTTCACCGCAACATTCCCATAAAAAATCCAGGTCTAGCGTTTCTGCCTCAAGGTTTGCAGCCTCCATAAAGCCTGTTAACGGCGCTTCAAAACGCATCAACACATTGCTGGTTTTAATTTTACTGCGCTTACCCGTCAAAGATTCTATTTGCATAGAAGCCGGTGTTTCAGTCATGATAGAGGCTACTTTGAAATGACTGTCTTCTTCAAAAAATACATTCATATGATGCTTAACTCATTAAATTCCCTACATTTTACCTTGTAATGGTTGATTAGTTTTCAAACTGGGAAAATATAGCCAAAGTAGTTTCCAACTATCGGCTTCTATCTAAAAATCATAAATGCTTGTTGTTTCTCGCCTTTTTGTAGCTGATAATCTCACTTTATGAATACTGAAGAACTTATTATAAGGTCGGGGCTAAGACCTACCCGGGCGCGTATTGCGGTGCTTGACGTGCTTGCAAAAGCTAGTAGTGCCATGAGCCACGCTGAAATTTTGGCTCAAATGTCCCATCAAAAAGAATTTGATAGAGTCACTATTTATCGCGTGCTGGATTGGCTGACTGAACATCACTTAATTCATAAAATTTCAGGTGATAATCGTGCCTGGAAGTTTCAGCTATCTCAACATGAGCGTGAAGACGAATCTTTGCATCAGCATGCGCATTTGCAATGCAGCGCATGCGGCAAAGTTATTTGCATACACGAACTTGAACCGCACTTCCCCAGCAAAATCCTTGCTAAATACCACGTTAAATCTATTGATATTCATATCAAAGGGCTATGCCCTGATTGTATTTAGCCTACCCTCAGTAAGTACTTCCCTAAGCTACCTTCTCGATAAAATATAAATGCAATTATGTTGCATTTATATTTTCACACCTTTAAAATGCAACACTGTTGCTTTTTATGTAATCCAGCCTTAATCAACGCATCAAAACGATACTTTATTAGCCGATTCAATCAATGCACACCGGTATAAGAAGCTAAACAACATGACACTCTTACAAATTATTCTTGCCACGCTCATTGGGGGTGTTTTTTCAGTGTTGCTGTCAAGCTTGGTCGCGCTCACCTTTTTAGCCCGCTTTGCCAACCGCATGGTGGCATTTGCTGTGGGCGTATTGCTAGGCTTTGCGCTCACCGATATTTTGCCTGAAGCGGTTAATCTAGGTTTAGATATTACCCAAGCAGGTTGGGTATTGATTGCAGGCATCATGGGATTTTTTCTGTTAGAGAAACTTGCCTTATGGCGGCACGACCATGCCACGCACTTAGGCAAAACTCAGCATAAACCTCAAGTCACCATGATTGTGATTGGCGATGGTATGCATAACTTTGTGGATGGCGTATTGCTGGCGGCAACTTTTTTAACCGATTGGAAGTTAGGATGGGCGGCCGCCATTGCCATTATTGCGCATGAAATTCCGCAAGAAATATCGGACTTTATGGTGCTGTTAGATGCGGGCGTTTCAAAACGCAAGGCTTTAATGCTTAATGCCCTTTCTGGCACGGCCATGACCTTAGGCGGTGTGATTGGCTGGTTGAGTTTAAGCAATGCCCATGCGGCCATTCCCTACATATTGGTGCTGGCGGCCGCTAGTTTTATTTATATTGCCGTGGCCGATTTGGTCCCTGAACTACATCACCATCGCAAGCCGCGTGATATGGCCTTGCAACTGAGCTTAATGGCGGCTGGGCTAGGCGTGGTGGCGTTGAACAAACTATTACTCAACTGAAGGACTTAACATGACGACAACAAGCACCGATAAACGCATCCCTGCCACAATCCTCACTGGATTTTTGGGCGCAGGCAAAACCACGCTGCTTAACCGAATTTTAAGTGAACAGCATGGGCAACGCATTGCAGTAATTGAAAATGAATTTGGTGAAGCAGGCGTTGATGGCGACTTGCTGATTCAAGGGGAAGAGCAAATTGTAGAAATGAATAACGGCTGCATTTGCTGCACCGTACGAGGCGATTTAGTGCGGATTCTAGGTGATTTATCACAACGTAATCTTGCTGGCCAAAACGCAAGTGATAGCAGCAAAGAAAAGTTGAGGTTTGACCGCGTGATTATTGAAACCACGGGCCTAGCTGATCCAGCCCCTGTGGCGCAAACGTTTTTTGTGGAAGAAGCGATACGCCAACATTACAAGCTAGATGCCATTATTACCGTGGTAGATGCCGTGCATGGGATGCAACAGCTTGACGAACACCATGAAGCACTAGAGCAAGCAGGCTTTGCCGATCGGATTTTGCTCTCAAAAACCGATTTAGTGACAGCTGAAGCGGTACTTGCTATCACCGCAAGGCTACGCCAAATTAACCCGCGCGCGCCGATTAAAAACGTGCATTTTGGCAAAACCGACATTGCTGACATTTTAGATATTCAAGGTTTTACTCTCGATGAAATTTTAAAAATTGAGCCTGACTTTTTAGAAGACGTGAGCCATGAACATGATGATGATATTGGTTCATTTGTGTTTCGCAGCGAACGTGCTTTTGACCTGCAAAAACTAGAGGTGTTTATCAGCGGTTTGCTCGAAATTTACGGCACACAATTATTACGCTACAAAGGCATTTTAAACATCGCGGGCGACAACTATAAAACAGTATTTCAAGGCGTACATATGCTCATGGGTGGCGAACAAGGCTCGGCTTGGAAACCCAATGAAAAGCGTGAATCGGTATTGGTGTTTATTGGTAAAGCGTTGCCACGAAATGCTTTTGAAAAAGGTTTAGCAATGTGCTTGGTTTAAAACCCGCTTTTTGTATTAATTTTAATTTGGAAAACAAATGAAAAAACTCCCAGTGACTGTGTTGTCAGGCTTTTTAGGCGCAGGTAAAACTACAATTCTTAATCACATTTTAAACAATCGCGAAGGCAAGCGCGTGGCGGTGATTGTAAACGATATGTCTGAAATAAATATTGACGCGCAACTCGTGCGCGATGGTGGTGCTGCGCTCTCACGCCAAGATGAAAAAATGGTGGAAATGAGCAACGGTTGTATTTGCTGTACGCTACGAGAAGATTTATTGATAGAAATTACACGCTTAGCTAAAGAAAACCGTTTTGACTATTTGCTGATTGAAACCACCGGCATTGCCGAACCATTACCCATTGCCGAAACCTTCACTTTTGCCGATGAAGACGGTGTGAGCTTATCGGATGTAGCGCAATTAGACACCATGGTCACCGTGGTAGATGCTTACAATTTTCTAAAAGATTATAGCTCTCGCGACTTTATTGCCGACCGTGGTGAATCGCTGGGGGATGAAGATGAGCGCACAGTAGTAGATTTACTGATTGAGCAAATTGAATTTTGCGATGTATTAGTGCTCAATAAAACTGATTTATTAACAAAAGATGAAATTGCACGCCTTGAAGCCCTGCTTAAAACCTTTAACCCACGCGCCGACATTGTGCATGCAAGCTTTGGCAAAGTACCGCTTGTACGTGTAATGAACACTGGCAAGTTTAACTTTGACGATGCCGCCAACGCCCCAGGCTGGCTACAAGAACTACGCGGTGAACATGTGCCAGAAACCGAAGAATACGGCATTTCTAGCTTTGTCTATCGCGCGCGCCTGCCATTTCATCCGCAGCGTTTATGGCATTGGTTAAACCAAGAATGGCAAGGGGTGATTCGCTCTAAAGGTCATTTTTGGATAGCATCACAGCCAGAATTTTGTGCCAATTGGTCACAAGCTGGCGCGATAACCAGGACCGAACTGGCTGGTTTTTGGTGGGCAGTTTCGCCCAAAGCCTATTGGCCAGAAGATAAAGAGCAACTTCAAATTATTCAAGACCGCTGGCAAGAACCTTATGGTGACAGACAGCAAGAAATTGTGATTATCGGCATGCAAATGAACCGTGATGCGATTGTTGCGGGCTTTGATGCTTGCCTGTTAAATGACGCCGAAATCGCACTAGGCATTGAAGCCTGGCAAACATGGCCTGACCCATTCCCTCAATGGCAAGCCATTCATGATACTGAAGAAGTTATTTAAAATAAGTTAGAATATCAACATGGATAAACGCATTCCCGTCACTCTACTCACTGGCTTTTTAGGCTCTGGTAAAACTACTTTACTCAACAAAATGCTGGCTCACCCGAGCATGAAAGACAGTGCGGTCATCATTAATGAGCTAGGTAGCACGGGGCTCGACCATATCCTCGCTACACAGGTAGAAAGTGAGCATATCGCCGACAACACTGTGCTACTCCAGAGCGGTTGCGTATGCTGCACACTCAAGAACGAACTGGCAGATACCATGCGCGATTTATTTTTTAAGCGTGCGCTACAGGCCATTCCGCAATTTAATCGCCTAGTGATTGAAACCACCGGCATGGCAGACCCAGGCCCGATACTTGGCAACTTGATGAATGAACCCGTGATAGAAAGTGTGTTTCGGCTGGATGCAGTGGTGGTGACGGTGGATAGCGCTTATGGCTTAAAACAGTTGCAAGAACACTTGGAAGCGCGCAAGCAGGCCGCAGTGGCGGATGTGTTGCTACTGACCAAAACTGATTTAGCTAGCGATGATGAAGTTATCGCACTGAAAGAAAGACTGATTGAAATCAATGCAGGCGCTACGCAGCACAAAGTTACACAAGGTGAAATCGACCCCGATTTTATTATCGATGTTGGCTTATTTGACCCCACAGGCAAGCATGCAGAACCACAACGCTGGTTGCGCGCGCCGTTAAAAGTTGCGCGCCCTAAAGGCACGCTGCCACAAACCAGCCAGCACGATGAAATCAGCAGTTTTACCGTCACCCTGCCCAGCCCCATCAATTGGCGCGACCTAAAGCCCGTGATTCTTAAACTCTGCCAAACACACGGGGAAAAACTGTTACGCTTAAAAGGTATTATTCATGCAGCAGACCAACCTGCGCCGCTGGCAATTCATGCTGTGCACTTCACTCCGTATCCACCCACTCTGCTAGAAGGGTGGAGCGAAGCCGAACCAAGCAACCGTGTTGTGCTGATAGGTAAAGATTTAAACGAGCTGAAAATACGAAAAACATTGATGCAAATCTAACTAATATGCGTTATTCACGCTCATCTGCTACGCTTAACTTCTCATTTTGCGTTGGTTTAGACTGTGTAGGCCTGACGATTAAACGTGGAGTTAAAGGCACGCTTTTCCAATGTGGTTTAAGTGGTGTCATGCCAGGTACACGTTTTTTAGCGACCACAAAATAAACACCACCCAGTAACGCTAGCCAATTTGCGCCGAATTTATCCATAAAGCCAAAACGCTTACGCCAGGCATCCTGCTCAAATGGTGGCACATGACAGCACATCTTCACCGTCACCACTTCAAACCCAAGCAAGGCCAGCCAGTCTTTCAATCGTGAAAGTCCAATAAACCTGCCACGCCAAGGAAACAAACTGCCAGCGTCCTCTTGGGGGCTGAAAAAGCGCTTAATGACAGCCGCCGCTCCCCACGCGCTCATCGGATTAAACCCAGAGAGTAACAAATAACCTTCTGGCATCATCACGCGCTCAGCTTCTCTTAAGGTTTGATGCGGGCGCTCGCTGAATTCGAGCCGATGTGGCAACAGCAACAGATCCAGACTCATGCTTTCAAACGGCAGAAAGTCATCATCACCGCATACATCATGCTGCAAAGCAGTTTGGGCAAAGTCTGCGCACCTGAAACGATGTGCAATCCGCGAATTTTGCAATAAATCCATTTGCAAACTGCCCATTTGGACGGCATTAAAGCCAAACAAATCAACCACTGCCTGATCATACAGCGTTTGTTCTATCTGCAATAAATAGCGACCTAATGCTGACTCAAACCAACGCTCCTGAGCGCACTGCTTTTCATTCATATTAATCGTCACACCACCCTCACTTACAGTGCATCAATAAACTTGACACAAGGATCATTCAAATTTTACCAATCAACAAAAGACTTCAATTCATTTGACTCAACCAACACTTCGTCAGATGATAGAACATATGTCGCATGAGATACAAATTATTCCCATTCCCGCGTTCCATGACAACTACATCTGGTTAATCCATGATGGACAAAACGCAGCCGTAGTCGACCCAGGTGACGCCTTACCTGTGCTAAACACCCTTAACACCCTGAATCTGCACTTAGAAGCCATCTTGATTACACATCATCATCAAGACCATATCGGTGGAGTTGACACCTTACTCGCACATTTTCCACACATAAAAATCTATGCACCTGCACTGGAGCATTACAATTTTCAACATATTGCAGTCAGAGATTGTGATCAAATTTCCGTGGCTAACTGGTTAAATACCGTCAGTGTGATCAGCCTTCCAGGTCACACATTAGGTCATGTTGCCTTTTATTTAGAGCAGGATAAAGCGCACTATTTATTCTGTGGCGACACTCTATTTGGCGCAGGCTGTGGACGCCTATTTGAAGGCATGCCCGTACAGATGTTTGACTCTCTCAAAAAACTGGCATCGCTTCCTGGTGATACGCTGGTTTTTTGCGCGCATGAATACACACTGCACAATATCAACTTTGCGTTAAGCTTAGAACCCAATAATCAGGCCCTGATTGAGCGCAAACAACAAACCACACGGTTAATTGAACAATTAAAACCCAGCCTGCCCTCAACCATCCGTCTGGAGCGCGCGACCAACCCTTTCTTGCGCTGCCATTCTGATGAAATAAAAACAGCATTACAACTCAAAAACGCAGAGGATTTAGAGATTTTCACAAAAATAAGATTATTGAGAAATTCATATTAATCATAAAGATAGCATTAAAATGTAAAGTGAATTAACTAATTATTAGCTTGACGCAGCAAGTGCACCTTCGTTAGTATGTTGCAATATTATGCACAAGAGCGTTTTCATGGATTTTCAATTAGTTTTACGCATTTGTCATCGCATGTCTAATATAGCGCAAATCAAACAGTTACTTTCTGCCACACTCCTGATCGCCCTTAGCACTACAGGGCTTACATTTACAAAGCCTGCGCTGGCTGAGCCAGAAGTCGTCTCTAACGTCACTGGTGATGAAATTATCATCTATGCAGATGAAACATTTAAACCCTCCGTCAGAGATCTGGGTAACAGTGCCACTGGCACAGAAACTGCGAAAACTAACAAATCTATCGCCAACAAGCCGACAGAAAGCACATCACTCTACCCTAAATACAATCGCGGTGGTCGCTTAAGTTCGTCACTTGAAATCAATCTTGCAACGCCACTCACGCCTGAAGTCACTGCAGACCCAGCCACTGACTATGCACAAGAAGCAAGCGAGGATGAAGCACCGATCCAGCACGGTGACCTGTGGCAACGCATTAAAAACGGATACGCAATGCCAGAGTCCACTTCACCGCTAACAGCAAAACACGAACTCTGGTATAGCAGCAGACCTGCTTATATAGAGCGGATGGTAGAACGGAGTCAGCGCTACTTATTTCATATTGTTGAAGAAGTAGAAAAACGCGGCATGCCTACCGAAATTGCATTACTCCCCATGATTGAAAGTGCTTACAACCCAGTGGCAAATTCAAAAAGCAACGCTTCAGGCATTTGGCAATTTATCCCCTCTACTGGTAAACACTTCGGGCTCAAACAGAACTGGTGGGTAGACAATCGGCGCAACATTACTTTTGCCACCGATGCAGCGCTCACCTATCTGGAGAAACTATACGCCATGTTTGGTGCCTGGGATCTAGCCCTGGCCGCATACAATGCCGGCGAAGGCACCGTTGGCCGCGCCATTGAACGCAATCAAAAGCGTGGCTTGCCAACAGACTACGAAAGTCTGAGCCTGCCTGATGAAACACGTAACTACGTGCCTAAGCTGCAAGCGGTAAAAAACTTAATGACCAACCCAAGCAAATACGGCCTGGAAATCCAAACCATCGCTAACACGCCCTATTTTGCAAAAGTGTCTGCCCCAGCTAAATTAGATACGCATCTGGCCGCAAAACTGGCTGAAATCAATCATGATGAACTCATTGCGCTCAATCCAAGTTTTAAACGCCCTGTCATGACCACCGAACACAAAGAGCTGGAGTTACTTTTGCCCATTATGGCAGCTCAGACATTCAAGACCAATTTAGCGACCTATGACAAGCCATTAGTCAGCTGGAAAAGTTACCAGGTAAAATCTGGTGAGAATATTGATAAAATTGCAAAAAAATTCGGCATCAGCATAGCCAAACTACGCGAAGTGAATCAGCTCCCCAACAAAAACAAACTTAACAACACAACCACCATACTAGTACCTAGCCAGCATTCTGATGAAGCTCACAACGACGACAACCTGATTATTGCTGAAAACACGCCTGATTTGGAACCTTCAACCACAAAATCAGTCACACACAAAGTTAAAAAAGGCGATGCTTTGCAAGCTATCGCCAATCGTTACGGTGTCACTGCCAAGCAGATTATGGCAAGCAATGGTTTAAAAAGTAACCGATTAAAAATCGGGCAATTACTCACCATTCATGTCGAAAATCCTGTAAAAGTCGCTGGAAAATCAACTGGGACTATTAAAAAGACAGAAAAAAAACAAACCTATATCGTAAAACTTGGTGACACCTTACACAGTATTGCGGAGAAATTCGACGTGGCCGTAGCAGACCATAAGCGCTGGAATAACAAATCAGACAACCATATAACCCCAGGTACTAAACTGATCATCATGCCATCAGACGCTGCATAATCATTGTTTATTTGAATTC
>JAQTXW010000064.1 GCA_028688575.1 Methylotenera sp. | reverse complement strand
TAAAACGTTAAATCGTTGCATGTGTAGGTAATGCGCGCAATGGTTAAGGATACAATGGATATTATCTTAGTTTCAAACAAGATGGCGAAGGCTAAAACGCTATCAGCGCTACAAATCGGGCTGATTGTGATTGGTTTGGTTGCGCTGCCTGCCATGTTGCTGCTCATGCTGATTGTGCCACAGGAATCGTCTGCGCAAAAGGGTGTAAACTCACTGATTCCTAATCATCTGCGTTTTTCTTTTAATAATCCGCAAAAGCATCTTGATGCCTATGCTGTGCAGTTAGGTGAGTTGCAGGCACGCATGATGCGGCTGGATGCACAAAGTGAACGTCTGGCTAAGTTGGCGGGAGATAAGTCTAAGCCCGCCCCCCTTGAGAATCGGCAGGGTGCCGATGAGCAGAAGTTACCTGCAGCTAGTGTGCTACCGATAAAATCTAACAAGTCAGAAAATACTCAAGTTGATGCCAAGTTGTCTCCTGGTCAGGGCGGCCCTTTAGTCCGTGAAGCGCCGTTGACTGAGCTTGAGTTGCAGAATCGTATCGCCGATTTGATTGCCAAAATTGAGTATAAAACAGAATACTTAAGTGAAATTGAGGCAAAGCTGCTGCAGCAGAGTGTGCTTAAAAATGCATTGCCCAACAGCAGTCCAGTGCAGGCTGCCTTTAACTCATCTAGTTTCGGCTGGCGCTTAGACCCATTCAACGGGCATAAGGCTTTTCATGAAGGCTTGGACTTTACCGCAGAAACTGGCACGCCGATTTATGCTGCTGCAGGCGGGATTGTCACAGCTGCGGTGCAAACTCCTGATTATGGTAAAATCGTCAAAATTGATCATGGTTCAGGGTTGGAAACGCGTTATGCGCATGCATCAAAACTGTTGGTTGTTACGGGTGAGCGCGTAAGAAAAGGTCAGAAGATTGCTGAGGTTGGCAGTACGGGCAGGTCAACTGGGCCACATCTGCATTATGAAATCCGTTTGAATGGCAATCCACTTGACCCAAGAAAATACCTCAGCGCAAGTAATTGAGCGTTAGCTATTGAATTTCAATAAAGCACCCCAATAACCATGAGTAGTATATAGATCAATTATTTGAATTAAATTTTAAACAATCACTTCGATTCATATTCATTTCACTATTTTTATCCTATAAAAAGTTGTTAGACCTCTAGCGCGGAAAGTATTTCACTTCATGATCTCTCAGTTGTTTAAAAAATTATTCGGTAGCCGTAATGAAAGGCTCGTCAAACAATATAAGTTAAAGGTAGAAAAAATCAATGCGCTGGAACCTGAGATTCAGGCGCTGAGCGATGAGGCTCTGCGGAATAAAACCACCGAATTCAAACAGCGTTATGCCAATGGTGAAAAACTGGATAGCCTGTTGCCCGAAGCTTTTGCCGTGGTGCGTGAGGGCAGTCGCCGTGCACTGGGGATGCGCCATTTTGATGTGCAATTGATAGGCGGCATGGTATTGAATGCGGGGAAAATAGCCGAGATGCGAACAGGTGAAGGTAAAACCCTGGTTGCAACACTGCCCGCCTATCTCAACGCGCTTACAGGTAAAGGCGTGCATGTGATTACGGTCAATGATTATCTGGCTAAGCGTGATGCTGAATGGATGGGTAAGCTTTATAACTTTCTGGGTTTGTCTATCGGCGTTAATTTATCGCAGATGCCGCATGATGCTAAACGTCAGGCTTATGCCGCAGATATTACTTATGGTACCAATAATGAATACGGTTTTGATTACCTGCGCGATAACATGGTGTATAGCCGAGAGGAGCGGGTGCAACGTGGCTTGAATTACGCTTTAATCGATGAGGTGGATTCTATTCTTATCGATGAAGCGCGTACGCCACTGATTATTTCTGGTCAGGCCGATGATAGCATTGCGCTTTATAGTCAAATTAATTTAGTAGCCGCTAAACTGGTTCCTCAAACTGAAGAAGAGGGCAGTGGTGATTTCTGGGTAGATGAAAAAGCGCAGAATGTCGTGATGTCTGAAGAGGGTCATGAGCATGCTGAAAGCTTGCTGGCAGAAGCTGGTCTGCTTGCCGATGGCTCAAGCCTTTATGAAGCGGCCAATATCACATTGGTACATCATTTATATGCATCGTTGCGGGCGCGTAATTTGTATCATAGAGATCAGCACTATGTGGTGCGGAATGGTGAAATCATCATTGTGGATGAGTTTACAGGCCGTATGATGGCAGGGCGCCGCTGGTCTGATGGTTTGCATCAGGCGGTTGAAGCTAAAGAAGGTGTGGAGATTCAAAAAGAGAATCAGACATTGGCATCCATTACTTTCCAGAACTACTTTCGTATGTACAACAAGCTATCAGGCATGACGGGTACAGCAGATACCGAAGCTTATGAATTTAGTCAGATTTATAGTTTAGAAACCGTTGTCATTCCCACTCACCGCCTCATGCAGCGTAAAGATGCCATGGACAAGGTGTATAGAACCGCACGTGAGAAATACGAAGCGGTAATTCTCGACATTAAAGATTGCCAAACTCGTGGCCAGCCAGTCTTGGTCGGTACAACTTCAATTGAGAATTCAGAACTCATATCTCAATTGCTGACAGAAGCAAAATTGGAGCATCAGGTGCTCAATGCCAAGCAGCACGAGCGTGAAGCGCACATTATTGAACAGGCAGGCCGTCCTGGGATGATTACGATTGCAACCAATATGGCAGGCCGTGGTACCGACATTGTGCTAGGGGGTAACCCTGAGCCTGATATCGCAGCAGTTGCGGCAGATGCGGCGCTTAGCGATGCACAAAAAGAGGTGCGTGCTGCAGCAGTGAAAGCTGAGTGGCAAAAAGTACATGATGCCGTGCTAGCCTCTGGTGGTTTGCATATTATTGGTACCGAACGTCACGAATCACGTCGGGTAGATAACCAGCTGCGTGGACGTTCTGGCCGTCAGGGCGACGCAGGTTCTAGCCGCTTTTATCTCTCACTGGAAGATCAATTATTACGTATTTTTGCTTCAGAGCGGGTTTCGGCCATTATGGGGAAACTGAATATGCCTGACGGTGAGGCGATTGAGCATCCATGGGTTACGCGAGCCATTGAGAATGCCCAGCGCAAGGTTGAAGGCCGTAACTTTGATATTCGTAAACAATTGCTTGAGTTTGACGATGTCGCCAATGACCAGCGCAAGGTGATTTATGAGCAACGCAATGAGTTGCTGGAAGCTGCCGATATTGGTGAAACCATCAAGGCGATGCGTGAGGATGTGTTAAGAGACATGATTGCGGTACATATTCCGCCTGATAGTGTTGAAGAGTTATGGAATGTGCCAGCATTGGAGCGTGAACTTAAATCAGAACTAGGCTTGGATATTCCTTTGCAGAAAATGCTGGAAGACAACCCTGACCTGCATGAGGAAACGTTAAGAGCGCATATTTTTGATGAGGCGCATGCAACATACGCGGCTAAAGAGGCCTTAGCTAGCTCTGATATACTGCGCCAATTCGAGCGTTCGGTCATGTTGCAGAGTTTGGATAATCATTGGCGAGACCATCTAGCCTCGCTTGATCATTTGCGTCAGGGCATACATTTACGCTCTTATGCGCAAAAGAACCCCAAACAAGAATATAAACGCGAAGCATTCGAACTGTTTGAAGGCTTGCTTAACACCATTAAAACAGAAGTGACTAAGGTGACGATGCTTGTGCAGGTAAAGACTGAAGCTGATGTTGATGCCGTCGAGAAGCCCGCAGAAGTGGATAACGTGCAATATCAGCATGCAGATTATGATGAAGCGTTAGCTAACCCTGTATCGGCAGAAGAAGAGGCATTGTTAGCCAGTGGGCAGCCTATTGTTCGTGAGGGAGCCAAAGTTGGGCGCAATGACCCATGCCCTTGTGGTTCTGGCAAAAAATACAAACAGTGCCATGGCGTATTAAGATAAGATCAGAGTTGAAAATGTCGGAAAATACAGAAGAAATTCAATCACCTTGTATTGGTGTGTGCAGTATGAATGAGGATGCTGGCCTTTGTTATGGCTGTTATCGCACGGTGCAGGAAATTAAAGACTGGTGGAACATGACGCCAGTTGAGCAGAAAAATCTACTTTCAGTACTGGCGTTGCGACAAGACCAAACTATCAGTTTTGATGACTAGAGTGCACACTTAAGCTGCCGCCAACTTTTGCTGTAAAAGCGTTAAGTAGTGCTCGGAGTCTAGTGGCGTGTTATTTCGCTGCGAATGCCAAATGGTTTCTGCCAGGCACTCTAATATTGCATGCTGTGCGATATGCTGATCTTGGTGTTTTTGCAGTAGTGTTTTGTAAATAGCATGGATGCCTATGGGCTGGTTGATTGAAATTTGCTCAATCACTGATAAATGTAGACTTAAATGCAAAAATGGATTGGTTTCACCCATTTCTGGAAAGTACTGTTGCTGCATATAGCGCTCTGGAGCATTGAGTATGCTGTGATACTCAGGATGCATTTGCATGACCTCAACCGCTATTTTTTCTAGATCCGTTAGTGCATGTTGTTGTTTTAATTTCTGCCAGGCATCGAATAAAAACTGACGCGCTTGGTCACGACTTGGGTGATATAAACTCATATAAACTCAATGGAATTAATTCAAGGTTTTTGTGTGCTAAAAAGTGAAAGTACCGCAGAATACGGCAGTAATTGATTGCTGTGACCAATGTGAGCAATCTCCCCGTTACCATAAAACCCAAGTAAAGGCATGTCGGGAAGCGCGCTTTTAATGACCGCCAGATCCAGATCTAACCCTTCATAAAAATAAGGTCCACGACCCATACATGAGAACAGAAGGCCAAAATCTGGCTTGGCATTTAGCCTGTTTTTTAGAGTCTGTATGGTATTTTTCAAGTCAATTTGTGCAATGTTGATATCCCGTACTGCCCAGCTAAGAAATTTCCCCTCCGGAATCTTTTGCGCTAGGGTAACGCTAGCTGGATCTTCATTGCAACTGATCACAGGCGTTTGATGAAAGTCCCCATTCTGGATGGCTTCTTTGCTATCGGCATAGAGCGCCATGATGCGATGTGATGGGATGGGCGCTTTCTGTCTGTGATGCGATTTCCAAGCCTTTTCTAACAGTTTGATTGGATTGTGCGTATCTAGCAAAAGAATATCAAACTGCTCACTATGCGTTACCCGGCGTGCCTCAGTCAGCAGTTTGAGCCCGTGTGACACGCCAGTGGCTATTTCTGCGCCAATCACATGTGCTTCAATATGTCCTGTGACGTTACCTTTAGCATTCTGCCATACTGAAAACGGGCCCCGCCCTGTCGCATCGCCAGAAACGCCGCCATAGCGTATATGGTGGCTAAGCCAGGTTGTGTTGATTGCGTTGGGGGCTGACAAGGTCAGTAAAGGTAGCTTACTAAGATTGACTTGCGGCAGACTTAAACTTACTTTGCCACCGAATACCATGGCAGCAACCGCTGGCGCATCCACGACCCAGTCATCCTCAGTGAATATGCCCGTTGCAGAGCACCCCATCACCTGCGTGCAGTTGGCAGCCTTAGCTGCGGCCTTGATTGCAGGAAGCGGATTGCTTGCAAACTCAGAAGACAGTAACAGTAATACACTGTTGGCGATACTTAAATCAGCCTTAATCATTGCATTGCTCACCGCGGCCTTTGCGATATCAGCAGAGGCTTGTTGACCAGTGACTATGCTGGTGGCGATATTCATCTAGCCTCCCGATAAGGCGGTTCTGTGTGATATTCTTTTGCCTGATACTCACATAAATCTGCAATACAGCATTGAGTGCATTTAGGTTTGCGAGCAGTGCATACATAACGCCCATGCAGTATCAGCAGGTGATGTGCATCATGCATAAATGTGGCTGGAATGGTTTTTAAGTATTTTTTTTCGACTTCTAATACATTTTTGCCAGTGGCCAGTTTGATGCGGTTACCTAGTCTGAAGAGATGCGTATCAACCGCGATAGTCGGCTGACCAAAGGCTGTATTAAGCATTACATTGGCGGTTTTTCTGCCGACGCCAGGTAGCGCTTCCAGTGCGGCACGTGATGCTGGTACAAGTGATTGGTGTTGCTGTATCAATATCTGGCAAGTCGCTAAAATATTTTTAGCTTTAGCATGGTATAAGCCTATGGTTTTAATGTGGGCTTCTAACGGCAATAGCCCAAGTTTAAGCATCGTTTCAGGTGTATTTGCCACGGCAAAAAGTTTGTCTGTGGCCAGATTAACGCTTTTATCTGTAGCCTGTGCTGAAAGCATCACAGCAATCAGTAGCTCAAATGTGCTGCGGTAGTGAAGCTCAGTACTGGGGTTAGGAATGCTCGCCTTCAGGCGCTTAAATATTTCAAGACGTTTTTCAGCATTCATGCGGGCAGGTGATTAGTGGCTGTGTGAAGTCGCCATCACGGCCTTGTTGGGATTAATGGCTACAGTTTTGTTATTCGCTGTGTTTCTGAATTCAAGCCAATTGCGAACGGCAATGAGGATACCTAAGCCCAAAAATGCGCCCGGAGGCAACACGGCGAGTAAAAAACCGTGGTAATCAGGAATCACTGTGAGCACAAATTGTTTTGCATTTTCACCAAAGATTAAATCCAGGCCTGAAAACAGCGTGCCTTTGCCTACCAATTCACGCATCGCGCCTAATAGGCCGAGCACGGCGGTTAATCCTATGCCCATCATGAATCCGTCAAAAATTGCAGGGGCGGGTTCATTCTTTGCGGCAAATGATTCTACGCGCGCAAGCACAATGCAATTAACGACGATGAGCGGTATAAAAATCCCTAATACCTTATGCAATTCAAGTGCAAATGCGTTAATAGACAAGTCGATCACGGTGACCAACGCGGCAATGACTAAAATAAAAACTGGCACACGAATCTCGCTGGGGATGAATTTTCTCACAGGGGAGATTGCGCCATTGGAAGCCGCCATGACCAGTGTGGTAGCCAATCCTAAACTTACTCCGTTCACCACGGTAGAAGTCACCGCAAGCGTAGGGCAAAGGCCAAGCAGTTGCACTAAACCAGGGTTCTGTTTCCATAATCCGTTTAAGGTAATGTCTTTATATAGGCTCATTCATCATCCTTGTCATGCGGTTTAGTTTCGGACCTTTGTTCTGCTAACGCATGGAGTGTGTGCTTGTTTTGTTCATAATAAGTCAGCGCCTTGTGCACTGCATTCACAACCGCTCTGGGTGTGATGGTAGCGCCCGCCATGTAGTCAAATTTTCCACCATCTTTTTTTACTTTCCATTGCGCGGTCGGTGTGTTTTTGATTGATTCGTGATCAAAAAGTTTAATCCAATCGCTATGCATAATATCAACATAATCCCCCAGACCAGGTGTTTCTTTGTGTGATAATACGCGTACCCCACTTAACGTGCCATCTTCCCGAATCGCAATAAGCAGTTTGATATCTCCCGCATACCCATCATGAGCGATGGCCTCCAGTATGACGGCTGCAAATTTTTTATCTACTTTGGCAAAATGCGCCTTGGTGGTGACCTTATTGCCCAGCAACGCATTGGGTGCAATTTCTATGACATTGCTGAGCAGTGAACCATCTTCATGATGTCTTTCCTCATGCCTAACATAGTAACGCTCATCGGGTAATATTTGTTTAAACAGTGCAACGCGTGCGTCGGCCTCACTTTTCTCTATGGGGGCGCGCGTGATTTCAAAAATATATGCCAGCATGAATGTGCCCACAAGCGCAAATGCCAGCATAGTGGCTGCTGTTTTGACAGTATGTTTAATGATGGATTCTGGCATAGTAGTCTTTAGGCGCTATTTTTGATGGCCAAATACCCGCGGCTGGGTATAGGCGTCAATCAGTGGTACACACATGTTCATGAGAAGTACGGCAAAAGCGACTCCATCAGGGTAGCCGCCATAAACACGGATCAAATAGGTAATGATGGCAACCCCTGCCGCAAAGTAAAGTTTACCACGCGGTGTGGTAGGGCCGCTGACAGGGTCGGTGATGATGAAAAAAGCGCAGAGCATGGCAGCACCGCTCATTAAATGAAACGCAGGGGCTATGTATTGCGCTGGCTGCAAAAGATTAAATATCAGTGCTATCAATGCGAGGGTGGCAATAAAAGCGGTCGGCAGATGCCAGCTGATAATGCGTTGTTGAATCAGATATAAACCGCCTAGCAGGTAAGCTACTGATACTAACTCACTGCCTTTTGCTCCCCAGTGACCAAAGATGGCGGCACTTGAGACGTTGGTGACCGTATGGTTGAGCATGAGTTGCGTCTTTAGATAGTCTAAAGGTGTCGCGGAGGTAATTGCGTCTAACTGGATGCCAGTGGGGAGGGTGCCAGTAAAAATTAAATTAAACTGGTCAGCAAAACTTAATTGTGCCGAAGCCAGTGCGAGTGGTGCCGGCCATTTTGTCATGATGGCAGGGTAAGAAATCAGCAAAGCCGCATAGCCTATCATGGCAGGGTTGAACGGGTTGTAACCCAGACCGCCATATAGTTGTTTTGCAATCGCAATGGCGAAAAACGTCCCCAGCACTACGAGCCACCAAGGGGCGAACAATGGTAGTGCAAGTGCCAGTAGCCATGCTGTGACGATTGCACTCAGGTCGAATAAATGCGCAGCAACAGGGCGCTGACGTAATTTTAAAAATACAGCCTCGGTCACGACAGCCGTAATCGTTGCCAGACTGAGGGTGATGAATATGCCTGTGCCATATACCCAAGCATACGTGATGATGCCTGGCACGAGTGCCAGTAGCACTTTCAACATGATTAAAGTGACAGAAGGAGCTTCTGTGGCGTAGGGTGAGCGGTTCAATCTAAAATCCTATTATGTTGGTAATCACCATTTTATTCAGGCGATTGAGCTTCAGTGGTTATTTTCGCTTTTTCACGAATTTCATCAATCTTTTTAATTTCAGCCTCAACTGCAGGGCTGACCTTCTCGACGTTTTTTGGGGCCACGCCTTTTTCTAACGCCGCAAGCTTTTGTGCCTTTGCCCGCTCTATCGCGGCCGCAATCAGTGCTTGTTTGTCCGGTGCCGACTGGTCTGAAATATCTTTGGTTTGTTTTTTTGATGGCTTTGCTGTTAATGAGGCATTTTCTGCTGGCCTGTTTGTAGCCACTTCAGTTTCGGTAGTCTTTAATGCTTTTGCACGTGCAATTGCCGCTGCAATTGCGGCTTTTTTTGCATCCTGATCAGAAGTGTCAGCCTGTTTTTTCTCAGGTACCCCCTCGGTTTTAGGGGCTTCGTTTTTTGCACTCGCTGCGCGTTCTGCATGTTTTTGCGCACGTTCCAATTTTTCGCGCTCAATACGG
>JAQTXW010000063.1 GCA_028688575.1 Methylotenera sp. | reverse complement strand
ACTTTCAAAAGCCCTGAATCAAAAATTCAGGGCTTTTTCTATTCCAAGATTTACACCACAAACTTACGATGCAATGTGAACACTCACTGGCGGAATAGATATGCCTGACGGCAAAACGCAATAGGTCGGTGAGTGCACCTTTATCCTGTTGATATTCAAAGCCACTTATCTGTACTGATGACAAAAGATGAGTAGAGATTACTCACGATGACTAGCGTAAGGTGACTTTCTGTACAACCAGACTACCTACAATATCTCCCTCCACATTCACAGTGGTGCGTATCGTATCCAGCAACCTATCGATCGGCAATAAAATTGCAATCGCTTCAGCAGGTAGTCCAACCGATTGCAACACCATCACCATGGTGACCATTCCAGCACTGGGAATACCTGGTGCGCCAAGGGCGGCAATCATTGCCATCGCAAATACTATGCCCTGTTGCATTACACTCAACTCTATGCCCACCAGATTGGCAATAAACAGCGCTGCCGCGGCTTCGTACAAGGCGGTGCCATCCATATTGATAGTTGCACCCAATGGCAACACAAAACCTGCGATTTCTGGTTTTACATGTAAATGCTGGGTAGCGCAGCGCAAACTGATAGGCAAAGTAGCCGCGCTTGAACTGGTTGCAAATGCAGTGACCAGTGCCGCACGCGAACCGCGCCATAACTTTAATGGTGAAATGCGTGTCAATCCATATAAAATCAACGGCAATACTACAATGCCATGAAGCAGTGTTGTTGATACAACGACCGCAACAAATTTTGCCAAAGTCCCCAGCATAGCAACATCCTGCACGGCAACCAGCTTAATCAGCAACGCCATAATCCCGAAGGGTGCCAGTTTCATCACCCAGCCCACAATCAGCATAGTAATATCCAAAGCCTCCTGCAGCAATTGGCGCACATGTGCAAAGCGCTCTCCGCCCATGACCAGCGCAATGCCCAAAATAAGCGAGAACATGACCACTGCCAGCACATTGGTTTGCGCCAGCGCAGCGAACGGATTCACAAATAGGCCATGTAAAAATTGTGCAAAGAATTCAGGCAAAGGCAATTGCTTGGCCTGGAAATTCTGCATGGCATTTTCAAACATCGTAATTTGCAGACCACTGCCTGGCTTAAAATAATTACTCGTCAGCAGCGCCAGCGTAATTGCCAACATCATGGTTGCAACAAAATAGATAAGCGCACTCACCCAGACTCGATGCATTTGCTGATGCTGGCGTAAGTTAGCAATACCGACTGAAATTGAGCAGAATACCAGAGGTATCAGTATCATTTTAAGCAGGTCTATAAACAGCGCCCCTACTAATCCAGAAACATACAGACCATTTACAACCGCCGCGTGCTCCGCACCCAAAGCTTGGAAGTAAGCTCCTAAAACAACACCAGTTACCGTGCCTAATAATATCTGTAAATTTAGGCTAGGCCACTTCATGTGCAGTTGAGGCTTTTTTTGGCTTTTTGTTTTTAGCAGCGGGCTTGCTAACTTGAGGTGTTGCTACAGCCTCGGCGACAGGCCCAGATTGAGCAAGTTGCGGGCCATCCAGCTTTTCAAACACTGCGGCAAAAAAACCATCTGTATGATGGATATGCGGCAGTAATTTTAAATAATCCCCCGTATCCAGCGTAATTTGCTGCTGCGCTAAAATCTCTGCTGCATTCAATAATTTAAACTCTGGATGCGTTGCTAAAAACTGTGTTGCGACTTGCTCGTTTTCATCACTTAACAAGCTACACGTTGCATAAATCAAGCGACCGCCGACCTTGGTCAGTTTGGCCGCACGCGCCAAGATATTCGCTTGCTTCACATTCAGCTCAGCCACATCCTGTGGCGTCTGGCGCCACTTTAAATCTGGATTGCGGCGCAGCGTACCCAAGCCACTGCAAGGTGCATCTACCAGCACACGGTCAAACTTGCCATTTAGACGCTTGAGCTTAGGGTCAGTCTCACTGCTGATGACTTGTGCATTTAAATTACTCAAGCCAGAACGCTTGAGACGTTGCCCCAGATTATGCAGTCGCTTCTCTGACACATCAAAAGCGTACAACCTGCCAGTATTGCGCATCAGTGCGCCTATTGCCAGACTTTTACCCCCCGCACCAGCACAAAAATCAGCCACCATCATGCCGCGCTTAGCCGCCACCAGATGTGCCAGCAGTTGGCTTCCCTCATCCTGCACTTCAATTTTACCCTCGGTAAATAATATATGACGCCCAATATTCATACGATGTGGCATACGGATGCCAATCGGCGAAAAAGGTGTTTCAGTAATCGAGGTTTCATTTGAAGTGTTTTCTGCCAGCATTTTCTTCAGCACCTCGTCGCGTGTGCCTTTAATGGTATTTACTCGCAAATCCAGTGTGGCCTGCTCATGCATACTGCGTGCAATTGCCAGCGCTTCAAGCTCTCCATATTGGGCAACCAGTTTATCCCACAACCAGTCACGCACATCTGCCTGCACAGCCAGTGGTAAATGCTCTGTGGATTTAGCCTTAATCATGTGTGCCCACTCTTTTTGCTGCTCATTGAGCATGGGCTCAAGCTCACGAATACTCATGCCCTGCACACGTAACAGCCAGGCTAAAATCAGTTTACGTGCATCGTCTGGGTCATTTTCATCATTGGCAGTCACGGTGCTTAAAAAACGCAAGCGACGCAGCACACCATAAACGCTCTCTGCCACAAAGGCACGCTCCTTAGTGCCCAAATCACGGTTGTTGCGAAAAAATTCGCTTAACTTGGCATCGGCTGGGCCACTAAAGGTCAGTAAATTGGAAAGCACAACTGCTGCTTGCCTAATAAGATTGGGCGTCATATAAATTCTCTTTTATTGTTATTGTGGGTAACTGCGTCGTCAAACTGGTTACTTCACTTTCAGTTCTGTTAAGCGCTGCTCAAGTTTTTGACCATAGTCATCTACCAGTAAAATACGCACTGGCAGGTAGTGGTGTTCAGTAGAAAGCCACAGCTCTTTAGTTTCAGGCACCTCCTGCTTAGCTTGTACCAAATGCAAAGTTTTATATTGCACCCCAGCACTCTCGACCATTTCAATCTCTGGCTTAACCTTGTATTGATAATGATTGAGTTTTTTCCCTGTCGTGAGCGGCATAGTCAGCACATCTTTCAATGAGGCTGGTACATACATAAACTGATAGGCATAACTTGCTAGATCTTGCGTACCAGGCGTTAACACCGCTTGTTTCAGCTTGCCTTTTACCATCATATTCAGGGTTTGTTTGGGCCAGTCAAACTCAGCTTTTAGCGATTTTTTGGGCTGATCTCCCTGTTGCAACTCAAATTGATTAGGCTTCAGGCCATGTGCGGTCACCTTGCCAACACTGACCAATACTCGCTCACCAAGCAAAGCATAAACACCAATGCCTTTTGTGACGCTTTCAATTTTGTAAGTATCGCCTGTGACCACAAACTGCTCATGCACATTTGCAAACGGCTGTCCGTTTTTAGTCACCTCGTAAGTGGCCAGAATGCTTTGCGGCATAGCCATCTGCTGTGAAAACACAGAGGCGCTCACAAACAATCCAAGCAAGAAAGTAAATACTCTGATGCGATTAACCACGATGACTCCTCTTAATTAAGACACATCACAACCAACGCATCAGGGTAATTTTAGTTACGCGAAATGCTATTAAACAACGACAGTTGGCGCTTCACCTGCATTTTGTATACGAACATGCCCAATCTCGAACACCGTTTCACCTGAAGCTTCCAGCAAAGCTTTAGCCGCGGCAACATGCTCTCTTGCAATGACAATTGCCATACCAATACCGCAGTTAAAAGTCTTATACATTTCAGAAGGTATGATATTGCCCTGAGCCTGCAACCATTGGAACAATGGCGGCAACTGCCAACTGCTGGCTTTAATTTCAACCGTTAGCCTTGCTGGCAACACACGCGGAATGTTCTCCGTGATGCCTCCGCCTGTGATATGTGCCATGCCTTTAACTGGTAAAGCATCAATCAGTTTTAACAAAGACTTCACATAAATGCGTGTCGGTGCCATCACCACGTCTTTAAATTTTCTGCCGTGAAAGTCTGACTCAAAATCAATGCCTGATTTTTCAATCAATTTACGAATCAGCGAGTAGCCATTTGAATGTGCGCCGTTTGAAGCCAAACCCAGCACCACATCCCCTGCCGCAATGGTTGTGCCGTTAATGATTTTAGCTTTATCCACACAACCCACAGCAAAGCCCGCAAGGTCATACTCACCAGCTGGGTACATACCAGGCATTTCGGCCGTTTCGCCACCCACCAACGCACAGCCAGATTGCTCGCAACCTTCAGCAATACCCTTCACTACCTGCGCCGCAATGCCTACCTCGAGTTTACCACAGGCAAAGTAATCCAGAAAAAACAATGGCTCGGCACCCTGCACCAGAATATCGTTCACACTCATCGCCACCAGATCAATCCCCACGGTGTCGTGCTTATTTAACTCGAAAGCCAGCTTAAGTTTAGTGCCCACACCGTCTGTGCCCGACACAAGAATCGGCTCTTTAAACTTCTGAGGCACAGCAAATAGCGAGCCAAAGCCGCCTATGCCGCCGAGCACTTCTGGACGCATGGTACGCTTGGCATATGGTTTAATCTGTTCAACCAGTGCATCACCTGCTTCAATATCCACGCCTGCATCACGGTAGCTAATAGAAGTTTTATCTGAATTATTGCCGCTCAAAAGGATTCTCGCTTTCTACAAAAAGTGTTTTCTACGTCTATAATGACATTTTAACTGAAATGATGAGTTAACCGAAATTTTAGGCTAACCGAAATCGCGTCAATTTTTAGAGAATACAAATGGATAAGCATATCAATATAGCTGGACTCATCGCTATTTTGCTATTTAGCGGCTTGGTTTATTTACTAGGGCCAATTCTCACGCCTTTTTTAATTGCGGCCATTCTGGCTTACATTGCCAACCCGTTGGTCAATAGAATTGATAATTTTCATTTCAGAAAATTTAGCCCCAGTCGCACTGTAGCCGCGCTCCTTGTCATGGCACTCCTGTTTGGCATCCTGCTACTGATGCTTTTGATTGTGATTCCACTACTGCAAAAAGAAATTATCTTACTTGCACAAAAGCTCCCCGTTTATTTCAATACTGCAAAAACACTCCTTGAACCATGGCTGCAAAAAAACTTTGGCCTTGCACTCACCATTGATTTTGCGCAAATTCAGCAGATTCTGACTGAAAACTGGCAAACCGCAGGAAATTTAGCTAAAAAGATTGCACTAGGCTTAAGCGCCCACAGCATGGCAATTGCGGGGTGGCTCGCCAACCTGATATTGATTCCATTGGTGCTATTTTATTTGCTGGTTGACTGGAACGTCATCATCGAGAAAGTCTGTCATTTAATTCCTAGAAAATTGATAGCTAAAACACAGATTATCGCTTCGGAGGTTGACGCCGTGCTTGCAGAATTTTTACGCGGGCAACTGAGCGTGATGCTCTTGATGAGCGTGTTTTACGCAGCAGGCTTGTGGCTGGCAGGGCTCGAACTCGCCTTACCCATCGGCATTTTATCTGGATTATTAGGCTTTATTCCCTATTTAGGCTTCGGCCTGGGGCTGCTGCTGGGCATACTCTCGGCACTACTGCAGTTTGGCAACTTACATGATTTGATTCCCATTTTAATCGTATTTGGTTTGGGGCAAATCATAGAAAGCATGGCACTCACCCCCTATCTGGTGGGCGACCGCATCGGCCTGCATCCGCTGGCAGTGATTTTTGCGCTTATGGCAGGCGGGCAGTTATTTGGTTTTGCAGGCATATTGCTGGCGTTGCCAGTTTCAGCAGCCATTGCTGTCGGGTTCAGGCACGCCAAGTCCCAATATTTACAGAGTCATTTTTATACAGGCAATCATTCTTGAAGCAGCTTTTACTCGACATACAGCCACCCGCCCCTCCAACCCTAGACAACTTCATTGCTGGCCAGAATGCTGAGGCACTGCATAGTCTAAAGCAAGCACTCAACAATGTCGTTGAAGCTCGCTTCATTTACCTGTGGGGTGCACCTGGCAGTGGCAAAACCCATTTACTCTCAGCATGCAAACGTTTAGCCAGCGAGCATAACCTGCCACTGAGCACTGTTGACGATGTACACACGTTAGATGAACATGCTCAAATTGCGTTGTTTGACCATTTTAATCAATTGCGCGCTGATAACGGCATACTCATCACTGCAGGCAATGCCGCACCCACCCAAATGGGATTGCGCATTGACCTGGCCACTCGCCTGGCTTGGGGCCTAGTTTACCAACTGCATCCATTGATCGATGAAGAAAAGGCGCAGGCACTTAAAACCCATGCGTATGCGCGCGGCATGAAACTGCCAGATGAGGTGGTGGATTACTGCCTGCGTTATTTGCGACGCGACTTGCCTACTTTAATGGCTGTTTTAGACGCACTGGATAGCTGGTCACTGACTGAGAAAAAACCAGTGACTGTGCCTATGCTTAAAAGACTATTGCAATTAAATTTGGAAATTTGATTAAATACTCCATCTGATAGATAAACACTATCCTTAAGGTTACCCATGTTACGCATCACTGAAATCAAACTCCCAGTAGAACTCGCCGGCACGCTCATCCATCAGGATGATCAAATCAAAGCGGCGCTATTAAAACGTCTTGAAATTCCAGAGAGCGAATTACTCAGTTTTAGCATCTTCAAACGTGGCGTGGATGCACGAAAATCTCATGCGATCTTGTATGTGTATAGTCTGGACGTAGAACTTAAGCACGAGGCTAAAATTCTCGCCAGACTCCGTAAAGATCCGCATGTTAAATCAGCACCTGATACTGAATACAAATTTGTCGCCACTAATACCAAGCCCGAAATCACGCGCCCTGTTGTAGTTGGTTTTGGTCCTGCTGGTATTTTTTCAGCCTTAATTCTTGCGCAATCAGGCTTTAAACCGATTGTGCTGGAGCGTGGCAAAGCGGTACGCGAACGGACACAAGACACATGGGGTCTGTGGCGCAAAAATAAACTAAACCCTGAATCCAATGTGCAGTTTGGTGAAGGCGGTGCAGGCACTTTTTCAGACGGAAAGCTATACAGCCAGATTAAAGACCCCAAGCATTATGGCCGCAAAGTGATTCAGGAGTTTGTAAGAGCTGGCGCACCACCAGAAATTATGTACGTAAGCCACCCGCACATTGGCACATTTAGATTGGTGGGCATGGTCGAAGCAATGCGCAACACCATCGTTGACCTGGGCGGTGAGATACGTTTTGAATCGCGCGTAGAAGACATTGAAATTATCAACCATGAGGTGCGGGGCGTTACTCTGCAAACAGGTGAACACATTGCCACCAATCACCTGATTTTAGCGGTGGGCCATAGTGCGCGTGATACATTTGAAATGATCTACAAACGTGGTGTGTATGTTGAAGCCAAGCCCTTCTCCATCGGCTTTCGTATTGAGCACCCGCAATCTTTAATTGATAAAGCCAGGTACGGCAAGAGCTTGAGTTCTGACTTGCTCACCAAGCTGGGTGCTGCCGATTACAAGCTTGTGCACCATGCAAAAAATGGACGTGCTGTGTATAGTTTCTGTATGTGCCCTGGCGGAACTGTGGTCGCTGCAGCATCAGAACCCAATTGCGTGGTGACGAATGGCATGAGCCAATATTCGCGCAACGAGCGTAATGCCAATGCGGGCATTGTAGTGGGCATTACGCCTGAGGTTGACTTTCCAGAACACCCACTGGCAGGTATTGCATTACAACGCCAGCTTGAAAGCCATGCTTTTATACTAGGGGGTAGCAATTACAATGCCCCAGGACAGTTGATAGGCGACTTCCTGGCCAATCAAGCTTCGACGCAATTTGGCAAAGTGATGCCTTCATACAAACCTGGCGTGCATTTGACCAACTTAGATACTGCCCTGCCTGAATTTGCAATTAGCGCCATCCGTGAGGCGATTCCTGCATTCGCAAAACAGATTAAAGGGTTTGACCTTGCTGACGGCGTTTTGACTGGAGTGGAAACGCGTACGTCTAGCCCCATCAGAATCAAACGTGACGATGCTACTTTGCAAAGCATCAACACCAAGGGCTTGTATCCATGTGGAGAAGGCGCAGGCTATGCTGGCGGCATTTTATCAGCTGGCGTAGATGGCATTAAAGTGGCCGAGGCGGTCGCCCTCAATCTTGCGAGTGAAGTCGCTTGCAAATAAGTATGCTAGCTCAAGGATATTTGATGAAACATAGACTCCTAACTATCTGTTTTTTACTATTTTCGACCATAGCACCAGCCGAAGAAACGCCGCAATTTTTGATTGACCAAGCGATTGCAGCGCATCCTGATCAAAGCGGAGTTTATGTGTTGGATAAAGGTGAAGAAGCGCTACTAGCCAGAGCGTGGCTGGCAAATAATGCGCAAAAGACCATAGAGGTCCAGTATTTTATCTGGAGCACCGACAATGTTGGCATTCTGGCATCCGAGGCTTTATTACGCGCGGCAGATAGAGGTGTAAAAGTGCGGGTCATTGTCGATGACTTACTGATTGATGCCCCTGACAAATCTTTGCTAGCACTTGCCAAACACCCCAATATCGAGATTCGTATTTATAACCCGCAGCATTCTGTAGGCACGCCTTTTCATAAGCGCCTACTCAATATTGCCGTGAATTTCCGTGGTGTTAATCAACGCATGCACGATAAAACATTTATGGTGGATGGAAAAATCGCCATTACGGGAGGCCGCAATATGGCGGCTGAATATTTTGATTACAATAGTGATTATAACTTTCGCGACCGTGACGCATTGATTCTTGGTCAGGCCGTGAACAGCATGCAGGCTAGTTTTGATAAATTCTGGGCAAGCCCGCTAAGCGCACCTGTTGAAGAACTCTACGATGGCCTAGGCTTAATGCAAAAGAATATCTCCATTAAGGATGAAGAGATACAAAACATTTATGCCGATCTATTTGCCTATGCGAACAACCCTGAAAACTTCACGCCTGAAGTGCAGCAATTAATTCATCAAACACCGCAGGCTTTTGCGCGTTTGGCAGAGAAAATCATCTGGTCTGATATTACATTTATCAGCGACACCCCAGGTAAAAACAGCAACAAACTATTACTTGGCGGCAGCGGGCTGACCACACAGAAACTCGCACAGCTCGTAGCGCAGGCTGACAATGAAATCGTGATTCAATCCCCTTATCTGGTGATGTCCAATGCCGCAATCAAACTATTTAAGCAAGCAATCAAGCGTGGCGTAAACGTGCGTATCAGTACCAATTCCCTGGCTTCTACCGACAACATTCAGGCATTTAGTGGCTATCGCAACCAGCGTGATAAACTGCTTCACATGGGGATTGATATCTTTGAATATAAACCTGACCCAGAAATCAAACAACGACTATTACGCCAGGCGAAAGTGCCAACTGAAAAAATACCCGTATTTGCCATTCATGCCAAAACCATGGTGGTAGATGGTCAAACGGTTTACATTGGCACTTTTAATTTTGACCCGCGTTCTGAGAACCTCAACACTGAGGTTGGTGTAATTGTGCATCATGAAGCTCTTGCCAAATCCGTGCGGACAAGTATTGAAAACGACATGCAGCCTGAAAATAGCTGGAATGCCGCCACAGACAACCCAGACCAGTATGTTTCACTCGCCAAACGTAGTCGCGTATTGTTCTATCAGCTCACGCCCATCAAGCCTCTACTTTAAACCCAGATTTTCTATTAGGACTTGCAGTGGCAACGCCGCACAGTTTGATGGATTTTTGCGCAGATTTTATTCTATTGACAGAAAATATGTACAAAAAAGACGCAAAGTGGGCAAGTTAACATGCAAGTAGAGGCAAAATCGCCTAATAATGGAAAATCTGGGTTAAAGTAGGCTGTGCAACGGCAAGACCTTGCTCGACCATTTTGACTGAGTGTAACCAGAGTCACTTTCATCATAGAATAAATGGCGTAAAGTCAGAACTGTTATATGCTTTGATTATACTTAG